>NZ_JBFAUH010000006.1:0-329415 GCF_040679095.1 Streptomyces sp. NPDC052496
GGGCGGGCGGGGGCGCGCGCCCCCCCCCCCCCCCCCCCGCCGCTGTGTGCGCCCCGGGGCGGCCGTACCGGCGCGTCCACGGGCGCCCGCTCACCCGGGCGCCCTACGGGCGGCCGCTCACCCGCCCCTGAAGCAGCCGTGACAGGGACGCGTGCACGTCGTCGATGGACCGGTGCGGCTGGTACGACTGCCAGTCCAGCGCGGCCACCAGCACCATCCCGAACAGCGCGGACGCCGTCAGCGGGATGTCGATGTCCTCGCTCAGCTCGCCGTTCGCCACCGCCTCCCGGAGCACGCCCTCCACGACCGTGATCGCCCGCTCCCGCACCACCATCAGCGTCGACTGCCAGGCGCGGTTGGTGCGCCACAGCTCGGCGACGTACAGCTGGGTCAGCGCCGGGTAGCGGGCGATGAAGTCCAGCCCGGCCCGGATCATCGCGTCCAGCGCGTCCACCCGGGTGCCGCCCCGCGCCGCCGCCGCGTCCGCGGCCTCCTGGAGGGAGGTGGCCAGCAGCTCGATGCCGTGCCGCAGCAACTCCTCGAAGAGCTCGTTCTTGCTCGCGAAGTTGTAGTACACGGTGCCCTTGGCGACCCCCGCGCGCTCGGCGATCTCATCCACCGTCGTCGAGGAGAAGCCCTGTTCGGCGATGAGCGTGACGGCGGCCTCGAAGAGCTTGCGCCGGGTGGTCCGGCGGCGCGTGCTGGAGCTGTCCATGGGGGAGATTGTGCCGCCCCCGGAGGCCCGCGCGCTCACAGGCTCAGCTCCGGGTGCAGGTCCTTCATCCGGAGGACCTGCTTCCCGCGCGCCGCCCACGCGGTCAGCGCGAGCGCGGCCGCGGTGAAGGCGAGCAGGACGGCACTGCCCTGCCACACGGGCGCCAGGTCGCCGCCCGTGATGAGCCGCCGCAGCCCCTCGACGATGTAACTCATCGGCAGGTACGGGTGGATGGCGTTGAAGAAGCCGGGACTGGTCTGCACCGGGTACGTACCGCCCGCCGACGTCAGCTGGAGCATCAGCAGCGCCAGCACCAGGATGCGCCCCGCCGGCCCGAAGCGGGCGTTCAGCCACTGCACGATCGCCGCGAAACACGCCGTGGCCAGCAGCAGGAACCCGACCGTACCGGCCGGCCGCTCCATCTGGAGCCCGAGCCCGTAGTGCAGGACGGACATCAGCGCGGCCGTCTGGAGCACCCCGAGGGCGAACACCGGCAGCCACCCGGAGACCGCGATCCGCCAGGCGCCCGCGCCCATGACGAGCGCGCGCCGGTTGAGCGGCGGGATCAGCATGTACGCGACCATCGCGCCGACCCACAGGGAGAGCGGGATGAAGTACGGGGCGAAGCCGGTGCCGTAGTTGGGCGCGCGGTGCGCCGCCTGGGAGGCGAGCTGCACCGGGTCGGACATCACCCGCGTACGGGCGTCCCGGTCCTGCTTGCCGTAGTCCGGGATCTGCCGCACGCCGTCGTGCAGCCCGCCCGCCAGCTTCTGAGATCCGTCGGAGAGCTTGAACATGCCGCCGTACAGGGTCTGCGCGCCGTCCTTCAGCGTGCCGACGCCCCGGTCCAGGTCGTCCGCACCGGAGGCGGCGCGGCCGGCGCCCGCGTGCAGCGCGCGGGCCCCGTCGGCGGCCTGTCCCGCGCCGTCCGCCAGTTTCCCGGCACCGGCGGCCAGCTTGCCGGCGCCCGCGGAGACCTGGTGGGCGCCCGCGTTGAGCTGGTTGATCTTCGCGACCGCGGCGTCCAGGTCGGCGCCCAGGGTCGGGCCGCGCCGCGCCAGTTCGCCCGCCAGCCGGTGCAGCGTGTCGAGGTCGCGGCCCAGCTGGTCGAGGTTTTTCCGGTCATGCACATAGCCGCTGATCTCCTCGGCCTCGGCCGCGGCGGCGGCCGCCTGCCGGGTGAGCTGCTTCAGCTCGGTGCACGAGGCGTCCGGCCGGGCGCTCTGCTCGCACCGCTGCCGGTAGAAGGCCGCGAGGTGGTCGGACATCCCCCGGGAGAGCCGGGCGCCCGCGTCGGCCGCGCGCGGCAGTTTGTCCAGGTTGCCGCGTACGGCCTGGGAGCCGTCGGCCACCGCCTGGGCCACCCGGCCGATCTCCTTGCCGTGCGCCCGCACGAAGGGCCCGATCTCGGCCGCCACGCCGTTGACCTTGTCGGCGAGCTGCTGGGTGCCCTGGGCCACCTGGCCCGAGCCGGTGGCGAGCCGGTCCGCGCCGCGCGACGCGGCGGACGCGCCCGCGGCGAGGTCGGCGGTGCCCGCGGACAGCTTGCCGGCGCCCGCGTCGAGGTCCTTCAGGCCGGCGGCCAGTGTGCCGCTGCCGTTCTTCGCCGTACCGAGCCCGTCCTTGAGCCTGCCGGTGCCGTCCTGGGCCTGCCCGATGCCGTCCCGGAGCTCGCCGGCGCCGTCCGCGGCCTGCTGCGTCTTGTCGTGCAGCGTGGAGAAGGAGACGAAGATGTTGTCGTAGAAGCCGCGCGAGGACTTCGCCGACGCCGCCGAGCGCACCTCGGAGAAGACCGTGCGGGAGATCTGCCCGACGATGTAGTTGTTGGCGTCGTTGGTGCGGACCCGGAGGGCGCCGGTCTCCGGGTGGTCGCCCGCACTGGACGCGATCCGCTTGCTGAAGTCCTCCGGGACGGTCAGTGACAGGTAGTACCTGCCGTCCTCGACACCCTTGTCGGCCTCCTGGGCGCTCACCTCGTGCCAGTCGAAGGTGTGGCTGCCGCGCAGGCCGTCGACGATGCTGTCGCCGGCCGCGATCTTCTTGCCCTTGGCCTCGGCGCCCGCGTCCTCGTTGACGAGGGCGACGGGGATCCTGTCCAGGCGCCCGTACGGATCCCAGAAGGAGAACAGGTACAGCGCGCCGTACAGGAGCGGCAGCAGGAGCAGGGCGATCAGCGCCGCCATCGGCAGCTTGCCCCTCCCGAACCGCTTCAGCTCAAGCGCGGCCAGCCTCGGCGAGCGCATCCGCCGCCCCCTTCCGCTCGTCGTGGGCGCCCGTGCCGCCGGAGCCGGGCTCGGACCCGGTGCCTCGTCCGGTACGCACCACGACCGCGCCGTCCGGCGCCTGGCTGCACACCGCGAGGACGGTCGTCCCGGCCGCCGCCAGGGCGCGCAGCGTCGCCCAGACGTCCGCGCGTTCGGTGTCGGAGAGCTTCATGTCGGTGTCGTCGACGGCGAGCAGGCGGGGCCTGCCGATCAGGGCCAGGGCGATCGACAGGCGCAGCGCCTCCGGCCGGTCCAGGTCCCGTACGGACGTCCGGTCGCCCTTGGGCAGGGTGGCCAGGTCCAGGCCGGCCGCTTCCAGGGCCGCGTCGATCCGGGCGCGGGCCGCCGCGGTACGCTCCCGGCGCGGCCGCAGCAGCGCCCGGAGGGCGTCCCCGGCGGCATTCGGGGAGGAGCCGCCGAACCGGCGTTGCAGCAGGGTGCGTTCACGCAGGTGCTCGGCCACGGTCAGCGCGGGTTCGAGATCGGTGACACCGGGTACGTGCGCAAGAGCGGTGACCGCTCGTACCGCCGCCTTCTTCTTCGGCAGCGGCAGGCCCGCGACCTCGGCCGTGCCGGCGGTGGTCGCCATCCGGCCGGTGAGCGCGAGCAGCAGGCAGGTACGTCCGGAGCCGGACGGGCCCGCCACGGCGACCAGTGAGCCGGGCCGCGCGGTGAGGGCGACGTCCCGGAAGGCCCAGCCGCGCGGGCCCTGGAGGCCGTATCCCGTGGCGGTGACGGCCGCCCCGTGCGGGGTGTCGTGCACGATCCCCTCCCTTGCACTGACCAGTCAGTGCAAAAAAGTATGCGCAGCCTTGTCATGTCTCCGCAAGGGGGGTCGGGGGGTCCGCCCCCTTTCCGCCGTAAGAAAGGATCCCTGCCGATCTCCGCCGATCTCCGCGCATTACCCCGGTCTTCCGGGGGAAAGAGCAGGTCAGAGCCGATTGTCAGTGGTGTGCCGCACGATGGCCCCATACGGTCCCGAACCGTCATGCGACGACAGGAGGTTCGTCATGGCAGCCAGTTCGGCCGCGGGCAGCTCCGCGGCGTACGGCCCTCCCGGCGATGTCCACCCCGTCCTGCGCCGGGCGGCCGCACCGCCCGCCGCCCTCGACCTGCTCACCCAGGCACAGCGCGGCATCGACGAGGCCCGCAGCCTGGAGACCCCCAACGAGCGCTACGCCACCGCCCACCTCGCCGCGCTGCGAACGGCGGCCGCCGTCCTCGCCGTGCGCGGGCGCCCGGAGACCAGCCTCCGCCGTCGGCAGCGGATCCGCAGCGCCTGGGAAGTGCTGCCCGAAGTCGCTCCCGAACTCGCGGAGTGGAGCGCCCTGTTCGCCTCCGGCGCCCAGCGCCGCGCCCGCGCCGAGGCCGGCATAGCCGGCGCGGCCGGCCCGCGCGACGCCGACGACCTGATCCGCGACGTGGCGATGTTCCTGCGCCTGGTGGAACGGATGCTGCTCCTCCAGCCGGTGCTGCCCTCCCAGCGGGCGGGGTGAGGGGGTGGTCCGTCCTCCTCACCTGCCGTGGCGCGCGTGGACCGCGGCGGGGATACGGCGTGGGACGCAATAGGGTGGTACTCATCAGTTCATGCCCCCGTCGAGGAGCCACCCGCCGTGTCTGACCCGCTGCGCCCGCGCGCATCCCTTCGTACCGCCGTGGTCTGGGAGGTTCTCAAAGACGCCCTGGAGCGCCGGTGCGAGGCCGCCGGGCGGGACGCCCTCGACGTCCTGGACACCGGCGGCGGCACGGGCAACTTCGCCGTACCGGTCGCCCGCCTGGGCCACCGCGTCACGGTGGTGGACCCCAGCCCCAACGCCCTGTTCGCCCTGGAGCGGCGGGCCGGCGAGGCCGGCGTCGCCGACCGGGTGCGCGCGGTGCAGGGCGACGCCCACGGGCTGTTCGACGTGGTCGAGCCCGGTGGCTACGACGCGGTGCTCTGCCACGGCGTGCTGGAGTACGTGGACGACCCGGCCGAGGGCGTACGCAACGCGGTCGGCGCGCTGCGCCCGGCCGGCACCCTGAGCCTGCTCGCGGCCGGCCTCGGCGGCGCCGTTCTGGCCCGCGCCCTGGCGGGCCACTTCACCGAGGCCAGGAACGCCCTGGCGGACCCGGCGGGCCGCTGGGGCGACGGCGACCCGGTGCCCCGGCGCTTCACCGCCGAGCAGCTCACCGGCCTGGTCACGGACACCGGTCTGAAGGTCGGCGCCGTGCACGGCGTACGGGTCTTCGCCGACCTGGTGCCCGGCGTGCTCGTGGACACCGAGCCCGGCGCCATGGACGCCCTGCTCAAGCTGGAGGCGGCCGCCGCCGAGCAGCCCGCCTTCCACTCGGTCGCCACCCAGCTGCACGTGCTCGCCGAGCGCGGCTGACGCCCCCGGCCCGCCGGCCCTGCACGTGCAGTCGGCCACAGGCCACCCGATCAGCCCCTTCGCCCCGTATGATCGGGGTACAGCGTCCGGCATGACGGATCGGCGGGTGGGGAATGCAGGCTGCAAGCACCACCGACCGCCGTGGCGGCCCGGACAGTGAATTGGCGTAGAGGGGCGGGTTTCACGGGGGCGATTCCCTGCCTATCCTGAAAGGGTCGCACCCGGTCGCCCCCCGCGACCGACGAGTAGGAGGACTCCGTGCCGCTCTCGGAGCACGAGCAGCGAATGCTCGAGCAAATGGAGCGAGCGCTGTACGCCGAAGATCCCAAGTTCGCGACAGCGCTTGAGGGAAGCGGGCTGCGTACGTACACCCGGCGACGGGTCTACCAAGCGGTCGCGGGCTTCCTGGTAGGTATCGCGCTCCTCATGGCCGGAATGGTCGCACAGCAGATCTGGGTCAGTGTGGTGGGCTTCCTCGTCATGCTGGGCTGCGCGGTGCTCGCGGTCACCGGATGGCGCAAGGCCCCCAAGCCCGGCGAGCAGCAGGCCGCGGCAGGCGGCCGCGCGGGCTCCGGCGGGGCGTCCGCCCGCCGCCAGGCCAGGCAGCGCCGCTCGATGATGGACCGTATCGAGAGCCGCTGGCAGCGCCGCCGCGACGAACAGGGCCACTGACACCGACCCGCTCCACGGACTTCCTCCTCGTCCGCGCCCCCATAGCACCGAAACGGCCGTCCGATCCCGGGCGGCCGTTCTGCGTGTCCGGCTGTCGGCAACTACACTCCGCGGGCCTGGGCTCAGCGGGGCCGGGCCGGGCCGTTCGGATCGGGCCGCCGGCTGCTGGTGTCCTCGCAGTCCTCGCAGTCCTCGCCGTCCTCGCCATCCGTCTGCACCCTTTGCGCCTGTGAGCGTGAAACCGGACATTCTCCCCGCCGTTCTGCCCGGGGGCTAGACAGAGCGGTAGTCCGGCAGCCCGGAGCCCGGCAGGCCCCGGCCCCCGGGAGGCCCCGGAGACCGGGAGCCCTCTCCGCCACCCCCAGCGTCGCGCCCCCGCCGACAGCACTCACGTCCTCCCGCGCGACAACCGCAGCACTCCGGCCACGCGGCGTATCGCGGTGGCCGGTGGGCTGGTCGTGCAGCGGGTCAGGAAGGCTGACCAGTGGGACGAGAGGGTCCACAGGGCGCGGGCGGCCGAGCGCGGGGCCAGGAGCGCGCGCAGGCGCAGGCGCCGGGAGGCGGCGTTCCGCAGGCCGGTGCGGACGCGGCGCACCTCGTCGGCGAGGCCCGGCGCCGGGCGCGGGTCGGGTGCGTAGAGGACCTGCTCCACGGAGGCCGCGACACGGTGGGCCGCGTCCGCCGCCGCGCCGTGCAGCTCACCTATGCGTACGATGCGCTCCGCCGCCTTGCGCGGGGTCAGCGAGTCGTCCGGCAGGATGCCGTAGTCCCAGCCGGAGTCGACCAGTTCCCGCCAGGCCGCGAGCGTACGCGCGGTGCCGTACTGACCGGGAGGCGCGCTGCCCAGGACCTCCACCGGCCCGCCGGAGCCACGGCTGCCGGAGCCGACCGCCTCCGGACGGGCGGTGAGCGGACTCACCGGACCGTCCCGGCCCGGGCGGCCGCCGCGCAGGCGCCAGGAGCGGGCCCGCAGCCGCCACAGCAGCGGCAGCACCGGCACCAGGAGCAGGACCGGCACACCCACGACCGCGGCCGTGACGGTCCAGGGCGACAGCCCGTCGTCGGCCGGGCCGTTCGCCGCCTGGGCGGGCGGCGTCCAGCAGGGGCCGACGCGCCGCTCCGCGGGGGCGCAGCTCTGCGACGGCGACGGCCCCACGGGCACGGCCGCCGAACGCGACGGCTCCGGCGCCGGAACATTCGTCCCGCCGGTGGACGGGGTGTCGGCGAGGGTGTAGTCGGGCGGTGAACCACGGCTCGGTGTCGGCTCGAAGCGCATCCAGCCCGCGCCTTCGAAGTACAGCTCGGGCCAGGCGTGGGCGTCCTTGAGGCCCACCGAGGTCGAACCGTCGCTCTGCCGGGTGCCGGGGGTGAAGCCGACCGCGACCCGGGCCGGTATGCCCAGCGTGCGCGCCATCGCCGCCATCGAGAAGGCGAAGTGCACGCAGAAGCCCTCCTTCTGCTCCAGGAACCGGGCGATGGCTTCGGTGCCGCTGCCGGCCCGCACCTCCGTGTTGTAGGTGAAGCCGCCGTTGAGCGCGAACCAGTCCTGGAGGCGGACCGCCTTGTCGTACGCCGACTTGGCGTCCCGTGTCACCTGCCGCGCGGTCTCGCGCACCACCGGGGGCAGCGAGTCGGGCACCTTGGTGTACTCCCGGGCCAGTTCGGCGGGCGGCGCGGGCGCCGCGTCGAGCTGCCGGGCGGTCGGCCGCACCAGCAGGCTCTCGGCCTGGTACTGCACACCCCGGGTGTTCTGCCCGCGGTCGCCGACCAGCGTGCGGCCTTCCGGTTCGAAGCGCCAGCGCCCGCCGATGTCCACGCGGGAGGCGGGGTAGGGCAGCGGCAGCCAGTTCTGGGCGTACCAAGGGGCGGTGGAGATGGAGGTGTTGACGGTGGTGACGTCCACCTTGGGGCTCAGCCCCGCGGGGTCGGGCAGCCGGTCGGGCACGTCCTTGACGGCGCGCTCGGACGGCTTCCACGCCGTACCGTCGAACTGGTCGAGCGCGACGATCCGCAGATACAGGTCCCGGGTGTCCGAGGCGGTGGTGCGGTAGTTGAGGACCTGCCGGTCCTCCGGCTGGTTGAGGCTGTTCTGGAGGGAGACCAGCGGGTTCACCGCGGAGATCGTGCCGCCGCCCGCCCCGCGGCCGGCCACGGCCGGGCCGAGCAGCCCGCCGCCGAGGGAGGGCAGGACCGCGGGCACCACCAGGGCGACGCCCAGCACCAGCGCGCCGATCCGGCGGCCCGTACGGACCGGGGCGTACGCCGGTCCGCCCGCGGTGGCGGCGTAACTCTGCCCCTTGGCGACCGCCGGCCGCCCGCCACCGGACGGCCGGCCGCCGAACACCCGGCCCCACTGCGAGAGCCGGTCCCGGCCCTCGGCCAGGAGCAGCAGCAGATAGCCGGCTCCCGCGAGCAGGAACCACAGCCAGCCCGCGCCGCCCTGGGAGAGGCCCGCCGCCACCGAATACAGCGCGAGCAACGGCAGTCCGGCGGGCGCCGCGCTGCGGTACGTCACGGCCAGCGCGTCCACCACGAGGCCGACCAGCAGCACCCCGCCGACTAGGAGCAGGCGGATGCCCGCCGTCACGGGGGCCGGTATCGCGTAGCGGCTGACGTCGGCGACGCCCTCCTGCGTCAGCTCGCCGAGCTCCCGGAACACGTCGGGGCCCGGCAGCACTCCGGCGACCGCCTGCTCGTGCGCGAAGAGCACGGTGAGCAGCAGCAACGCCACCACGGCCTGCGCCACGACGGTCAGCGGCCGGGCCAGTGGCACCCGGCGGGCCAGCGCACCCGCTCCGGACACGATCACCAGCAGGACGACCGCCTGCATCATCCAGCCGACCGGCTCCACCAGCGGCAGCAGCGCGCTGGACGCACACAGCGTCGCCACCGCCGCGCACACCGTCAGCCGTGCCCGCCCGCTCATGTCGCCGCCCCGCTTCCCGGTGCCGCCACCGGTCCCGCCGATCCGCCCCCCGGGCCGACCGCACCTGTCACACCGGCCGCCGCGGAATCGCCGCCGGCCGTGGGGCCCTGTCGTACTCCGGCCACCTGGTCCGCCTGCCGCCACAGCGCCGCCTGCGCATCGCCCGGTGACACCGGCAACGCCTTCCAGCCCGCCTCACGGAGCATCCGCAGGCGCTCGCCGAGCCGCGCTCCGCCCGCGCCGTCCCCGGCCCGCGGCCCGTCGGCGCCCCGCGACCACGCGCCGCTGTCCAGGACGAAGGCGACCGCCGTCCCGCTGCGCTGCCGCATCCGCCCGGCCACCGCGGCCTGTTCTTCGTCCAGGTCGCCGAAGAAGGCGACCAGCAGTCCCTCGTTGCCGCCGCGCAGGACGTCGTACGCCCTGGCCAGGCCCGGCTCGGCGGAGTGCTCGACCACGGCGAGGGTGTCCAGCAGCAGCCCGGCGGTGTCGGCGGACTCGGTGCCGCCCGCCCAGCCGCCGGCCCCGTCAGGACCCGGGACGGACGTGCCCGTGTCGGTCAGGAAGCGCACCGAGAAGCCGCGCTCCAGCAGGTGGACCGCCACCGACGCGGCGCCCGACACCGCCCACTCGAACGCCGAGTCGGGACCGGAACCCTGGTAAGCCGTGCGCCGCGTGTCCAGAAGCACCGTGCAGCGCGCCTTCTGCGGCTGCTCCTCCCGGCGGACCATCAGCTCGCCGTAGCGCGCCGTGGAGCGCCAGTGGACGCGGCGCAGGTCGTCACCGTGGCGGTAGCCGCGGGGGATGACGTCGTCCTCACCGGCCAGCGCGAGCGCGCGCTGCCGCCCGTCGCCGTACCCGGAAGCCTCGCCCGCGAGCCGCACCGGCGGCAGCGGCTCGACCCGCGGCACCACCGTCAGGGTGTCCTGGTCGCTGAAGGAGCGGGTCAGCTCGCACATCCCGAAGGGGTCGGACAGCCGCAGCTGCAACGGCCCCAGCGGATAGCGGCCGCGCAGGTCGGAACGGACCCGGTAGGACACCTCGCGGCGGCCGCCCGCCTCCACCCGGTCCAGCACGAACCGCGGCCGCGGCCCGAGCACGTACGGCACCCGGTCCTGGAGCATCAGCACCCCGGTGGGCAGCCGCGAGACGTTCTCCACCCGCAGCAGCACCCGCGACTCGGCGGCGGCCGGCACCCGGGCGGGGGAGAGGGTCCGGCTGCCCGCGACGCGGTAGCGGGTGCGGTGCAGCACGACCGCGCACGCCAGGGGCAGGGCTGCCAGCAGCAGGCCGACCCGGAGCAGGTCCGTCTGCCCGAGGGCGTACGCGCACGCGGCTGCCGCCACGCCCGCCGCCAGGAAGGACCGGCCGCGCGTCGTCAGCCCCGCGAAGGCGGCCCGCAGCCCCCCGCGCTCCGGCGGCTCCTCGATCCCCCCGGCCGTCATCAGTACCCCCGGGCGCCGGGCGGCTGCTGCGCGTGCGGCCGGGGCCACTGCTGCGCCGAGGGGTCGGGCACCGGCGTCCGGCGCAGGATCTCGACGACGACCTGCTCGGCCGTCCGGCGGTTCAACTGGGCCTGGGCGGTCGGCAGCAGCCGGTGCGCCAGCACCGCCACCGCGAGCGCCTGCACGTCGTCGGGAAGGGCGTACTCCCGGCCGGCCAGCGCCGCCGAGGCCTTCGCCGCGCGCAGCAGATGCAGCGTGGCCCGCGGCGAGGCACCCAGCCGCAGCTCCGGGTGGTTGCGGGTGGCGGCCACCAGGTCCACCGCGTATCTGCGGACCGGTTCGGCGACGTGGACCGCGCGCACTGCGTCGATCAGCTTCAGTATCTCGTCGGCGTGCGCGACCGGCTGGAGCTCCTCCAGGGGCGAGGCGGCGCCGTGCACGTCCAGCATCCGCAGCTCGGCGTCCGGGCTCGGGTAGCCGATCGAGACCCGCGCCATGAAGCGGTCCCGCTGCGCCTCCGGGAGGGGGTAGGTGCCCTCCATCTCGACCGGGTTCTGGGTGGCGACGACCATGAAGGGCGCGGGCAGCTCGTAGGTCTGCCCGTCCATCGTGACCTGGCGCTCCTCCATCGACTCCAGCAGCGCCGACTGGGTCTTGGGCGAGGCGCGGTTGATCTCGTCACCGATCACGATCTGGGCGAAGACCGCGCCGGGCTTGAACTCGAAGTCGCGCCGCTGCTGGTCGTAGACGCTCACCCCCGTGATGTCCGACGGCAGCAGGTCGGGGGTGAACTGGATGCGCCGCACCGAGCAGTCGATGGACCGGGCCAGCGCCTTGGCGAGCATCGTCTTGCCCACGCCCGGCACGTCCTCGATGAGCAGGTGGCCCTCCGCGAGCAGCACGGTCAGCGCGAGCCGTACGGCCTCCGGCTTGCCCTCGATCACACCCTCGACCGACCTGCGGACCCGCTCCGCCGTGGCGGTCAGGTCCCGCCCTGCGCCCGGCTCCGCCCGCACGGGGTGACCCCCAAGGCTCGCCTGCTCGTCATAGGTCGTCACCCGGCCCTCCTCGGCCCTTTCCCCGCGCTCCGAGGAGCACGGGATACCCCATTACGGGCGCACGTCCTCCGTACGGACCGGCCCTCCCCGCCATGCGCCGGCACAGCCGCACGGCCGTGACGACGTCACTCACGCATTCTCGCCGCCCGCGCCACTTCGCGTCATGGCCTGTGGATAACTCGCCCGCCGGGGCACGCGCCGTGCCGTCCGCGGCCCCGCCCGCCACGTCCCGCCGGTGAAACCGCGAGGCCGGGCGGACGGTCCGCCCGGCCACGTGGCCGCGGCCCGCGGCACAGGGGCCGCGGGCCGGGTGCGTACTCATCGGCACCTACCGCGGGTCGATCTCCCGCAGCAGACCCGTCGTCACGTCGAAGACGAAGCCCCGCACATCGTCCGTGTGCAGCAGGAACGGCGAGGTCCGTACCCGCTGTATGGACTGCCGGACATCCTCGTCGAGGTCCTTGAACGCCTCGACCGCCCAGTTGGGCCGCTGGCCGACCTCGGCCGCCAGCTCGTGGCGGAAGTCCTCGGTCAGGTTCAGCAGGCCGCAGCCCGTGTGGTGGATCAGCACGACCGAGCGGGTGCCCAGCGCGCGCTGGCTGATGGTCAGGGAGCGGATGATGTCGTCGGTGACGACGCCGCCCGCGTTGCGGATGGTGTGGCAGTCGCCGAGCTCCAGGCCCAGCGCGTCGTGGAGGTCCAGGCGCGCGTCCATGCACGCCACGACGGCGACCTTCAGGACGGGCCGGGCGTCCATGCCCGGGTCGGTGAAGGCGGCGGCGTATTTCTTGTTGGCCTCGACGAGGCGGTCGGTGACCGTGCCGCCCGTGGGGGCCACGGCGCTGTCGGCGGACGGGGGCAGCGGCTGCGAGGCAGGTATCGACATAGCAACACGGTAAGGGGCACCGGCCGGTAAGGCTGCACGTCGGGGCGGGCATAGGGGGCACTGCGGTCTCGTGTGAGGTTTTCCACACGCCCCCGCCGGTCGCCGCCGATCGGGTGAAAGCGGTCTTTTCGCCCGGCCTGCGGGCCTCGGTCCGCCCCGGCTCACGGCTCTCCGGAGCCCCTCGGAAATTCCCCGAAAACACCCGGACGGCCGGTGCGGGACGCGCGGAACCGGTTGATTGACCCCGCGCGGCAGTGGACTAAAGTGGCGCGAAGTGGGAGGCGTGACGCTCTCCTCGGATCCCGAATCTTTCGCGTGCGATCTGCACGTACGGCTCGGCCTCCTCCCGCTCCAGCCGGTCCGCCGACGGCACTTCCCCGTCGTCGGAGGGCCACTTCCCCTTCAGAGCGGGCGGGGACCAAGCGGTACGTGCGGCATTCCCCCAGCCAGCGGCCGGGGGCCCCACCTGCCGCCCAGCCCATCGGAAGGCGCATGAGCAGCAACGATCGCCACGTACCCGTCATGCTCCAGCGGTGTCTGGACATGCTCGCCCCCGCGCTCGCCGAGCCCGGCGCGGTCGTCGTCGACTGCACGCTCGGCCTCGGGGGGCACAGCGAGGCGCTGCTCGCCACGTTCCCGGCCGCACGCCTGATCGCCCTCGACCGCGACCCGGCCGCGCTGAAGCTGGCGGGGGAGCGCCTGGCGCCCTACGGGGACCGCGCCACCCTCGTGCACGCCGTGTACGACGAGCTGCCGCAGGTCCTGGACCGCCTCGGCGTCCCACGCGTCCAGGGCGTCCTGTTCGACCTCGGCGTCTCCTCGATGCAGCTGGACGAGGCCGACCGCGGCTTCGCGTACGCGCAGGACGCGCCGCTGGACATGCGCATGGACCAGACGACCGGCATCAGCGCCGCCGAGGTCCTCAACACCTACCCGCCCGGCGAACTGGTCCGCATCCTGCGCGCCTACGGCGAGGAGAAGCAGGCCAAGCGGATCGTCGAGGCGGTCGTACGGGAACGCGCCAAGGAGCCCTTCACCCACAGCGCGCGCCTGGTGGAGCTGATCCGCGACGCCCTGCCGCAGGCCGCCAAGCGCACCGGCGGCAACCCCGCCAAGCGCACGTTCCAGGCGCTGCGCATCGAGGTCAACGCCGAACTGGCCGCCGTGGAGGGCGCCGTGCCGGCCGCCGTACGGGCCCTCGCGGTGGGCGGCCGGATCGCCGTGCTGTCGTACCAGTCGCTGGAGGACCGCATCGTCAAGCAGGTCTTCGCGGCGGGCGCGGCCAACACCGCGCCGCCCGGCCTGCCCGTCGTCCCCGAGCAGTACCAGCCGCGCCTGAAGCTGCTCACCCGCGGCGCCGAACTGCCGACCGAGGAGGAGATCGCCGAGAACCGGCGCGCGGCCCCCGCCCGGCTGCGCGGCGCCGAGCGCATCCGCGAGGACATCGCGTGAACCGGCCGGGGCGGACGCGTTCGGGGCCGGGACGGCTCTCGGGCCTGTTCGCCCCCGGGACGGGGGGTACGGCGGCGCGTACGCCGTTCGTGCTCCTCGTGGTGGTGCTCCTCGGCTCCGGCCTGATCGCGCTGCTGCTGCTCAATTCCGCGCTCAACCAGGGCTCCTTCGAACTGAGCAGACTGGAGAAGCGGACCAACGAGCTGACGGACGAGCAGCAGGCGCTCCAGCAGGAGGTGGACGCGTACTCGGCGCCCGGCGCGCTGGACAAGCGCGCCCGCGAGCTGGGGATGGTCCCGGGCGGCAGCCCGGCCTTCCTGGAGCCGGACGGCACGGTACGCGGCAAGCCGAGCGCGGCCCCGGGCGGCGCCGGACCGATGAGCGCGCGCACCCCGGCCCGGATCACCCTGCCGGGCCCCCGGCCGTCCGCCGGGCCGAAACCACAGGCCGCGCCCGTCGCGCCGGTCGCCCCCCGCACGCCCGCCGTCCCCGGCCCGCGGCTGCCCGACCGCCCGCTGCCCGACCACCCGATGCCCGCGCTCTCCGCCCCCGGCCGCCCGCTGCCCGGCGCACCGCGCGCCGGGGCCCGGACGACGGCCGCGCCCGCCCGCCCGGCCCCCGGCTCCGCCCCGACGACTTCCGGCAGGTGACCCGTGCCGTACGAGAACACCGAAGCCCTGCCAGGGGGCGCCTCCGGGCCCGTGACCGCCCCCGGGCGCGTACCCCGTACCCGTACGGCCGCACGGGAGGAGGGTGCCGCATGACCGACCCCAAGGGCCCGCGCTCCGGCAGCGGCTCCGGGTCCGGAACCGGCCCGAAGACCCCGGCCTCGAAGAGCGCCGCCTCGAAGAGCACCCCTTCGAAGAGCACGCCCTCAAAGGGCACCGCTTCGAAGAGCACGCCCCCGAGAAGCGCACCCTCGAAAAGCACAGCGGCCAAGAGCCCGACCCCCAAGAGCTCCGGCCCCAGTGCCAGAAGCACCACCAGCCCCCAAAGCACCACCAGCCCCAAAAGCCCCAGCACCCCCAGAACCACCAGCACCCCAGGCTCCAAGGCACCCACCTCCAAAACCTCCACCCCCAAGCCCCCCACCCCCCGCCGCGTCCCCCGCCCCACCCCGGCCGGCGGCCGCACCGGCTCCGGGCAGTCCCGGGGCGGCCCGGCGCAGAGCCGCCCCGCCGCGCGCCCCGGTACCACCAAGCGCGCCCCCCGCCCCCGCACACCGACCCTGCGCCTCGGCAGCCCGCGCCCCCGGCTGCGCCTGGTCTCGCTCGGCCTGGCGCTGATCCTGCTGGTCTTCGTCGTCCGGCTGTTCCAGGTGCAGGCCGTGGACGCCGGCGCGTACGCGGCCAAGGCCAACGTCAACCGGTACGTCCCGGTCAAACTGGCCGCCGAGCGCGGCGCGATCACCGACCGGGACGGCGTGGACCTGGCGACCACGGTCGACGCGTACGACATCACCGCCGACCCCAGCCTGCTCGCGCCCGACAAGATCAAGATCCAGGACGCGCCGCAGCAGGCCGCCGCCCTGCTCGCGCCGCTCCTCCACGAGGACCGGGCGGCGCTGGCCAAGAAGCTGGCCACGCCCGGCTCGCGCTACGTACGGCTGTCCCGGCAGCAGACCCCGCAGGTCTGGAAGCAGATCAAGGACCTGCGCAAGGAACTGGACGCCAAGGCGGCCAGGCTGCCCAAGAGCCGGCGCCGCCCCAACGTCCTGGTCGGGATCTTCGCGGACAAGCACAGCAAGCGCGTCTACCCGAACAAGGACCTCGCCTCCGGGGTGCTCGGCTTCGTCAACAGCGAGGGCCGGGGCGGCGGCGGCCTGGAGGCCCGGCTGGACCGGCAGCTCGCGGGCAAGGACGGCAAGCTGGTCTACGCCCAGTCCGGCGGCCGGCGGGTGCCCACCGCGGGCACCCAGGAGCACCCGGCCGTCCCGGGCACCGACGTCGAGCTGACCCTGGACCGCGACATCCAGTGGATGGCCCAGAAGGCCATCACCGAGCAGGTCGCCGCGTCCCAGGCCGACCGGGGCTACGTCGTCGTGCAGGACACGAAGACCGGCGAGATCCTGGCCCTGGCCAACGCCCCCGGCTTCGACCCCAACGACATCTCGAAGGCGGACCCCGAAGCACTGGGCAACGCCGCCCTCACCGACGCCTTCGAACCCGGCTCCACCAGCAAGCTCATGTCGATGGCCGCCGTCCTGGAGGAGGGCGTGGCGACCCCCGCCACCCGCGTCACCGTCCCCAACCGGCTGCACCGCGGCGACCGCAACTTCTCGGACGACATCGACCACCCCACCTGGCATCTGACCCTCAACGGCGTCTTGGCCAAGTCCAGCAACATCGGCACCATCCTGGCCACCGAGCAGCTCGGCAAGAACCGCCAGGAGGCCAATCAGGTGCTCCACTCCTACCTGCGCAAGTTCGGGCTCGGCCAGCCCACCGGCCTCGGCTTCCCCGGCGAGACCCCGGGCCTGCTGGCCCCGCCGCAGAAGTGGAGCACCTCGCAGCAGTACACGATCCCCTTCGGGCAGGGCCTCTCGCTCAACGCCGTCCAGGCCGCCTCGGTCTACTCGACCATCGCCAACGGCGGCGAGCGCATCGCCCCCACGCTCATAAGGGGCACCACGGGCCCGGACGGCCACTACCGGCCCGCACCGCAGCCGCACAAGAGCCGGGTGGTCAGCGAGAAGACCGCCAGGACGCTGGCCACCATGCTCGAATCGGTGGTCGACGACAAGGAGGGCACCGGCGCCAAGGCGAAGATCGACGGGTACCGGGTCGGCGGCAAGACCGGCACGTCCAACCGGGTGGACCCGAAAACCGGCCGGTACCACGGTTACACCGCCTCCTTCGCCGGGTTCGCGCCCGCCGACCAGCCCCGTATCACCGTCTACTGCGCCGTCCAGAACCCGACCAGGGGGAGCTACTTCGGCGGCCAGGTGTGCGGCCCGATCTACCAGCAGGTCATGGAGTTCGCGCTCAAGACCCTCCAGGTCCCACCGAGCGGCGCCCAGCCCCCGCGCCTGCCCGTCACCTTCAAGCCAGGCGAATGAAATCGAGGCAGCACCGCCGTGACGACCATCACCCCCGACCCCGGGAACCGTTCCAGCTCGCGGCCCTCACTTCGCCCCGAGGCCGCCGCGCCCGGTACGCTCACCGCCGTGTCACACGCTGATCAGTCCCACCACGCCCAGAAGGACGCCCCCGGGAAGTTTCCGGGAGCGCCCCGCCCAGAGCGGGTCCGTCCCACCCCCCTCGCGGACCTCGCCGAGCAGTTGGGCACCTCGGTGCCGGCCGCGGCAAACGCCGCCGACACCGCTGTCACCGGCATCACCCACGATTCCCGGGCCGTGCGCCCCGGTGACGTCTACGCCGCGCTGCCCGGTGCCCGCTTCCACGGCGCCGACTTCGCCAACCAGGCCGCCGACCTCGGCGCCGCCGCGGTCCTGACCGACCCGGCGGGCCGCGAGCGCGCCGCGGCGACGGGCCTGCCCGTGCTGGTCGTGGACGAACCGCGGTCCCGGATGGGCGCGCTCGCCGTGTCGATCTACGGAGACCCGGGCAGGGACCTCCTCCAGATCGGCATCACGGGCACCTCCGGCAAGACCACCACCGCGTACCTGATCGACGGTGGCCTGCGGGCGGCGGCCGACAAGTCCGGCGGCGGACTGACCGGCCTGATCGGCACGGTCGAGTCCCGCATCGGCGACGAGCGCCTGAAGTCCGAGCGCACCACCCCCGAGGCCACCGACCTCCAGGCGCTGTTCGCCGTCATGCGCGAGCGCGGCGTGCGCGCGGTGACCATGGAGGTCTCCAGCCACGCGCTGGTCCTCGGCCGCGTCGACGGCTGCGTCTTCGACGTCGCGATCTTCAACAACCTCAGCCCGGAGCACATGGAGTTCCACTCCGGGATGGAGGACTACTTCCAGGCCAAGGCGCAGCTGTTCACCAAGGCGCGCAGCAAGGCCGGCGTGGTCAACATCGACGACGAGTACGGCAAGCGGCTGGCCGCCGGCGAGTCCGAGGTGCCGGTCACCACGTTCTCCGCCGAGGGCCACCCGGACGCCGACTGGCGCGCCGCGGACGTGGAGGTCGGCGCGTTCAGCTCCACGTTCACCGTGCTGGGCCCCGACGGCGTGTCCGTACGGGCCGCCTCGCCCATCGCCGGGCCCTTCAACGTCGCCAACGCGCTGGCCGCCATCACGGCGCTGATCGTGGCCGGGGTGGACCCGCAGACCGCCGCCGACGGCGTCGCCGCGGTGCCCGGCGTCCCCGGCCGCCTGGAGCGGATCGACGCGGGCCAGGACTACCTCGCGGTCGTGGACTACGCCCACAAGACCGACGCGGTCGAATCGGTCCTGCGCGCCCTGCGCAAGGTCACCGAGGGCCGGGTGCACGCCGTACTGGGCTGCGGCGGCGACCGCGACCCGCACAAGCGCAAGCCGATGGGCGCGGCGGTCGCCCGCCTCGCCGACACCGCCGTACTGACCTCCGACAACCCCCGGGGCGAGGATCCCCTCGCGATCCTCGCCACCATGCTCGCGGGCGCCGCCGAGGTGCCCGTCCACGAGCGCGGCACCGTGCTGGTCGAGGAGGAGCGGGCCGCCGCCATCGCGGCCGCCGTCGCCCGCGCCCGGCCCGGTGACACCGTGATCGTCGCGGGCAAGGGCCACGAGCAGGGCCAGGACATCGCCGGAGTGGTCCGCTCCTTCGACGACCGTCAGGTGCTGCGCGAGGCCATCGAGGCTTCGTTGAACTCGCAGCAGCCGAACCACCAGGGATGACACACCGCCATGCGCGCAAAACCCTTCGAACGGCACCACCTGCCCACGGCCGGGGGTGAGAAGTGATCTCCCTGACCCTCGCCGAGATCGCGACCATCGTCGGCGGGCAGCAGCACGACATACCGGACCCGGAGGCCCAGGTCACCGGCCCGGTCGTGTTCGACTCCCGTGAGGTACGCCCCGGCAGCCTCTTCGCGGCCTTCGCCGGCGAACGCGTGGACGGCCACGACTACGCCGCGGGCGCCGTCGAGGCGGGCGCGGCGGCGGTCCTCGCCGCCCGCCCCGTCGGCGTCCCCGCGATCGTCGTGGACGACGTGGTCGCCGCCCTCGGGGCGCTGGCCCGCACCGTCGTCGGCCGGCTGGGTTCCTGTGTCGTCGGACTGACCGGCTCGGCCGGCAAGACCAGCACCAAGGACCTGATCGGCCAGCTCCTGGAGCGCCGCGGACCGACCGTGTGCCCGGTGGGCAACCTCAACAACGAGATCGGGCTGCCGGTGACCGCGCTGCGCGCGGACGACGGCACCAAGTTCCTGGTCCTGGAGATGGGCGCCCGCGGCATCGGCCACATCCGCTACCTCGCGGAGCTGGTCCCGCCGCGGATCGGCGTGGTGCTCAACGTCGGCTCCGCGCACATCGGCGAGTTCGGCGGCCGCGAGCAGATCGCGCAGGCCAAGGGCGAGCTGGTCGAGGCGCTGCCCGCCGCGGACGAGGGCGGCGTCGCCGTGCTCAACGCGGACGACCCGTACGTACGCGCCATGGCCTCCCGTACGAAGGCCCGTACGGTCTTCTTCGGCGAGTCCGCGGAAGCCGCCGTACGTGCCGAGAATGTCCGGCTCACGGCGCTCGGGCAGCCCTCCTTCACGCTTCACACACCCTCCGGGTGCAGCGACGTGACCATGCGGCTGTACGGTGAGCACCACGTGTCGAACGCGCTTGCCGCGGCCGCCGTCGCCCATGAGTTGGGCATGCCCGTGGACGAGATCGCCGTCGCGCTCTCCGAAGCCGGCACGCTCTCCCGCTGGCGGATGGAGGTCACCGAGCGCGCGGACGGTGTGACGGTCGTCAACGACGCCTACAACGCGAACCCGGAATCCACGCGGGCGGCGCTCCGCGCGCTCGTGGCGATGGGCGAAGCCTCCAAGGACAAGGGAGGCCGTACGTGGGCGGTGCTCGGTGAGATGGCCGAGCTCGGCGGGGAGTCACTCGCCGAACACGACGCGGTCGGGCGCCTGGTCGTCCGGCTCAACGTCAGCAAGCTCGTGGCGGTCGGCGGCAGGGAAGCGGCCTGGCTCGACATGGGCGCCAAGAACGAGGGTTCGTGGGGTGAGGAGTCGGTGCACGTGTCCGACGCGCAGGCGGCGGTCGACCTGTTGCGCAGCGAGCTGCGGCCGGGTGACGTCGTGCTGGTGAAGGCGTCCAGGTCGGTCGGCCTGGAGCGGGTCGCCGCGGCATTGCTGAGCGACGACGGTGTCGAGGGCGGGGCCGCCACCCGATGAAGCAGATCCTCTTCTCCGGAATGATCGGTCTCTTCCTGACGCTGATCGGCACCCCGCTGCTGATCAAGCTGCTGGCCAGGAAGGGCTACGGGCAGTTCATCCGTGACGACGGCCCGCGCGACCACCACAGCAAGCGCGGTACGCCCACCATGGGTGGTATCGCCTTCATCCTGGCCACGCTCATCGCGTACGCGCTGACCAAGGTCATCACCAGCAGCAATCCCACCTTCTCCGGTGTGCTGGTGCTGTTCCTGATGGCCGGCATGGGCCTGGTGGGCTTCCTGGACGACTACATCAAGATCGTCAAGCAGCGTTCGCTGGGCCTGCGGGCCAAGGCGAAGATGGCCGGCCAGCTCATCGTCGGTATCGCCTTCGCGGTGCTCTCGCTGCAGTTCGCGGACATGCGCGGCCAGACCCCGGCCTCCGACCGGCTCTCCTTCACCCAGGACTTCGGCTGGCAGATCGGCCCGGTGCTCTTCGTCATCTGGGCGCTGTTCATGATCCTGGCGATGTCCAACGGCGTGAACCTCACCGACGGCCTGGACGGCCTGGCCACCGGCGCCTCGGTGATGGTCTTCGGCGCGTACACCTTCATCGGCATCTGGCAGTACCAGGAGTCGTGCGCCAACGCGATCAGCGCCGGACCCGCCTGTTACGAGGTCCGCGACCCGCTCGACCTGGCGGTCGTCGCCTCGGCCCTGATGGGCGCCTGCTTCGGCTTCCTGTGGTGGAACACCTCGCCCGCCAAGATCTTCATGGGTGACACCGGCTCGCTGGCCCTGGGCGGCGCGCTCGCCGGTCTGGCCATCTGCTCCCGTACGGAGCTGCTGATGGCCGTCCTCGGCGGCCTCTTCGTCCTGATCACCATGTCGGTGGTCATCCAGGTCGGCTCCTTCCGGCTCACCGGCAAGCGGGTCTTCCGGATGGCGCCACTCCAGCACCACTTCGAACTGAAGGGGTGGTCCGAAGTCCTTGTCGTGGTCCGGTTCTGGATCATCCAGGGCATGTGCGTGATCGTCGGCCTGGGCATCTTCTACGGCGGCTGGCAGGCCGCCAAGTGAGCGCGCCGGACCTCGCCGGACAGCACGTGACCGTGGCCGGTCTCGGCGTGAGCGGCGTACCCGCCGCCCGCGCCCTGGCCGGCCTCGGCGCCGTCGTCACCGTCGTCAACGGCAGCGACGGCGAGCGCGAGCGCGCCCAGGCCGCCCCCCTGGAGGAGCTGGGCATCACCGTCCGCCTCGGCGACGGTGACACCCTCCCCGAGGGCACCGACCTGGTCGTCACCACCCCCGGCTGGAAGCCCACCAGCCCGCTCTTCCAGGCCGCCGAGGCGGCCGGCGTCCCCGTGTGGGGCGACGTGGAGCTGGCCTGGCGGCTGCGCGGCCCGGACGCGCCGCCCTGGCTCGCGGTCACCGGCACCAACGGCAAGACCACGACCGTACGGATGCTGGCCGCCATCCTGGAGGCCGAGGGGCTGCGGACCGCCGCCGTCGGCAACATCGGCGTGCCCCTGGTGGACGTGGTGCTGGAGCCGCCCGGCACTTATGACGTGCTCGCCGTCGAGCTCTCCAGCTACCAGCTGCACTGGGCGCCCTCCGTACGCGCCCACTCCGCCACGGTCCTCAACCTGGCCCCGGACCACCTCGACTGGCACGGCTCCATGGAGGCGTACGCCGCCGACAAGGGCCGCATCTACGAGGGCAACACCGTGGCCTGCGTCTACAACGTCGCCGACCGGGCCACCGAGGACCTGGTGCGCGAGGCCGACGTCGAGGAGGGCTGCCGCGCCATCGGCTTCACCCTCGGCACCCCGGGCCCCTCGCAGCTCGGCGTCGTCGAGGGCATCCTCGTCGACCGGGCCTTCGTCGAGAACCGGCACAAGCAGGCGCAGGAACTCGCCGAGGTCTCGGACGTGACGCCCGCGGCCCCGCACAACATCGCCAACGCGCTCGCCGCGGCGGCCCTGGCCCGCGCCTTCGGCGTGAGCCCCAAGGCCGTACGCGACGGCCTGCGCGCCTTCCACCCGGACGCGCACCGCATCGAGCACGTCGCGGACGTCGACGGGGTCGCGTACGTGGACGACTCCAAGGCCACCAACACCCACGCCACCGAGGCGTCGTTGGCGGCGTACGAGCACATCGTCTGGATCGCCGGCGGCCTGGCCAAGGGCGCCACCTTCGACGACCTGGTGCGCAAGTCCGCCGGCCGGCTGCGCGGCGCGGTCCTGATCGGCGCCGACCGGGCGCTCATTCGGGAGGCCCTGGCGCGACACGCCCCGGATGTCCCGGTGGTCGACCTCGACCGGACCGACACTGGGGCGATGTCCGAAGCCGTACGGGAAGCGGCGCGCCTGGCCCGGCCGGGCGATACGGTCCTGCTGGCCCCGGCCTGTGCCTCGATGGACATGTACCTGAACTACAACAAGCGGGGCGAGGCCTTCGCCGACGCGGTCCGCACGCTGACCGTCCAGGAACAGTAGTCCGTACGTCCCCGCCGCCGTCGAGGACGCACGGCGCACCGCACCCGTGGAGGGGACGAGGATGACGGCCCGATCGGCGAAGGCCGCGCCGCCGCGCCCGGCACGGCGCACCGGCCTCGGCCCGCGCCTGCCGCGCGGCGGCGCCCCCCGTAACCCGCGCGGTCTGTACACCCAGGTCCGCCGGGCCTGGGACCGGCCGCTGACCGCGTACTACCTGGTGGTCGGCGGCAGCCTGCTGATCACCGTGCTCGGCCTGGTGATGGTCTACTCGGCCTCCCAGATCAAGGCGCTGCAGCTCGGGCTGGCACCGACGTACTTCTTCCGCAAGCAGCTGCTCGCGGCGGTGCTCGGCGGCATCCTGATGCTGGTGGCGGCCCGGATGACGGTACGGCTGCACCGCACGCTGGCCTATCCGCTGCTGGCCGTCTCGGTCTTCCTGATGACCCTGGTGCAGATCCCCGGGATAGGGGTCGCGGTCAACGGCAACCAGAACTGGATCAACCTGGGCGGCCCCTTCCAGATGCAGCCCAGCGAGTTCGGCAAGCTGGCGCTGGTCCTGTGGGGCGCCGACCTGCTGGCGCGCAAACAGGACAAGAAGCTGCTCGCCCAGTGGAAGCACCTGCTGGTGCCGCTGATCCCGGTGGCCTTCCTGCTGCTCGGCCTGATCATGCTGGGCGGTGACATGGGCACCGCGATCATCCTCACCGCGATCCTCTTCGGCCTGCTGTGGCTGGCCGGCGCCCCCACCCGGCTCTTCGTGGGGGTGCTCGGGGCGGCCACCGTCATAGGAGCGCTGCTGATCAAGACCAGCGCCAACCGGATGGCCCGGCTCGCCTGCATCGGCGCGACCGACCCGGGGCCCCAGGACCAGTGCTGGCAGGCCGTGCACGGCATCTACGCGCTGGCCTCCGGCGGCTTCTTCGGTTCGGGGCTGGGCGCGAGTATGGAAAAATGGGGTGAACTCCCTGAACCGCACACCGACTTCATCTTCGCCATCACCGGGGAGGAACTGGGGCTTGCGGGGACGCTGTCGGTGCTCGCCCTCTTCGCGGCTCTAGGCTATGCGGGTATCCGCGTGGCCGGACGCACGGAGGATCCCTTCGTGAGGTACGCAGCGGGAGGCGTGACCACCTGGATCACGGCCCAGGCCGTGATCAACATCGGTGCGGTGCTCGGTCTGTTGCCGATCGCCGGGGTTCCGCTGCCGCTGTTCTCCTTCGGGGGCTCCGCCCTGCTGCCCACGATGTTCGCCATCGGTCTGCTGATCGCCTTCGCGCGTGACGAGCCCGCTGCACGGGCGGCACTGGCCATGCGGCAGCCTGTTTTCGGCAGGAAACTGGCTGGGGTGAGACGGAAGACGATGAGACGGCGCGTCAAGAAGCGACCGTCCGGAGAGCGGTGAATTTCGGTGCATGTCGTACTCGCCGGTGGGGGGACCGCCGGCCACATCGAGCCCGCGCTCGCCCTCGCGGACGCCCTGCGCAGGCAGGACCCGACCGTGGGGATCACGGCACTCGGCACGGAGAAGGGGCTGGAGACCCGGCTGGTGCCGGAGCGGGGCTATGAGCTGGGGCTGATTCCGGCCGTACCACTGCCACGCAAGCCCACGCCCGAACTGATCACCGTCCCCGGGCGGCTGCGCGGCACGATCAAGGCCGCCGAGCAGATCCTGGAACGCACGAAGGCGGACTGCGTCGTCGGTTTCGGCGGTTATGTCGCGCTGCCCGGCTATCTGGCCGCCAAGCGGCGCGGAGTGCCGATCATCGTGCACGAGGCCAATGCCCGCCCCGGGCTGGCCAACAAGATCGGCTCGCGCTACGCCAAGTACGTCGCGGTCAGCACCCCGGACAGCAAGCTGCGGGACGCCCGGTACGTCGGCATCCCGCTGCGCCGTACGATCGCGACCCTCGACCGGGCGGCGGTCCGCCCCGAGGCGCGGGCCGCCTTCGGCCTCGACCCCAACCTGCCGACGCTGCTGGTCTCCGGCGGCTCGCAGGGCGCCCGGCGGCTCAACGAGGTCATCCAGGCCGCGGTGCCGGCGCTCCAGCGCTCCGGCATCCAGGTGCTGCACGCGGTCGGCCCGAAGAACGAAATGCCGCATGTGGACAACATGCCGGGGATGCCCCCGTATGTACCGGTACCGTACGTGGACCGGATGGATCTCGCGTACGCCGCGGCCGACATGATGCTCTGCCGCGCGGGCGCCATGACCGTCGCCGAACTGTCCGCCGTCGGACTGCCGGCCGCCTACGTCCCGCTGCCCATCGGCAACGGTGAGCAGCGGCTGAACGCCCAGCCGGTGGTCAACGCAGGCGGCGGGCTGCTGGTCGACGACGCGCAGCTGACGCCGGAGTGGGTGCAGAGCCAGGTGCTCCCGGTGCTCGCCGACCCGCACCGGCTGTACGAGATGTCCCGCGCGGCGTCCGAGTTCGGCCGCCGGGACGCGGACGAACTGCTGGTCGGCATGGTGTACGAGGCGGTCGCTGGCCGCTGACGGACGGTACGGCCGTACTGCCCCGGGGCGCACCCCGGGGCGGCGGCCGGAAGGAGAGGGAGCGTGGCCGGACCGACGACCGCCCGGCGCGGCGAGAAGAATTCCGCGCGCTCCGGCCCGCCCTCTTCCGGAAAGCCGGGAAAATCCGGGAAGTCCGGGAAGTCCGGCGGCGGAGGCGGAGCCAAGAAGCCCGCGAAGCGGGGCGGATCCGGCTCCCGGGGCGGACGGCCCGGCGTGCGAGGGCGCTTCACCGTGCCCTCCCGCCGCACTCTGATCATCACACTGGCCGGTGCCGTCCTGCTGGCCGGATTCGGTACGTGGTCCCTGTACGGCTCCACCTGGCTGCGCACGGAGCGCGTGAAGGTGAGCGGTACCGGCGTCCTGACGGTCGGTGAGGTCGTACGGGCCGCCGCGGTCCCGATGGACACCCCGCTCGTCTCGGTGGACAAGGGGGCCGTCGCCGAACGGCTGCGCGCGCAACTTCCGCGTATCAAGTCCGTTGAGGTCAGACGGTCCTGGCCGCACACGGTCAGCCTGAAAGTGACCGAAAGGCAGCCGGAACTCGTTATTCAAACGGGCGGAAAGTTCGTCGAAGTGGACGCCGAAGGGACGCGTTTCGCCACGGTCGCGGCCGCCCCGAAGGGCGTGCCGCTTCTGGAAATGGCCGTACGTGACAGCCCCGGACTGCGCCGGTTCGGCGCCGACCGGCTCCGGCGCGCGGCCGGTACCGTCGTCACCGCCCTCCCGAAGGCGCTCCACCAGGACGTTCGCGCCGTCGAAGTGCGCTCCTTCGACTCCATCACCCTCAAGCTGACGGGTGGTCGTACCGTCGTTTGGGGGAGTGACGAACGCAGTACGGCGAAGGCCAAGGTGCTCGCCGCGGCGCTGAAAGCGGCGCGTGACGCGCGCCACTTCGACGTGAGTGTGCCCACCGCGCCCGCGGTGTCGGGGAGTTGACGTCTGTACCCGCAGGCCAGCACCCTGGATGGCTACCACTATGGGTGATCACATAGGGTGAAAAGAAAAACGGGAGGTTCGGCGTGTTCGTTGAACGTGCGCCACTTGTCGACTTAGTGTCTCGTTCCAAAGAGTCCCAGGAACACAGGCACTGGTAACCCTAAACTTCAGCGTTAGGGTTCGGGTCGGCACTACGAACCGTCCCATCGGCATCAGTCGGCGTCCGCACCCCGGTGCGGCGGCGACACGTAACTCGAGGCGAGAGGCCTTCGACGTGGCAGCACCGCAGAACTACCTCGCAGTCATCAAGGTCGTCGGCATCGGCGGCGGTGGCGTGAACGCCATCAACCGGATGATCGAGGTCGGGCTCAAGGGCGTCGAGTTCATCGCGATCAACACCGATGCACAGGCCCTGCTGATGAGCGACGCCGACGTCAAGCTGGACGTCGGCCGGGAACTCACCCGTGGTCTGGGCGCCGGCGCCAACCCCGACGTCGGCCGCAAGGCGGCCGAGGACCACCGCGAGGAGATCGAGGAGGTCCTCAAGGGGGCCGACATGGTCTTCGTGACCGCGGGCGAGGGTGGCGGCACCGGCACCGGCGGCGCGCCCGTCGTCGCCAACATCGCCCGCTCGCTCGGCGCCCTGACGATCGGTGTGGTCACCCGCCCGTTCACCTTCGAGGGTCGCCGCCGCGCCAACCAGGCCGAGGACGGCATCGCCGGCCTGCGCGACGAGGTCGACACCCTCATCGTGATCCCCAATGACCGACTGCTGTCCATCTCGGACCGCCAGGTGAGCGTGCTCGACGCGTTCAAGTCCGCGGACCAGGTACTGCTGTCGGGCGTCCAGGGCATCACCGACCTGATCACCACCCCCGGCCTGATCAACCTGGACTTCGCCGACGTCAAGTCCGTGATGTCCGAGGCCGGCTCGGCCCTCATGGGCATCGGCTCGGCGCGCGGCGACGACCGCGCGGTGGCCGCCGCGGAGATGGCGATCTCCTCGCCGCTCCTGGAGGCGTCCATCGACGGCGCCCGTGGCGTGCTGCTCTCCATCTCCGGCGGCTCCGACCTCGGTCTCTTCGAGATCAACGAGGCCGCGCAGTTGGTCAGCGAGGCGGCCCACCCCGAGGCGAACATCATCTTCGGCGCGGTCATCGACGACGCGCTCGGTGACGAGGTCCGGGTGACGGTCATCGCCGCGGGCTTCGACGGCGGCCAGCCGCCGGCCCGTCAGCAGACCGTGCTCGGCAGCCAGAACAACGGCAAGCGCGAGGAACCGGCCCCGGCCCCCAGCCGCCCGGCCCCGCAGGCCGAGTCCCGGCCGTCGTCCTTCGGCAGCCTGGGTTCGGTGCCGGTACGGGACGAGGAGCCGGCCCCGGCCGACCCGTCCCCGCTCGGCGAGGTGCCGCCGCCCCCGACCGCCTCGCCGCAGGTTCCGCCGGCCCGTCCGTACTCGGACACCGCGGCCGAGGAACTGGACGTCCCCGACTTCCTGAAGTGACCGAAGTCCCGACGTGATAGGGCAACAGCACCCGGTGCTGACGAACGACACGAGCGGCGCGCACTTCGCCTCCACCGACCGGTGGGGCGGGGTGAGCGCCGCTCCGTATGCCGAGCTGAATCTCGGGGGCGCGGTCGGCGACGACCCCGGCGCGGTACGGATCAACCGGGAACTGGCGGCGAAGGCGCTGGACCTGGACCCGGCCGAGGTCGTCTGGATGAACCAGGTGCACGGCCGGGACGTGGCCGTGGTCGACGGGCCGTGGCGCGACGACGCCGAGATCCCCCGCGTGGACGCGCTGGTGACGGCCCGCCGGGGCCTGGCCCTCGCCGTCCTGACCGCCGACTGCACTCCGGTGCTCCTCGCCGACCCGGTCGCCGGGGTCACCGGCGCCGCGCACGCGGGGCGTCCCGGCCTGGTGGCCGGGGTGGTCCCGGCGACCGTCGAGGCGATGACCGCGCTCGGTGCCGACCCGGCCCGGATCATCGCCCGTACCGGCCCCGCCGTCTGCGGACGCTGCTACGAGGTGCCCGAGGCGATGCGTGCCGAGGTCGCCGCGGTGGTGCCCGAGGCGTGGGCCACCACCTCGTGGGGCACCCCCGCGGTGGACATGGCCGCGGGCGTCCGCGCCCAACTCGCCGCGCACGGCGTGCAGATGCGTGAACATTCCCACATCTGCACGCTGGAGTCGGCGGACCACTTCTCCTATCGGCGCGACCGCACCACCGGGCGGCTCGCGAGCTATGTATGGCTGGATGCTGAGCTGTGACGGATCGTAGGGCCGAACTGGCCGACAACCTGGCGCGTGTGGAGGAACGAATCTCCACCGCGTGCGACAAGGCCGGTCGCAAGCGTGAGGACGTGACCCTCATCGTGGTCACGAAGACCTACCCGGCGAGCGATGTACGGCTGCTCGCGGAACTCGGCGTCCGCCAGGTGGCGGAGAACCGCGACCAGGACGCGGCGCCGAAGGCCGCTGCCTGCTCGGATCTGTCCCTTACCTGGCACTTCGTCGGTCAGTTGCAGACCAACAAGGTGCGGTCTGTGGTCAATTACGCCGATATCGTGCAGTCGGTCGACCGCGCCAAGCTGGTCGCCGCGCTGTCCAAGGAAGCGGTACGGGCCGGGCGCGAGCTGGGCTGCCTGGTACAGGTGGCACTTGACGCCGGGTCGGGTGACGCCCGGGGCGGTACGGGAGAGCGCGGCGGGGTGGCCCCGGCCGGGGTCGCGGCGCTCACCGACGCGATCGCGGACGCCGAAGGCCTGCGCCTGGCCGGTCTGATGACGGTCGCTCCGCTGACCGGCCCGTACGCCGGCCGCCCGGGTGCCGCTTTCGAGCGTTTGATGGAAATCTCATCCGGCCTGCGCGTGAACCATCCTGCTGCGAACATGGTGTCGGCAGGGATGAGCGCGGACCTCGATGAAGCCGTGGCTGCCGGGGCGACACATGTGCGCGTCGGCACTGCGGTACTCGGAGTCCGACCACGGCTCGGGTAACGTCGCCAAGCAAGTCGGACCACAGCACAAAATATGGTCATTGCCCCCAAAAGGAGGGCAGGCCGCGTGGATTCAAGGCGCCAGGTGACGGAGCCGATCCACCACAGAGCGGAGGACGCAGAGAATGGCCGGCGCGATGCGCAAGATGGCGGTCTACCTCGGCCTCGTGGAGGACGATGGGTACGACGGCCGGGGGTTCGACCCCGACGACGAGTTCGAGCCCGAGCTTGACCCGGAGCCCGAACGGGGGCGGCGACAGCAGACCCAAGTACCCACCGAGCCGCACCCGGAACGGGACGAACCCGTCCGAGTCGCCCAGCCACCCGCTCAGCGTGAGTCCGCCCCCCTGGCCGCCGAAAGCGGACGACCCGCCCGAATCGCCCCCGTGGCGTCCATCACACCCGACCGTCCGAATCTGGAGAAGAACGCACCGGTGATCATGCCCAAGGTTGTGTCCGAGCGGGAGCCGTACCGCATCACCACGCTGCACCCCCGGACCTACAACGAAGCCCGTACCATCGGGGAACACTTCCGTGAGGGCACTCCGGTGATCATGAATCTCACGGAGATGGACGATACGGACGCGAAGCGACTTGTCGACTTTGCCGCCGGTCTCGTCTTCGGCCTGCACGGCAGCATCGAGCGGGTGACGCAGAAGGTGTTCCTGTTGTCGCCTGCTAACGTCGATGTCACGGCGGAGGACAAGGCCCGCATCGCAGAGGGCGGGTTCTTCAACCAGAGCTGAGACGCAATACCGGGCACACCGGGCGGAAACGCCCAACACGACAGCATGGCAAGGGGAGAGGACACCGCGGATGAGCATCGCTGGACAGGTGATCTACATCGCGTTGTACTGCTTCCTCATCGTGTTGATCTTCCGGCTGGTGATGGACTATGTCTTCCAGTTCGCCCGTTCATGGCAACCCGGCAAGCCAATGGTGGTCGTTCTGGAGGCCACCTACACTGTCACTGATCCGCCACTCAAGCTCTTGCGGCGGGTCATTCCGCCGCTGCGTCTCGGGGGCGTGGCGCTCGACCTGTCCTTCTTCGTATTGATGATCATCGTCTACATCCTGATCACCGTCGTGAGATCGGTGTTGTTGGTGTGAACGATACGGTCTTGCCGATTGCCGACGACTACGTTGAGGTGAAGTAGAGATGCCGTTGACCCCCGAGGACGTGCGGAACAAGCAGTTCACGACCGTCCGCCTCCGAGAAGGCTATGACGAGGACGAGGTCGATGCCTTCCTCGATGAGGTCGAAGCCGAACTGACCCGCCTGCTGCGCGAGAACGAGGACCTGCGCGCCAAGCTGGCCGCCGCGACGCGAGCCGCCGCCCAGAACCAGCAGCAGCAGAACATGCGCAAGCAGCAGGAGCAGCAGCAGGACCAGGGGCAGCAGCACCAGCAGGGGCGGCCCGGGGCTCCGGTGCCCGCCGCCATATCCGGACCGCAGCCGGTGCCGCCGCAGCAACAGCAGCAACAGCAGCAGTTGGGCGGCCCGCCGCAGCTGACCGGAGGAGCCCCGCAGCTCCCGGCCGGGCCCGGTGGCCACGGTCCCGGCCCGCAGGGCCCGCACGGCCCCGGTCCGATGGGCCCCGGCGGTCCGCTGGGCGGCCCGATGGGCGGTCCCGGTGGCCACGGCGGCCCGCAGCTGCCGCAGCCGGGGCAGGGCCCGGGCGGTGACAGTGCCGCTCGCGTGCTCTCGCTCGCGCAGCAGACCGCCGACCAGGCGATCGCTGAGGCCCGTTCCGAGGCCAACAAGATCGTGGGCGAGGCGCGCTCGCGTGCGGAGGGGCTGGAGCGGGACGCCCGTGCCAAGGCGGATGCGCTGGAGCGGGACGCGCAGGAGAAGCACCGCGTTGCGATGGGGTCGCTGGAGTCGGCCCGCGCCACGCTGGAGCGCAAGGTCGAGGACCTGCGCGGCTTCGAGCGCGAGTACCGTACGCGGCTGAAGTCCTACCTGGAGAGCCAGCTGCGCCAGCTGGAGAACCAGGCCGACGACTCGCTGGCGCCGCCGCGGACGCCGGCGACCGCTTCGCTGCCGCCGTCGCCGTCGATGGCTTCGGCGGGGGCCGGGTCCATGGGGGGCAACCACACCATGGGTGGCGGGCAGTCGATGGGTGGTCACGGTGGTGGCTCGGGCAGCGGTCCGTCGTACGGCGGGCAGCAGCAGATGTCGCCGGCGATGACGCAGCCGATGGCTCCGGTGCGGCCGCAGGGGCAGCAGCCGATGCAGCAGGCGCCGTCGCCGATGCGTGGGTTCCTGATCGACGAGGACGACAACTGAGCGGGGGCGCGCTGCGCGCGTAGTCGTCGCGTGTAGTGCGTGGTCGGCAATCGGGCTGGGCCCCTGGGGTGATTCCCCGGGGGTCCGGCTTTTTGCGTTGGTCCGGTGGGGGTGCGGGTTTTACGCCTTTGGTCCGGTGGGTGGGGGCTCGGGGCCACACAGGGGTCACTCTCCCCCAGCCTTCGGCCGGGGGTGCCCCCACGGCACCGTGTACGTCGCCCGGGGCGTGAAGTGAACCCAGGCTCCCGGCTGACCTGCGGGGAGACCCCTGTATGTCCCCGAGCCCGCGCCGTTTGCGGCCTTCCGTGCGCTTCGGTACGGAATCTCTCGTGGGCGCCGCTTAGCGCATACGGGAACGGCCCCCGACACAGGGCGTGTCGGGGGCCGTTTCGTTGCTGTCTGCTGGGGCCTAGGCCTCCGTCTTCCGCAGGTGGAAGGTCAGGGACAGGCTCTCGTCCTCGAAGGCCGGGCCGTACGTGTCGTCGGCCTCGCCCTGGGTGAAGTCGGTGGCCAGGACTTCCTCGCTGATGAGGGGCTGGTGGTCGGTCAGGGCGGTGCGGACCTCTTCGTCGGTGGTCTGCCAGCGCAGGGCGATGCGGTCCGCCACGTCGAGGCCGCTGTTCTTGCGGGCCTCCTGGATGAGGCGGATGGCGTCGCGGGCCAGGCCGGCCCGGCGCAGGTCCGGGGTGATCTCCAGGTCCAGGGCCACGGTGGCGCCGGCGTCGGAGGCCACCGACCAGCCCTCGCGCGGGGTCTCGGTGATGATGACCTCGTCGGGGGTGAGGGTGACCGTTTCGTCGTTGACGGTGACGGTGGCCGTGCCTTCGCGCAGGGCGAGGGAGAGGGCTGCCGCGTCGGTTTCGGCGATGGCCTTGGCGACTGCCTGGACGCCCTTGCCGAAGCGCTTGCCCAGGGCGCGGAAGTTGGCCTTCGCGGTCGTGTCGACCAGGGAGCCGCCCACCTCGGAGAGGGAGGCGAGGGTGGAGACGTTCAGTTCCTCGGTGATCTGGGTGCGCAGTTCGGGGGAGAGGGCTTCGAAGCCCGCTGCTGCGACCAGGGCCCGGGAGAGGGGCTGGCGGGTCTTGACGCCGGACTCGGCGCGGGTGGCGCGGCCCAGTTCGACCAGGCGGCGGACGAGGAGCATGTGCTTCGACAGCTCGGGGTCGATCGCCGACAGGTCGGCCTCGGGCCAGGTGCTGAGGTGGACCGAGTCGGGGGCGTCGGGGGTGACGGGGACGACCAGGTCCTGCCATACGCGTTCGGTGATGAACGGGGTGATGGGGGCCATCAGGCGGGTGACCGTCTCGATGACCTCGTGGAGGGTGCGCAGGGCCGCCTTGTCGCCCTGCCAGAAGCGGCGGCGGGAGCGGCGTACGTACCAGTTGGAGAGGTCGTCGACGAAGGAGGAGAGGAGCTTGCCGGCGCGCTGGGTGTCGTAGGTTTCGAGGGCGTCGGTGACGCCCTGGGTGAGGGCGTTCAGTTCGCTCAGGAGCCAGCGGTCGAGGAGGGGGCGGTCGGCCGGGGTGGGGTCGGCCGCGCTGGGGGACCAGTTGGAGGTGCGGGCGTACAGGGCCTGGAAGGCGACGGTGTTCCAGTAGGTGAGGAGGGTCTTGCGGACCACCTCTTGGATGGTGCCGTGGCCTACGCGGCGGGCCGCCCAGGGGGAGCCGCCCGCTGCCATGAACCAGCGCACGGCGTCGGCGCCGTGCTGGTCCATGAGCGGGATCGGGTCGAGGGTGTTGCCCAGGTGCTTGGACATCTTGCGGCCGTCCTCGGCGAGGATGTGGCCCAGGCAGACGACGTTCTCGTAGGAGGACTTGTCGAAGACCAGGGTGCCGACGGCCATGAGGGTGTAGAACCAGCCGCGGGTCTGGTCGATCGCCTCGGAGATGAACTGCGCGGGGTAGCGCTTCTCGAACAGTTCCTTGTTCTTGTACGGGTAGCCCCACTGCGCGAACGGCATGGAGCCCGAGTCGTACCAGGCGTCGATGACCTCGGGGACGCGCGTCGCGGTGCCCTGGCAGGTGGGGCAGGGGAAGGTGACGGCGTCGATGTAGGGGCGGTGCGGGTCGAGGTCCGACTGGTCGGTGCCGGTGAGGTCGGTCAGCTCGGCCAGGGAGCCCACGCAGGTGAGGTGGTCCTCGGCGCAGCGCCAGATGGGCAGGGGGGTGCCCCAGTAGCGGTTGCGGGAGAGGGCCCAGTCGATGTTGTTGTTCAGCCAGTCGCCGAAGCGGCCGTGCTTGACGGTGTCGGGGTACCAGTTGGTGCCCTCGTTCTCGCGCAGCAGGGCGTCCTTGACCGCGGTGGTGCGGATGTACCAGGACGGCTGGGCGTAGTACAGCAGGGCGGTGTGGCAGCGCCAGCAGTGCGGGTAGCTGTGCTCGTAGGCGATGTGCTTGAAGAGCAGGCCGCGGGCGTCGAGGTCGGCGACGAGGTGCTCGTCGGCCTTCTTGAAGAACTGGCCGCCGACGAGGGCGAGGCCCTCCTCGAAGGTGCCGTCGGGGCGCACCGGGTTGACGACCGGCAGGCCGTAGCCGCGGCAGGTCTTGAGGTCGTCCTCACCGAAGGCGGGGGCCTGGTGGACCAGGCCCGTGCCGTCTTCGGTGGTGACGTAGTCGGCGTTGACGACGAAGTTGGCGTCCTCCAGCTCGACCAGGTCGAAGGGGCGGCGGTAGGCCCAGCGCTCCATGTCGCGGCCGGTGAAGGTGCGGCCGGTGGCGGTCCAGCCTTCGCCGAGGGCCTTTTCGAGGAGGGGCTCGGCGACGACCAGGTTTTCCTGGCCGTCGGTGGCCACGACGTAGGTGACGTCCGGGTGGGCGGCGACCGCCGTGTTGGAGACCAGGGTCCAGGGGGTGGTCGTCCAGATGAGGAGGGCCGCCTCGCCGGCCAGCGGGCCCGAGGTGAGGGGGAGGCGTACGAAGACCGAGGGGTCGACGACGGTCTCGTAGCCCTGGGCCAGCTCGTGGTCGGACAGGCCGGTGCCGCAGCGGGGGCACCAGGGGGCGACGCGGTGGTCCTGGGCCAGCAGGCCCTTGTCGAAGATCTGCTTGAGGGACCACCAGACCGACTGGATGTAGTCGGGGTCCATGGTGCGGTACGGCTCGTCCAGATCCGTCCAGTAGCCCATGCGGGTGGTCAGGGCGGCGAAGGCGTCGGTGTGGCGGGTCACCGACTCGCGGCACTTGGCGTTGAACTCGGCGATGCCGTACGCCTCGATGTCCTTCTTGCCGTTGAAGCCCAGCTCCTTCTCGACGGCCAGCTCGACCGGCAGGCCGTGGCAGTCCCAGCCGGCCTTGCGGCCGACGTGGTAGCCGCGCATGGTGCGGAAGCGGGGGAAGACGTCCTTGAAGACGCGGGCCTCGATGTGGTGGGCGCCGGGCATACCGTTCGCGGTCGGCGGGCCCTCGTAGAAGACCCACTCGGGCCGTCCCTCGGACTGCTGGAGGGTGCGGGCGAAGACCTTCTGCTCGCGCCAGAAGTCGAGCACGGCGTGCTCAAGGGCGGGCAGGTCTACCTGGGCGGGTACCTGGCGGTACTGAGGCTGTGACATCGGGGCGTTCCTCCGGCGGACACCAGCTGCGTTCTCCGTCCGGAGGGACGAGAGCCTGGGCCCCCGCGGTACCACCCTCCTTGGCGGTGCGCGATGCACCGCCCCCTCATTGGGGTCGCGAGGCCGGTTCTACTGACCTGCGGGCGGCTTGCGGGCCGCCCGTGGGCGTTCTTCCGGCGGCTCTGGGGTGATCTTCACGTCGCGCACGCCTCCGGGCTCGCACCGTCCCCGGATCGCTCATCGCTGCGTACGACGCTACTCGTCCCGTCCACGCCTTTCGCTGCCCACAGTGTACGGGGCACCGACGGGGCGGGCCGACCGGTTTCCCGGGCTGCGCCGAGTGAGGTAGCCGGCGCCGAGGGCGTGACCCGAATGGCGATACGCAGGGCGCCGGAGTCGGCGCCCGCGCGGCGGGCGGCCGGTGCCGGCGACCGCGCGGGCCGTGGGCTGGCGGATTACCGCGCGGGCAGGGGGGCACAACGGATGCAGACCCGGCTGCCGCGGGGGAGACCGGGCGGGAAAGGGCGGTGCGTCCCGTTGCCGCGTGCCTTGAGGCGATTTATCGTTCCGGTCACGATTCGCGAGCATGATCACATACGTGAAGGGGTCGCGGCCATGGTGGCGAAGAAGACCGCCGCGCAGCAGGGCACGGCGGATGCCGGGAAGGCCGCGGCCGCCGAGCCAGGGCGCGCGGCGAAGAAGACGCCGGGGAAGAAGGCCGCAGCGAAGAAGGCGGCCCGCGGGTCTTCTCCGGACGGCGGGCCCGCGGCCCGCAAGGCCGCGCCGAAGAAGGCGGCCAAGAAGACCGCACCTGCCGAGAAGGCGGTGCCCGCGAAGAAGACGGGAGCCAAGACGGTGGTGGAGAAGCAGACTCCGGGCGGGGCACCGACCGCCGAGGCGGAGCAGGACGGGACGGCGGGCGCGGTGCCCAAGGCGCGCGCCGCGGCCGCCCCCGGTGAGCTGGCCGTACGTCCCGGCGAGGACCCGTGGACGCCGGCGGAGGTCGACGAGGCCCGGGCCGAGCTGCACGGCGAGGCGGAGCGGCTGCGTACGGAGATCACGGCGTCCGAGGACGCGCTCGCCGGACTGATGCGGGACACCGGCGAGGGCACCGGCGACGAGGCCGACACCGGCAGCAAGAACATCACCCGTGAACACGAGATGGCGCTGGCCTCCAACGCGCGCGAGATGCTGCTGCAGACCGAGCGCGCGCTGGAACGGCTCGACGCGGGCACGTACGGCCTCTGCGAGAACTGCGGCAAGCCCATCGGCAAGGCCCGGATGCAGGCGTTCCCCCGGGCGACGCTGTGTGTGGAGTGCAAGCAGAAGCAGGAGCGGAGGTAGGGGAGGCGGCAGCCGCCCGCGGTCCGGCAGGCGGCCCGCGGCGGCCGGCGGGTGAATCGCCCGTGGCCGGTGGCACCCGTACCGGTGGTGTCCGTACGCCTGTGCCGTACCCTCGTCCTCAGCCGGGGGCGGCCTGGCGTGCGGGACTCGACGGGCTGAGGGGCTCACAACGTGGCAGAGGCGGAGCGCATCACCGGTACACCGGAGACCGGGCCGGATTCCGAACCGGGGACGGCGGCGGCACCGGTGTCCGGGGGGAATGCCGAAGGGGCGGCGCCGCGCGAGCGGGACGCGGACCGGGACGCGGAGGCGGCCGGTGCCGAGGCCGGTGCCACCGCGGGCCGGGTCACGGGCCGGGGCAAGCGGCGGATCGGCACGCTGTTCCTGGTCGCGGCCGTCGTCTACCTCCTCGACCTGGGCAGCAAGGCGCTGGTGGTCGCGAAGCTGGAGCACCACGCCCCCATCGAGGTGATCGGGTCGCTGCTGCGCCTGGAGGTGATCCGTAACCGCGGTGCGGCCTTCAGCATCGGCGAGGCGTTGACGATCTTCCTGACCATCATCGCGGCGATCGTGATCGTGGTGATCATCCGGATCGCCCGCAAGCTCTACAGCCTGCCGTGGGGCATCGCGCTCGGCCTGCTGCTGGGCGGCGCCTTCGGCAACCTCACCGACCGCATCTTCCGTACGCCGGGCGTCTTCGAGGGCGCGGTGGTGGACTTCATCGCCCCGGCCCACTTCGCGGTCTTCAACCTCGCGGACTCGGCGATCGTCTGCGGCGGCATCCTGATCGTGATCCTGTCCTTCCGCGGTCTGGACCCGGACGGCACGGTGCACAAGGACTGACGGCGACGCCGTGCCGGGCCCGGTGCCGTACGGGTACGGGGCCCGGGCGACCGGGGCCGGTCGGAGTGTCACAGCGGGCTGACATACTCGGTGATGTGAGCACGATTCCCGAGATCCGCACCCTGCCCGTACCGGACGGCCTGGAGGGCGAGCGCGTCGACGCCGCGCTGGCCCGTATGTTCGGCTTTTCCCGTACGAAGGCCGCCGAGCTGGCGGCCGGCGGGAAGGTCCGGGTGGACGGCGCCGAAGTCATGAAGTCCGAGCGGGTGCACGGCGGTGCCTGGCTCGAAGTGGAGATGCCGCAGGCCGCGCCGCCGGTGGAGATCGTCGCCGAGCCCGTCGAGGGCATGGAGATCGTCCATGACGACGACGACATCGTGGTGATCGTCAAGCCGGTCGGCGTCGCCGCGCACCCGAGCCCCGGATGGACGGGCACCACCGTCATCGGCGGGCTGGCCGCAGCGGGCTTCCGCATCTCGACCTCCGGCGCCGCCGAGCGCCAGGGCATCGTGCACCGCCTCGACGTCGGCACCTCAGGCTTGATGGTGGTGGCCAAGTCCGAGCGCGCGTACACCCTGCTCAAGCAGCAGTTCCGGGAGCGTACGGTCGACAAGCGCTACCACGCGCTGGTGCAGGGCCACCCGGACCCGATGAGCGGCACGATCGACGCCCCCATCGGCCGGCATCCGCAGCACGACTACAAGTGGGCGGTGACGGCCGACGGCAAGCCGTCGGTCACCCACTACGACCTCATCGAGGCGTTCCGGGCGGCCAGCCTGCTGGACATCAAGCTGGAGACCGGCCGGACGCACCAGATCCGGGTCCACATGTCCGCGCACCGCCACCCGTGCGTCGGCGACCTGACGTACGGCGCCGACCCGACGCTCGCCAAGCGGCTGGGCATCACCCGGCAGTGGCTGCACGCGATGCGCCTGGGCTTCGAGCACCCGGCCGACGGGCGGTGGGTGGAGTTCGAGAGCGCCTACCCCGAGGATCTGCAGCGCGCCCTGGACCGGGTGCGGGCCGAGAGCGCCTGAGGATCGCGGGCCCGCAGGAGCGGGCGCTGAGGTAGGCCGGACGGCCGAGCGGACGGACCGCTCGTCCGAGCGGTTTTCGTACGCTTCATGGCAGGCTTGGGTCGGAACGTGATCGATTTCGACCCCGGAGCGCAGCCACCGTGGATCAGCTGGCCCTGATGTTCGTCCTCCTTCTCGGGGCCGTGGTCATGGTTCCGGTCGGTGACCGGCTGGGGCTGCCGTCGCCGGTCCTGATGACGCTGGCGGGCGCGGTACTGGCACTGCTGCCGTTCGTACCGAACGTGGAGATCCCACCGGAGTTCATCCTCCCGCTGGTACTGCCACCGCTGCTCTACGCCGCGGTGCAGCGCACCTCCTGGCGGCAGTTCACGGCCAACATCCGGCCCATCTTCCTGCTGGCGGTGGCCCTGGTCTTCGCGACCACGGCCGCCGTCGCCGCCGTCGCGCACGCCATCGTCCCCGGGATGCCGATCGCCGCCGCGGTGGTGCTCGGCGCGCTCGTCGCACCGCCCGACCCGGTCGCCGCGACCGCCGTGGCGGGCAAGCTGGGGCTGCCCCGCCGCATGGTCTCCATCCTGGAGGGCGAGGGGCTGTTCAACGACGTCACCGCGATCGTGCTCTACCACGTCGCGCTCGCCGCCGCGGTCAGCGGCTCCTTCTCGGTGCCCGGCGCGGTCGGCTCGCTGGTGCTGTCCGCGGTGGTCGCCATAGCGGTCGGCCTGGTGCTGGGCTGGGCCGCCAACAAGCTGATGAACGTGCTGGGCGACCCGACGCTGCAGATCGGCCTGACGCTGCTGGTCCCGTTCGTCGCGTACGTCCTCGCGGAGGAGTTCGAGGGTTCCGGGGTGCTGGCGGTGCTGACCGCCGCGCTGTTCCTCGCCGAGTACGCGGTCGACGCCGACGACGTGATGGGCCGGCTGGCCGGTTACACCTTCTGGGAGATCGTCGACACCCTCGTCACCGGCGTCGCCTTCGGGCTGATCGGCCTGGAACTGCACAACGTCATCAAGGTGGCGTCCGGCCGCTGGGGCGAGATGCTCGGCATCGGCGCCGCCGTCGTGGTGGTCGTGGTGGGCGTCCGGCTGCTGTGGCTGCTGCCCGCCGCCTGGCTGGCCAAGCGGATGCACAAGCGCCGGGACTTCGACGAGGACATCCCGCTGAGCTGGCGGGAGACCGTGATCATGTGGTGGTCCGGGATGCGCGGCGTGGCGTCCGTCGCGCTGGCGCTGGCCATCCCGTACGAGATCGACGGCGGCCGCGACTTCCCGGCCCGCGACGAGATCCTCTTCATCGCCTTCGCGGTGGTGCTCTCCGGCCTCGTCGTCCAGGGCCTGTCGCTGCCCACCCTGGTCAAGAAGCTGCGGGTCCGGGCCGACTCGGAGACCGAGGAACGGCTGGAGCGGGAACTGGCGATCCGGGTGATCAAGGCGTCCAAGCGGCGCCTGAAGGAGATCCTGGAGGTCGAGGAGCTGCCGGAGGAGATCAGCGAGCAGCTGACCCGGCGCGCCTACGACATGGGCGCGCGCATCGCGCCGGACATCGTGGACGACGACCGGCGGGAGCACTTCGAGAAGCGCGTCACCCGGATGAAGAAGGTGCAGCGCATCCAGAGCGAGATGCTCTCCGCCGCCCGCCACGAGGTGCTGTCGGCACGCAGCGAGCCGGGCGCCGACCCGGAGATCGTGGACCGGGTGCTGCGCCAGCTGGACATGCGCAGCCTGCGGGGCGCGCCGCTGCCGTAGGGGGCCGTCAGCCGTCCAGCCCCGGACCCTTGTCGAGCGTCCCCGGGCTCCCCCGGCCGTCCGCCAGCCGGGCGGCGTCCGCCCCGCTGTCGGGGGCGACGGAGGTGACGACCCGCGGCAGCGCGTACGGGTGCTCCGCGCGCAGCCAGTCGATCATCCGCTCGCGGACCTCGCAGCGCACCGACCAGATGGCGTCCGAGTCCCGCGCGGTGACCAGGGCGCGTACCTGGATCGTGGTCGGGGTGGTGTCGGTGACCACCAGGCTCCAGCCGCGGCCGTCCCAGTCGGTGCTGTTCTGGAGGATGTCGTGCAGCTTGTCGCGCATCTTCTCCACCGGCGCGGCGTGGTCCAGGTGGAAGAAGACGGTGCCGGTCATCTGCGCGCCGCCGCGCGACCAGTTCTCGAACGGCTTGCTGGTGAAGTACGAGACCGGCATGGTTATCCGCCGTTCGTCCCAGGTGCGGACGGTCAGGAAGGTCAGGGTGATCTCCTCGACCGTGCCCCACTCCTTGTCCACGACCACCGTGTCCCCGATGCGGACCATGTCGCCGAAGGCGATCTGCAGCCCGGCGAAGAGGTTGCCGAGCGTGGACTGCGCGGCGACACCGGCCACGATGCCGACCAGGCCGGCCGAGGCCAGCATGGACTGGCCGACCGTCTGCATCTTGGGGAAGGTCAGCAGCATCGAGGCCGCGGCGACGACGATCACGATGGCCGTGACCACCCGCTGGATCAGCGTGACCTGCGTACGGACCCGGCGCACCCGGGCGGCGTCCCGCGCGCCCGCCGCGTACCGGGAGTACGACGACTCCACGATGGCCGCGGCGGCCCGGATGGCGAGCCAGGCGGTGGCCGCGATCAGGACCAGGGAGAGGAGCTGGCCGAGGCCCGCCTCGTGGTCCTCGATGAACGCCAGGCCGGTTCTGTCGTAGAAGCCGCGCAGCAGCGCGGTCACCAGCACCACCTGCAGGGGGACGCGGCAGCGCCGCAGCAGGCCCCACAGTGGCGTGTCCGGGCGGGCGGTGTCGGCCCGGCGCAGTGCCAGGTCGGCCAGCCAGCCCAGGATGAGCGTCACGACTATGGAGCCGCCTACGACGATGAGCGGACGAAGCACGTCCTCCATGGACACTTCCGGTCCTCCTAGGTGTGGTCAGCTTCGTGCCGGTACCTACTGACCGTAACTGGCACGATGGTGGAAGTGCGATCCAATGACAGGGAAGTGAAATCAGTGGCCTCTTCGTCCGCCTCGCCGTCCGCGCCGTCCGCCAAACCCTCGACGGTTGTCCTGTTCCACTCGGTGTGCGGTCTGCGACCCGCGGTGCACGCCGCCGCCGACCGGCTGCGGGAGGCCGGTCACGAGGTCGTCGTACCGGATCTCTTCGACGGGCGGACCGCCGGGACCGTCGAGGACGGTGTGGTGATCAAGGACGAGATCGGCAAGGACGAGCTGCTGCGCCGCGCGGTGACGGCTGCCGCGCCGTACTCCGACCGGGGCGTGGTCTACGCGGGCTTCTCCTTCGGCGGCGCGGTCGCGCAGAACCTCGCCCTGGCGGACGACAAGGCGCGCGGACTGCTGCTGTTGCACGGCACCTCGGACATCGCCGACGACGCGGCGGTCGACGAGCTGCCCGTACAGCTGCACGTCGCCGACCCGGACCCGTTCGAGCCGCACGACTGGCTGAACGCCTGGTACCTGCGGATGGGGCGGGCCGGCGCGGATGTGGAGGTCTACCGCTACCCAGGCGCCGGGCACCTGTTCACCGACCCTGACCTGCCGGATTACGACGCGGAGGCCGCCGAGAGCGCCTGGAAGGTCGCTCTCGGCTTCCTCGACTCGCTGTGACGCGAAGACGCGCAGGTCAGCGCACCGGCTGCCGGACCCGCTCCACCCGCTGGGTGCCCGAGAGGGTCCGGTAGGAGCGCGCCAGAGCCGTGGTGGCGTGCGGATCGGTCCGGTCGGAGACGGTGAAGTAGTCCATCTGGGTGCGCTCGGCGGTCACGTCCAGGACTCCGTACCCGTGCGAGTCCATGTCCAGCCACTTCACATGGCGGTTCGCGGCCCGGACGGCGGCCACCCCGGCCAGGGAGACGGTGTGCGGGGCGACGTGCAGGAAGTCGTCCACGTTGTCGGAGGTGACCGAGGTGACCACGAACTCGGTGGCGACCGGCGGCGTGGCCGGATAGGTCGCGGCCTTGACCGGCACCTCGTTGGCCCAGGCCATGTGGATGTCGCCGGTCAGGAAGACGGTGTTGCCGATGCCGCGGTCGCGCAGGTGCGTCAGCAGCTCGCGGCGGTCGTCGGTGTAGCCGTCCCACTGGTCGGTGTTGACCGCCAGGCCCTCCTTGGGCAGGCCGAGGAGCTCGGCGAGCGGTGCCAGCAGATGGGCCGGTACGGATCCGAAGGCGACCTGGGAGATCATCACCGAGGTGCCGACCAGCCGCCAGGCGGTGTCCGAGCGCTCCAGCCCGGCCTTGAGCCAGTCGAGCTGGGCCCGCCCGGTGATCGTGCGGTCCGGGTCGTCCACCTTGCCGCTGCCCACCCCGGCCTGCTGGTCGCGGAACGTCCGCAGGTCGAGCAGGTGCAGATCGGCGAGCGTGCCGAAGCGCAGCCTGCGGTAGGTGGTGCCCGCCGTGGAGGTCCGTACCGGCATCCACTCGAAGTAGGCGCGCTTGCCGGCGGCCATCCGCGCCGCCCAGTCGCCCTCGGTGCCGGGCGTGTGGTTCACGGCGCCGCCTGACCAGGCGTTGTCCGCGAACTCGTGGTCGTCCCAGATCGCGATCATCGGGTGCGCGGCGTGCAGGGCCTGGAGGTCGGGGTCGGTCTTGTGGACGCCGTGCCGGGTGCGGTAGTCGGCGAGGGTGATGATCTCGTGCTTCGGGGAGTGCTGCCGCACGACCTTCCCCGGGGAGGGGAAGCCGCCGGTGGCGTACTCGTAGAGGTAGTCGCCGAGGTGCAGCACCGCGTCCAGGTCGCGGCGGGCCGCGAGGTGGCGGTACGCGGAGAAGTAGCCCGCCTCCCAGTTGGCGCAGGAGACGATGCCGAAACGGATGTGGGGCGCTTTGGCGTCGTGTGCGGGGGCGGTGCGGGTGCGGCCCACGGGGGAGTGGGTGCCGCCGGCGGTGAAGCGGTAGTAGTAGGCGGTGGCGGGCGCCAGGCCGCGTACGTCGGCCTTGACGGTGTGGTCGGCGGCGGCCGTGGTGGTCGCGGTTCCCCGCGCGACCACCGAGCCGAAGTCCTGGTCCGTCGCCACTTCCCAGCTCACCGCGGTGTCCGGGCCGCGTCCTGAGCCGGGCACCGCCCCGGGTTCGGGCGTGACGCGGGTCCACAGCAGGACACCGTCCGGGAGCGGGTCGCCGGAGGCCACGCCGTGCTGGAAGACCGGTGTGGCGGTACGGGGCCGGGGGGCCGTACGGGGCTGGGCGGCGCGGGCGGGGCCGGTGGCGGCCAAGGGCAGCAGTGCGGCGGAGGCGGCTGCGGCCGTAACGGCGGTGCGACGTGATATCTGGTCATGATCGGTCACGGCCGATCACCATACTGTCGGGTAAGGCACTGCGGGAGGGCTCGCGCAGGAAGTTCGCCCTCCCGTAAACAGCTGTCCGCCGGGCCGGTGTCCCGGGCCCGCGCGGCTACTTCTCCGCGTTCTTCGCGGGCCCGAACTCGTCGTCGATCATCTTGTTGAAGTTGGCCGTGGCCAGCTCGTAGTACTGCTCCTTGGTCAGCTGCTTCTGCGGGACCTGCGGCAGCTTCAGCTTCTTGTCCCCGTGCAGGAACGCCGGTGTCCCGGTCACGCCCTTCCGGCCGAAGAGCGCGGTCATCTCCATCGTCCACCGGTCGTACGTACCGTTCTTGACCGCCGCCTGGAACTTCCTGTCGCCCTTGAGCTCGGGCACCTGGTCGGCGACCTCGATCAGCTTCGCGTCCTCGGCATAGGCGTCGTCGGCCTCCTCGGGGTGGTTCTTCTCGGCGTACAGCGCGGTCTTGTACTTGAGGAACGCCTCCGGGCTGACGTTCAGGGCCGCGCCGAGCGCGCTGAGCGCGTTCTTGGAGCCCTCACCGCCCTGCCCGCCGTCGATGAACGTGTACATGGTGAAGCGGATCTTGTAGCGGCCGTCCTCCATGCCCTTCAGGAGGGCCGGTCCCGCGCTCTGCTCGAAGCCCGCGCAGGCCGGGCAGCGGATGTCCTCGAAGACCTCCAGGGTCTCCTTCGCCACCGGCTTGCCGATGACGATCTCGGTGCCGTTCTTGCCGCTGGTGTGCGCGGGCGTGACCAGTTCGGCCTCCTTGGCCGCCTCCCAGCCGGTGGGTTCGTTCGCCTTCATGATGCCGAAGCCGATGCCGCCGGCGATCACGAGGACACCGATCACCGAGCCCGCCACGACGAGCTGCCGGCGGATCCGCTCCTTCTTCTTCTGCCGCTCACGCTCGGCACGGATCCGCTCGCGGGCCGCCTGCTTGCCCGCCTGGCTGTTGCGGTCGCTCATGGTGCTCACCGACTCCCTGTCCACAGTGCCCCGTGCCCGGCGGCGCGCCGCACCGCGCGCAGGGGCGCCCGGGGTGCCCCGGTCCGCTCCATGCCCGGAGTCTGCCATGAGCACGGCGACTTGCCGGGTCAAGATTTGGCATCGCCGTACGCCGGAGCCCCGGACCGGCGCTCCGGGCAGAGCGTCGGTCCGGGGCTCCGGGGAGAACCGCGGTCAGCCCTTCATCGCCTTGTCGACCTCGGCGTTGAACGTGTCCGGCGTGGACGGGGCGACCTTGCCGTTGGCGGAGTCGGTGCCCAGCACCGTGTCGTCCAGCTTGACCGTCGGCGTGCTCTTGACGTCCTTGAAGCCGTTGAACACCTCGGACATCTCCATCGCCCAGCGGTTGTACGTCCCGGCCTTCACGGCGTCCTGGAACTTGGCGTTGCCCTTCAGCGCGGGCACCGTGTCGGCGACCTTGATCAGGTAATTGTTGTCGGCGAACTTGTCCGGACCGGTCTCCTCCGGGTGGTACTCCTTGGAGAACAGCGCTTCCTTGAACTTCAGGAACGCGTCCGGACTCACGTTCAGCGCGGCACCCATCGCGCTGAGCGCGTTCTTGGAGCCGGTGCCCTGGAGGTTGTTGTCCAGGAAGGTGCCCAGGTGGACGGTGGCCTTGTACTTGCCGTCCTTCAGGTCCTTCTGGATCGTCTCGCCGACGTTCTGCTCGAAGTTGGCGCAGCCGGGGCAGCGGGCGTCCTCGTAGAGCGACAGCGTGTGCTTGGCGTCCTTCTTGCCGAGGGTGATCTCGGTGCCGTTCTTGCCGGAGGTGTTGGCCGGCTGGACCAGCTTGGCGCTCGCGGCCTTGGCCCACTTGTCGGCCCCGCCGCCGCTGGAGTCGCCGCCGCCCGAGTTGGCCACGGCGACACCGATGCCGCCCGCGATGGCCAGCACGGCGACGATCGCACCGCCGACGGTCAGCTGCCGGCGGACCTTCTCCTTCTTCTTCTGCCGCTCGCGCTCGATGCGCAGCCGCTCGCGGGCTGCCTGCTTGTTGGCCTGGCTGTTGCGGTTGCTCATGACTGTCCTGCTCCTGGGAAAGGTGTGAACGGGTGCCGGTCCGTAAGCCACGCGGCCCGAAGGGGCTACGCGGCGAGGGAACAGGGCGGTCCACGCCGTACGACGCAGTGCACGAGCAGGGGGACGGCCCGCGGGCCCGGCTCCGTACGCGCGGGCCGGGCGGCCGGGCGGTGCGGCACGGGCAGCGCCCGGACGACCGCCACCGCCAGCAGCAGCGGCCGGAACGCGAACGCCGTCACCGCCCCCAGCAGCTGCGCCAGCGCGGCCTCGCCCCGCCGCAGCCAGGCCGCCGCGAGCAGCCCCACCGCGACGTGCACGGCGAGCAGCAGCAGCCAGGTCGCGACGGGCGTACGGTCCTCCGGCGCCAGGTGCGCCAGGGGAGTGCCCACCTCGCCGCCGCACAGCAGGTCCACGCCCAGGGACCGCAGCGGCCCCGTGACCGGCCCGCCGGCCCGCCCGTAACAGGTGTGCTGGCCGGCGCTGAAGACCGTGTCGGCGGCCAGCTCCAGCGGTACGAGCAGCGCGGCGATGCGCCAGTAGCCGCGCTCCCGGCCGGCCAGCGCGTACGCCACCGTGAAGACGGCGGCCGACAGCACGGCGACGGTGGTCAGCGGCAGCGGCATCCGGGACAGCAGCACATGGCCCGCGGCGGACAGCGTCACGCACAGCGCCGTGAAGAGCGCTGCGCGCAGTGCCCGCAGGTGTGCCGCCGAGATGTCCATTGCAGCGAGTCTGCCACGGCGCGGGGTAAGTGGGGACTAAGAGGCGCGAATCCGTCGCACCTCTGTTCCCTCCTTCCCTCCTGCCTTCCCCCTTTCCGCCGTGGCCCGGCTCACAGGCCCGGGATGCGGCCGTTGCGGAAGAGATCCACGAACGTCTGGTGGTCGGCGCGGGCCCGCGCCCCGTACGCGTGCGCGAAGTCCACCAGCAGCCGGCCGAAACCGTCCTCGTCGGCGGCGATGGCCGCGTCGATGGCGCGCTCGGTGGAGAACGGCACCAACGAGTGGCCGCTCTCGTCGTCCGCGGCGGCGTGCATCGTCGCCGTCGCCCGGCCCAGGTCCGCGACGACCGCCGCGATCTCGGCCGGATCGTCGATGTCCGACCAGTCCAGGTCCACCGCGTACGGGGAGATCTCGGCCACCAGCTGGCCGGCACCGTCCAGCTCGGTCCAGCCCAGCCACGGGTCGGCGTGGTCCTGGAGCGCACGCTGCGAGATCACCGTGCGGTGGCCCTCGTGCTGGAAGTAGCCGCGCACCCGCGGGTCGGTGATGTGCCGGGAGACCGCCGGGGTCTGCGCCTGCTTCATGTAGATCACGACGTCGTTCTCCAGCGCGTCGCTGTTGCCCTCCAGCAGGATGTTGTACGAGGGCAGGCCCGCCGAGCCGATGCCGATGCCGCGCCGCCCCACCACGTCCTTGACGCGGTAGGAGTCCGGGCGGGTCAGGCTGGACTCGGGCAGCGTCTCCAGATAGCCGTCGAAGGCCGCCAGGACCTTGTAGCGGGTCGCCGCGTCCAGCTCGACCGTGCCGTCGCCCGCGGTGAAGCGGCGCTCGAAGTCGCGGATCTCGGTCATCGAGTCCAGCAGGCCGAAGCGGGTCAGCGAGCGGGCCATGCGCAGCGCGCCCAGCAGCGGGCCCTCGGCGGTGTCCAGGGTGAAGGGCGGCACGTCGTCGTCCTTGGCGCCGGTGGCCAGGGCGTGGATGCGCTCACGGTAGGCGGCGGCGTAGATCCCCACCAGCTCGCTGATCTGCTCGTCGCTCAGCGCCTTGGCGTAGCCGAGCAGGGCCATGGAGGCGGCGAAGCGCTTGAGGTCCCAGGTGAACGGGCCGACGTAGGCCTCGTCGAAGTCGTTGACGTTGAAGATCAGCCGGCCGGTGGCGTCCATGTAGGTGCCGAAGTTCTCGGCGTGCAGATCGCCGTGGATCCACACCTGGCCCGTGCGCTCGTCCTCGTACGGGCCGCCGCCCGGGCCGCCGTCCTGGGCCTGGAGGTCGTGGTAGAAGAGGCAGGCCGTGCCCCGGTAGAAGGCGAAGGCGGAGGCGGCCATCTTCCGGAACTTGACGCGGAAGGCCGCCGGGTCGGCGGCGAGCAGCTGCCCGAAAGCGGTGTCGAAGACGGCGAGGATCTCCTCGCCGCGCTGAGCGGCGTCCGGCGCCGGGACGAGCTGGGACGACATCGCGGGGTGCCTCCTGAGGCAGGTGCTGCAGACGGGTGTGCCGCCTCTTCCAACGGCCGAGGCTACTCACGAGTGCCCGCCCGCCCGTGCCGAGGGGAGGCGTGGCGGGCTGCGCGCGGTCCGCCGCTCGATGTCGGTGGAGGGTCGTAGACTTCGAGACCGTCCCCACCGTCGCCCGACCACCACCCTGATCGAGGCGCTGCGCGCCGCAACCCCTACCGTCCGGAGGTCTCCCGCCGTGGCCAAGCCGCCCTTCACGCATCTGCACGTGCACACCCAGTATTCGCTGCTGGACGGTGCCGCGCGGCTGAAGGACATGTTCGAAGCGTGCAAGGAGATGGGGATGACACACATCGCCATGTCCGACCACGGCAACCTCCACGGCGCCTACGACTTCTTCCACTCCGCCCAGAAGGCCGGCATCACCCCGATCATCGGCATCGAGGCGTACGTGGCGCCCGAGTCGCGGCGCACCAAGCGCAAGATCCAGTGGGGCCAGCCGCACCAGAAGCGCGATGACGTGTCCGGTTCGGGTGGTTATACACACAAGACGATCTGGGCGGCGAACAAGACCGGGCTGCACAACCTCTTCAAGCTCTCCTCGGACGCGTACAAGGAAGGCTGGCTGCAGAAGTGGCCCCGGATGGACAAGGAGACGATCTCCCAGTGGTCCGAGGGCCTGATCGCCTCCACCGGCTGCCCCTCCGGTGAGCTGCAGACCCGGCTGCGCCTCGGCCAGTTCGACGAGGCCCTGAAGGCGGCCTCGGAGTACCAGGACATCTTCGGCAAGGACCGGTACTTCCTGGAGCTGATGGACCACGGCATCGAGATCGAGCGCCGGGTCCGCGACGGCCTGCTGGAGATCGGCAAGAAGCTCGGCATCCCGCCGCTGGTCACCAACGACTCGCACTACACCTACGCGCACGAGGCGACCGCCCACGACGCGCTGCTGTGCATCCAGACCGGCAAGAACCTCTCCGACCCGGACCGCTTCAAGTTCGACGGCACCGGCTACTACCTGAAGTCCACGGACGAGATGTACGCCATCGACTCCTCGGACGCCTGGCAGGAGGGCTGCCGCAACACCCTCCTGGTCGCCGAGCAGATCGACACCACCGGGATGTTCGAGAAGCGCGACCTGATGCCGAAGTTCGACATCCCGGAGGGCTTCACCGAGGTCACCTGGTTCCAGGAGGAGGTGCGGCGCGGCATGGAGCGCCGCTACCCGGGCGGCGTCCCCGAGGACCGGCAGAAGCAGGCCGAGTACGAGATGGACGTCATCATCCAGATGGGGTTCCCGGGCTACTTCCTCGTGGTCGCCGACTTCATCATGTGGGCCAAGCGCAACGGCATCGCGGTGGGCCCCGGCCGGGGCTCCGCGGCCGGTTCGATCGTCGCGTACGCGATGGGCATCACCGACCTCGACCCGGTCACCCACGGTCTGATCTTCGAGCGGTTCCTGAACCCCGAGCGCGTCTCGATGCCCGATGTCGACATCGACTTCGACGAGCGTCGGCGCGTCGAAGTGATCCGGTACGTGACCGAGAAGTACGGCGAGGACAAGGTCGCCATGATCGGCACGTACGGCAAGATCAAGGCGAAGAACGCGATCAAGGACTCCGCGCGGGTGCTGGGCTACCCGTACGCGATGGGTGACCGGATCACCAAGGCGATGCCCGCCGACGTCCTCGGCAAGGGCATCGACCTGGACGGCATCACCAACCCGCAGCACCCCCGCTACTCCGAGGCGGGCGAGGTGCGGTCGATGTACGAGAACGAACCGGACGTGAAGAAGGTCATCGACACCGCCAAGGGCGTCGAGGGCCTGGTCCGGCAGATGGGTGTGCACGCGGCCGGCGTGATCATGTCCAGTGAGCCGATCATCGACCACGCCCCGGTCTGGGTGCGGCACACCGACGGCGTCACCATCACGCAGTGGGACTACCCGCAGTGCGAGTCGCTCGGCCTGCTGAAGATGGACTTCCTGGGCCTGCGCAACCTCACCATCATGGACGACGCCCTGAAGATGGTGAAGGCCAACAAGGGCGTCGACCTGGAGCTGCTGGAAGTCCCGCTGGACGACCCCAAGACCTATGAGCTGCTCTGCCGTGGTGACACCCTCGGCGTCTTCCAGTTCGACGGCGGCCCGATGCGTTCGCTGCTGCGCCAGATGCAGCCCGACAACTTCGAGGACATTTCCGCCGTATCGGCCCTGTACCGCCCGGGCCCGATGGGCATGAACTCGCACATCAACTACGCGGAGCGGAAGAACGGCCGCCAGGAGATCACGCCGATCCACCCGGAACTGGAGGAGCCGCTCAAGGAGGTCCTGGGCCTGACCTACGGCCTGATCGTCTACCAGGAGCAGGTCCAGAAGGCCGCCCAGATCGTCGCCGGGTACAGCCTCGGCGAGGCGGACGTGCTGCGCCGCGTGATGGGCAAGAAGAAGCCCGAGGAACTGGAGAAGAACTTCGTCCTCTTCCAGGCCGGTGCCCGCAAGAACGGCTTCAGCGACCAGGCGATCCAGGCGCTGTGGGACGTGCTGGTCCCGTTCGCCGGCTACGCGTTCAACAAGGCGCACTCCTCCGCGTACGGACTGGTCACGTACTGGACCGCCTACCTGAAGGCGAACTACCCGGCGGAGTACATGTCCGCGCTGCTCACCTCGGTGCGCGACGACAAGGACAAGTCGGCGGTCTACCTGAACGAGTGCCGCCGCATGGGCATCAAGGTGCTCCCGCCGAACGTCAACGAGTCGCTGGCGAACTTCGCCGCCCAGGGTGACGACGTGATCCTCTTCGGCCTCACCGCCGTCCGCAACGTCGGCCAGAACGTCGTCGACTCGATCATCCGCTGCCGCAAGGCCAAGGGGAAGTACAGCTCCTTCCCGGACTACCTCGACAAGGTCGACGCGGTCGTCTGCAACAAGCGGACCACCGAATCGCTGATCAAGGCGGGCGCCTTCGACGAGATGGGGCACACCCGCAAGGGCCTGACCGCGCACTACGAAGCCATGATCGACAACGTGGTCGCGGTCAAGCGCAAGGAGGCCGAGGGGCAGTTCGACCTCTTCGGCGGCATGGGCGACGACAGCGCCGACGACGGCCCCGGCTTCGGCCTGGACGTGGAGTTCTCCGACATCGAGTGGGACAAGACGTACCTGCTCGCCCAGGAGCGCGAGATGCTCGGTCTGTACGTCTCCGACCACCCGCTGTTCGGTCTGGAGCACGTGCTGTCCGACAAGGCGGACGCGGCGATCTCCCAGCTGACCGGCGGTGACTACTCCGACGGCTCGATCGTCACCATCGGCGGCATCATCTCCGGCCTCCAGCGCAAGATGACCAAGCAGGGCAACGCCTGGGCCATCGCCACCGTCGAGGACCTGGCCGGCTCCATCGAGTGCATGTTCTTCCCGGCGACCTACCAGCTGGTCTCCACCCAACTCGTCGAGGACACCGTCGTCTTCGTCAAGGGCCGCCTGGACAAGCGCGAGGACATCCCGCGGCTGGTCGCCATGGAGATGATGGTCCCCGACCTCTCGGAGGCCGGTGCCAACGCCCCCGTGACGATCACGATCCCCACGGTCAAGGTCACCCCGCCGCTGGTCGAGAAGCTGGGCGAGGTGCTGACCAGTCACCGCGGCGCGACCGAGGTGCGGATCAAGCTCCAGGGGGCGCGCAAGACGACGGTGCTGCGGCTGGACCGGCACCGGGTGACACCGGACCCGTCGCTCTTCGGCGACCTGAAGGTGCTGCTGGGGCCGTCCTGCCTGGCGGGCTGAGCCGGTGAGACAGTGCCGGGGCGGGGGTGTGGGCCCCTGCCCCGGCACTGTGGCGTTCCGGCCTCCGCCGGGGCGCGTAGCGCGCAAGAGGGGCGCACCCCAAACGGGTGCGCCCCTTCGCTGCTGTACCGCGAAGGTCAGTTGTGACCGAAACGGCGCTGGTGCTTACGGGCAACATCGCGCGGGGTGGCCTCCACGGACTGGGCCGAGGCCTGGGCCTCCATCGCCGACCGCTCGGCGTCCTGACGGCCGCGCTCGGCGGTCTGAGCGCCCTTCTGCTGCTGATTACGGTCGCGATTCTTGTTCTTGGCCATGATCGTGCCTCCTGAGGGGGATCCTGGGATCGGGGCCGTGACCAGGCTTACACGCACCAGGCATACGCGCATTTCGGGCCATTACCGTGCGTAATGTCCCATGTCGCGCGGTGTGTTCACGCTGGGTACCGGATCCGCCACGCCGATGATCGAGTTCGGGCAGTTAACCCCCGTACGGTCGGGCAGACTCGAAGGTAAAGCAGGAGGAAACTCGTGCCGCAGGCCGAGCCGGGGGGCGTCCGACTTCAGCACCTCAGGGAAGAGGGTGGAACGTGGATCGCTGCGTCGTCCTGGTGGACGCCGGATACTTGCTGGGCGCCGCCGCGAGCCTGCTCGCCGGAGAGCCCACCCGGTCCCGGATCACCGTTGATCACGCCGCCCTCATCCAGGGCCTGCGGCAGCGCGCCGAAGCCGACACGGAACGGCCGTTGCTGCGCATCTACTGGTTCGACGGCGCGCCCGACCGCGTACCGCAGCCCGAGCACCGGCGGCTGCGCGTCATGTCCCGCGTCACCGTCCGGCTCGGCGCGCTGACCCGCAGCGACGGCCGCTGGGCCCAGAAGGGCGTGGACGCCGCGATGCACGCGGAGTTGACCGAACTGGCCCGCAACCGCGCCTGCTCCGACATCGTGCTGGTCACCGGCGACGGCGACCTGCTCCCCGGCCTGATGTCCGCCAAGGAACACGGCGTCGCCGTCCACCTGTGGGCCGTGCAGGCCGCCGACGGTGACTACAACCAGTCCGAGGACCTGGTCGCCGAGGCCGACGAGCGGCGGGTGCTCGACCGGGCGTGGATCACCCGCGCCGTACGGCTGAAGGAGCTCGGCGGCCCCTGCGCGCCGCCGCCCGTACCGCGGCCGGAGATCGCCGCCATCCTCTCGGCCCCCCTGCCCGAGTCCGCCGTCGCGGCCGCCGCGGCCGCGGCCTCCGCCGCGCACGACGCGGAGCGGGCCGCCGCCGAGCGCAACGGCACGAACGGTACGGCGCGGCCCGCGCCCGTGGAGCGGGCCGGCTCCCCGGGAGCGTGCGCCCGGCCGGGGACCGCCGCCGAACGGGACGGCGAAGGCGGCCCGGCGGGCGGCAAGGGCACGCCGGTCCCCACCCCGAAGGACCTCGCCGGCCTGAACCGCGGCCCCGGCTCCGGGCCGGGCGGGCCCGCCACGGCCCCCGCACCCGTACCCAGCGCGACGCTGCGCTGGTCCTCCGACAAGGGGTGGGTCGAGCGCGGCGGCCCGGTCGGCGAACCGCCCGAAACCGCCTCGCTGCCGACACTCGCCCAGCTCACCAGCGCGGAGCAGCGCTGGGCGGACCGCGAGGAGGACATCACGGCGGTCAGCGGCGACCCCTTCGAGGTGGGCCAGGTCTTCGCCCGCCGCTGGACCGAACGGCTCTCCGACACCGCCCACCTCCAGCAGATCTCCACGGAGTACCCCCGCATCCCGCACCGCATCGACGGCGAACTGCTCCGTTACGCGGCCCGCTTCGGCCTCCTCGCCCACAAGGACGACCAGATCGACGAACACGACCGCTACGCGATCCGCGCCGGATTCTGGCGCGAGGTCGACCTCCGGACGGCGGCGTCGCACGTGCCGGTGGGGGAGTGAGGAGGAACCGGAGGGAGCAGGGGAACGGAGGGAACAGCGGCTCAGGGAACCCCGGGGCGGCAGGGAGCCGGTCACCCGGGTGGCCGCCCCGTACAGGGGGTGCGGACAGCCGGGGGCTCGGCAGCGCGTACGCTCGTTGCTCGTGAGGATGGGTGCGAAGCGGGTGGAGTGCGGCGAGCCGGTGTGTGCCGTACGGGACCTGGTCAAGACGTACCCCGCGGTGCGCGGGCGGCGGGGAGCGGCGGGGGCACCGGCCGTACGGGCCAGTGACGGGATCAGCCTGGACGTACGCCAAGGGGAGATCTTCGGGCTGCTCGGGCCGAACGGCGCCGGCAAGTCGACGCTGGTCCGGCAGCTCACCGGCCTGCTGCGCCCCGATTCCGGCAGTGTCTCCGTACTGGGCCACGACATCGTCCGCCATCCGGAGCGCGCCTCGCGCCTGCTCGGCTACCTGGGCCAGGAGTCGAGCGCCCTGGACGAGATGACGGTCGCGCTCGCCGTGGAGACCACCGGCCGCCTGCGCGGCCTCACGGCGCGGGCAGCGCGCGCCGAGCGGGACGCGGTCGTGGACGAGCTGGGGCTCGGTGACCTCGCCGGGCGCCCCCTCAAGCGGCTCTCCGGTGGCCAGCGCCGCCTCGCGTGCTTCGCCGCCGTCCTGGTCGGCGAGCGGCCGCTGCTGGTCCTGGACGAGCCGACCACCGGCATGGACCCCGTGGCGCGCCGCGCCGTGTGGGCCGCCGTCGACCGGCGCCGGGCGGAACGCCGCGCCACCGTGCTGCTGGTGACCCACAACGTCATCGAGGCGGAGAGCGTCCTGGACCGGGTCGCGGTGATCGACCGGGGCAAGGTCATCGCCTGCGACACGCCCGGCGGGCTGAAGGACCTGGTGGGCGAGGAGGTCCGGCTGGAGCTGGTGTGGCGGGAGCGGGCACCGCTGGACGTCCCCGAGGTGGCCGCCCTGGGTGAGGCCGCCCGGACCAGCGGGCGCCGCTGGACGCTGCGGCTGGCACCGGACCGGGCGCGGGAGGCGGTGGCCGCCGTGACGGCCGGCCCGGCCTTCGCCGCGCTGGACGACTTCACGCTCGCGACGCCGAGCCTGGAAGATGTGTATCTCGCGCTGGGGGGCCGTACGGAGGAAGGCTTGGTGAAGGCGTGAGCGTGGTTCCCGCGGAGGCACAGGCGAAGGCGGCGGAGGCGCAGGTGCGTACGGTGGCACCGGCCGCGCCCGGGCCCGCCCCCGGGCCGGGGAGCGCCGCCGGACCGCGGCCGGACGCGGACGCCGCGGCCGCCGCGCCGCTGGCGCCCGCGGCCCGGCTGCTGCCCGCGCTCGCCGCCGTGTACCGGGCCCAGCTGTCACGGGCCCGGGTCGCCCGGATCCCGCTGCTGTTCGTGGCGACCTTCCAGTCGGTCGGGATCATGGTCCTGATGCGCGGCGTGGTCGACGGCGGCGACGCCGCGCGGGCGGTCGTCGCGGGCTCCAGCGTGCTGGTCGTGGCGTTCGTGGCGCTGAACCTGCTGGCCCAGTACTTCGGGCAGCTGCGCGCCAGCGGCGGGCTGGACCACTACGCCACGCTGCCGGTGCCGCCCGCCGCCGTGGTGCTCGGCGCGGCCGCCGCGTACGCCTCGTTCACCGCGCCGGGCACCGTGGTCACGGCCGTGACCGGCTGCCTGCTGTTCCAGCTGCCGATGGCGCACCTGTGGGTGCTGATCGCGGTGATCCCGCTGGCCGGAGCCGCCCTCGCCGGGCTCGGCGCGGCGCTGGGCCTGCTCGCGCCACGACCGGAACTGGCCACTCTCTGCGGCCAGTTGGGAATGTCCGCGGCCCTGCTGCTGGGCGTGCTGCCGGCCGCCCGGCTGCCCGCGCCGATCTCGTACGCGCGGGACCTGCTGCCCTCGACGTACGGGGTCGAGGCCCTGGCGCGCGGGTTCGACGCCCGCCCCGACTGGCTGGCGGTCCTCGCCGACCTGGGCGTCTGCGCGGCCGTCGGGGTCCTGTCGCTGGCCGTGGCGACCTGGGCGTACCGCCGGGCGGCCGTACGGTGACGGACCCGGCGGGCCCCGGGGGCGCGGCGGACGGGGCCGGGCAGACCGGCCGGAACCGGCCGCGGAGCCGTCCTGCCGACAGCGGCACCGTGCCCACCTGGCACGATGACGGGGTGACCGCACCGCAGACGCCGCACGAGAACCAGCCCCACGAAAACCAGCCGTACGGGAACCAGCCGCACGAGAACCGGCCCCATGAGAACCAGCCGCACGGCGACCGGCCGGCCGAGCAGCCGTACAACCCCTGGGCCACTCCGTCCGGGGCGCCTGGCCACCCGGCCCCCGGGGAGCCCGCCGTGCGGGACCGGGCCGGCTTCCGCCGTGAGCTGATCGAGGCGGCGCTGATCGCGCTCGTGGTGACGGTGTGCGGCGCGCTGCTGGGCGCCCTGTGGTCGTGGCTGGCGCCGCACGTCCCGCTGATCGCGGACAGCGCCGGCAACATCTACCTCAAGAACATCGAGGGCGAGGAGTCCATCGGCGGGGACGGCACCTTCATCCTGCTGGCCCTCGGCTTCGGGGTGGTGTGCGCGGCGGGAGCGTTCCTCTTCCGCAGGGGCGGGGGCATCCCGCTGGTGGTGGCGCTGGTGGCGGGCGGACTGCTCGGTTCCGTGGTGGCCTGGCGGTTCGGCGTCTGGCTGGGCCCGACACCGGACCTGGCGGCGCACGCGGCGGAGGCCGGCAAGGGCGTGCCCTTCGACGCGCCGCTGCGCCTCCAGGCCAAGGGCGCGCTGCTCGCCTGGCCGGTCGGCGCCATGATCACCCACCTGCTCCTGACCGGCCTCTTCGGCCCCCGCGACCCGGAGCCGCCGCAGCCGGAGTGGTTCCCCGGAGGACAGCAGACCCCGCCGCCCTCGGACGGCTGAGGGCCTGCGGCCGACAGCGGTCCGAGGAACGGGATCCGTCCTAGGCGGGCCGGCGCCCGTGGTTGGCCTTGCCCTTCTTGATGCGCCACTTCCGCTTACGGGTCTTCTTCGACATGGCGTACCTCCTGCACGGGTCGTAGCGGAGGACGGGGCGGGCGTAAAGGCTCTGCGCCGTGACGGCAGGGGCGTACGGGGTACATCCGGCCGCGCGGCGGCCGGCGCACTCAGCTTGAAGACCGAGCTCAGCCGCGCGCGATCTCCGCGAGCGTCGCTTCCGTGAGCTTCTGGAGGTCGGCGGGTGCCAGTTCGACCTCCAGGCCGCGGCGCCCGGCCGACACGCACACCGTCTCGTGTGCGGCCGCCGACGCGTCGAGCACCGTACGCAGGCGCTTGCGCTGGCCGAGCGGGGAGATGCCGCCGCGTACGTAGCCGGTGCTGCGTTCCGCAGCCGCCGGGTCGGCCATCGCGGCGCGCTTGCCGCCGGCCGCGGCGGCCAGTGCCTTGAGGTCGAGGGAGCCGGAGACCGGTACGACGGCGACGGTCAGGACGCCGTCCACCTCGGCGAGGAGCGTCTTGAAGACCTGGTCGGGGGAGACCCCGAGCGCTTCGGCGGCCTCCTCGCCGTACGACGCGGCGGCCGGGTCGTGCTCGTACGCGTGGAGGGTGAAGTCGACGCCCGCCTCGGTGAGGGCTACCGTCGCCGGGGTGCCGCCGGCCGGCTGCTTCCCGTTCTTCGGCTGCTTGGTCCGCTTCGGCTTCTTGGACAAGGTCGTCGCGCCTCGGCTCGCTCGTAAGGTCGTCGGTACGGGTGGGGGTGCGTGAGCGGCGCTCGCCGCCCCGCGCTCAGTTGGGGCTGGTCGGGTGGCGGGTCAGGTCCACCGCGGGCAGCGACGGGAGCTTACCGATCACCGCGGTCTCCTGGCGAAGGAGTTTCAGCTCCTCCGTGAGCCGGGCCGCGGTGTCCGGTGCCTCCAGGAGCCGCTGCTTGGCCGGGATGTCGAGCACGGCGGCGGCCGCCACCAGGTACGACAGCACCGACGGCTCGGCGGGCAGGTCCTGGCCGCCGGCGAGGGTGCGTTCGTTCGCCCAGGCCAGCCGCTTCTGGTAGGTGCGGAAGGTCCGTACGACGCCGGAGGCCAGCGCGCCGGCGCCCTCGCCCTCCGTCTCCGGCAGGTCCTCCACCTCGCCCATCAGATACGGCCCCGAGGCGTCCACCGACAGCAGCCTGAAGCGGGTGGTGCCGGTGGCCAGCACCTCGTACCCGGAGGCGCCGGGCCCGGTGCCGGGGGCGAGCGCCGCGTCCGCGGCGGCCTCGGTGTCCTCGTCGGAGGCGGGGGCGGAGCCGGGGGCGCCGCTCTTCTCCCGGATGGTGGCCGCGTCGGCCACGCACCCCACGGTGTGGAAGGCGCTGATCGGGTCGGGGCCGAAGCCCGCGCCCGGCCCGTCGGCGGGCAGCGCGGTGCTGTCCGGCAGGCCGGGGGCGGAGGGCGCCACCTCGCGGCCGTCGCGGATCGCGACGACCCCGAAACGGCGCTCGTCTTCGGGCAGGGCGAGGAGGTCGCGCATCATCGCCCGGTACCGCGCCTCGAAGACGTTGAGCGGGAGGACGAGTCCCGGGAACAACACCGAGTTCAGCGGGAAGAGCGGTAGGCGCACGGAGGTCACAGCCCGTAAGCCTAGAGCCTGTGGAGGCGGGAGTGGCTCGCGCCCCACGATCCGGGGCCGCGGGGGAAGGGGACGGCGGCCCCGGTGCCGGTGCCGTACGGCCCGGGAACGGGCCCGGACCGGCTCTGGCCAGGACCGGGGGCGCGCCACCGGCCGCACGCCCCCTGCGCGCTCCTACTGCCGTCGCAGCAGCCGTGACGCGCCCGCCGCGACCGTCGTCGCCAGGACCCAGCCCGCCAGGATCATGATCGCGGCGACCCACTGGGCGCCGCCGTCCGGTTTCCACGACGCGCCCTGGTTCAGGTCGATCACCGGCAGCAGCAGGTCGAGGGAGTAGAGGTACGGGTTCCAGGGCTGCGCCTCGCCGGGCTTGAGGGCCGGCGGCGGGGACTGGGCGAAGTAGACCGTGCCGAGCGCCCACAGGATCACCATCCACACGGCGGCCCGCCCGGGGCGGTAGCCGTACGCCACCGTCCAGTCCTGGAGGATGCCCCACAGCTTGGCGGCCAGCGGCAGCGTCTCGCGCCGCCGCCGCTGCTTGGCGAGCAGCACCTCGCGCGCGTCGGAGTCCTCGCCGCTGCTGCGCAGGGCGGCGGCCAGCATCTCGTACGGCTCCGGCGCGTACTCCGGGGTGGCGGCGGCCACCCACTCCAGTCGCCGGGACAGCGGGAAGTGGCCGCGCGGGATCAGCGTCTCGTAGTTGAAGCCCGCCATCCACAGGCCGCCGAGCCCGGGCCAGCTCGCCGCCTTGTCGACCAGGTTGACCACCCGCGCGCCGGACAGGATGACCCGCCCGCGCTGCGGCCGCTCACCCAGGAAGCGCAGTTCCGGGGTCTGGATGCGGCGCAGCGACAGCTCCTGGTCGGCCTCCATGATGAAGCGCGCCTGCTCGAAGTCGACGGCGTCGCCGAAGCGCCCGTCGTCCAGGCGCATGCCGCCCTCGCACTCGAAGCGCTGCATACGGGTGCCGCGGGTGGGGGTGTGGGCGATGCCGTACGGGGGTGTGGCGGTGGTACTGGAGAACGGGGAGCTGGCCAGGCCGGCGCCGGTCAGGTACAGCGTGCGTTCGACCGTCATCTGGGGGGCGTTCAGCGCGCGGCGCCCGTACGGGTTGCTCAGCCGGCTGCCGCGCAGGCTGAGCGACACGCCGATGGTCGCGCCGCGCAGCGACAGCTCGCCGTACGACTCCATCATCTCGGCCTGGAGGTCCTGCGCGACGGTCAGCCCGTCCGCCATCACCGAGCGGCCCTGCCGGTCCTTGTGCACCACCGTCTGGTTGAGCAGCAGGTCCGTGCCGATGTGGGCGTCCGTCAGGCGGATGCCGGAGCGGACGACGCAGCGCGGCAGGTGCAGATCGCCTTCGGTGTGCAGCCGGGCCGCCTCGACCCGGGGGATGGCGCAGCCGACCATCCGCAGGGTGGTGAAGCGGCTCTCGGGCAGGACGACCTCGTTCTGGAAGCGGCAGTCGCGCAGTTCCACGAATGGCTTGATCGTGCCGCCCGCAAGGTCGAGAGTGTCGGTGATGTACGCACCTGCCAGTTTCAGCGCGGAGACCCGGCCGGGTTGTGCGGGCGGTCCCTCCAGCAGCAGGAGCGCGACGATGCGGGCGCGCACCCGGCGCTCCGGGCCCCACCGGAACTGGCCGTGCGGGTCGTCCCTGGCCGGGTCACCGGTACGCAGGTCGCAGGTGCTGCCGTTGCGGAACGCCTGCCACAGGCTCCACTCGGCAGGGTTCAGCATCAGCTCCGCGGGTGCGTCGCCCTCCTCCGGCGTGGCCACCGTGCTCGTCCCCCTTTCCCCGCTCCCCCGAGCGGGTCCGTACGGTCCCGCGTGCGCGGGCTCCGCGTCCAACCGTTTCCGCAGGCCGCCCGCCCGCCGCCGGGTCCGGTCCCCCGTGCGTCCGCCCCGTCACTCCGTACGCCCGTACGACCCCCATTCCCGCTGCGTGACCGGCTGAACACGAAAAGTGAGCACCGGTTCGCGGTGGTTCCGCGCCGCGCCGGGTCCGCGGGCCGGCCGGCCCCGCGCGGCCCCGCTGCTGTGTATCACCGAGTGATACGGGCGCCCGGGTCCGGGAGCGGGTCTGAGACACTGGAGGGGTGATCTCCCGAATCGATCTGCGCGGTGACGCCCTCCCCGAGGGCGGCGCCCTGCGCGACCTGCTGCCCCGTGCCGAGTTCGACGTGGAAGCCGCCCTGGAGAAGGTGCGGCCCATCTGCGAGGACGTGCGCCATCGTGGGACGGCCGCGCTGATCGAGTACGCCCATCGGTTCGACGGGGTCGCCATCGAGCGCGTACGGGTGCCCGCCGAGGCGCTGGACCGCGCGCTCGCCGAGCTGGACCCGGCCGTCCGGGCCGCCCTGGAGGAGTCGATCCGGCGCGCCCGGATCGTCCACCGCGAGCAGCGCCGTACGGACGTGACGACCAAGGTCGTCCCGGGCGGCACGGTCACCGAGCGCTGGGTGCCGGTCGAGCGCGTCGGCCTGTACGTACCCGGCGGCCTGGCGGTCTACCCGTCCTCCGTGGTCATGAACGTGGTCCCGGCCCAGGAGGCGGGCGTCGAAGGCGTCGCCGTCACCTCCCCGCCGCAGGCGGAGTTCGGCGGCCTGCCGCACCCGACCATCCTCGCCGCCTGCGCCCTGCTCGGCGTGGACGAGGTGTACGCGGCCGGCGGCGCCCAGGCGATCGCGATGTTCGCGTACGGCACCGAGGAGTGCCGCCCCGTCAACCTGGTCACCGGCCCCGGCAACATCTACGTCGCCGCCGCCAAGCGCCTGCTCAAGGGCCGGATCGGCATCGACGCGGAGGCCGGGCCCACCGAGATCGCGGTGCTCGCGGACGCCACCGCCGACGCCGCGCACGTCGCCGCCGACCTGATCAGCCAGGCCGAGCACGACACGCTGGCCGCCGCCGTCCTGGTCACCGACTCGGCCGAACTGGCCGCCGCCGTCGAGACCGAGCTGACGACCCAGGTGGCCGCCACCAAGCACACCGAGCGGATCAGCACCGCGCTGGCCGGCCGGCAGTCCGCGATCGTCCTGGTGGACGGCGTGGACGAGGGCCTGAAGGTGGTCGACGCGTACGGTGCCGAGCACCTGGAGATCCAGACCGCCGACGCCGCCGCGGTCGCCGCCCGGGTGCGCAACGCCGGCGCGATCTTCGTCGGCCCGTACGCCCCCGTCTCCCTGGGCGACTACTGCGCCGGCTCCAACCACGTGCTGCCCACCGGCGGCTGCGCCTGCCACTCCTCGGGCCTGTCCGTCCAGTCGTTCCTGCGCGGCATCCACGTCGTGGACTACAGCCGTGACGCGCTGGCCGAGGTCGCCCACCATGTGGTGACCCTCGCCGAGGCCGAGGACCTCCCGGCCCACGGCGCGGCGCTGAAGGCCAGGTTCGACTGGAAGATCCCGCAGGGCGAGTGAGCGAGCACGTGACGAAGATCGACGACCTTCCCATCCGGGACGAGCTGCGCGGCAAGTCCCCGTACGGCGCGCCGCAGCTCGACGTCCCCGTACGCCTGAACACCAACGAGAACCCGTACCCGCTCCCCGAACCGCTGGTGCGGCGGATCGCCGAGCGGGTCACCGAGGCCGCCCGCGAGCTGAACCGCTACCCCGACCGGGACGCGGTCGAGCTGCGCACGGCCCTGGCCGCCTATCTGACGCGCACCGGCGGCCATGAGGTCACCACGGCGAACGTGTGGGCCGCCAACGGCTCCAACGAGGTCATCCAGCAGCTCCTCCAGACCTTCGGCGGCCCGGGCCGTACCGCCATCGGCTTCGAGCCCTCGTACTCGATGCACGGCCTGATCTCGCGCGGCACCGGCACCGGCTGGCTCTCCGGCCCGCGCAACGACGACTTCACCATCGACGTCGAGGCGGCCGTCGCGGCCATCGGCGAGCACCGGCCCGACGTGGTCTTCATCTGCTCGCCCAACAACCCCACCGGCACCGCCGTCGCCGCCGAAACGGTTCTCGCGCTGTACGAGGCCGCGCAGGCCGCCCGCGCGGACACCGGCGGCGCGCTGGTCGTCGTGGACGAGGCGTACGGCGAGTTCAGCCACCGCCCCTCGCTGCTCCCGCTGATCGAGGGCCGCCCCAACCTGGTCGTCTCGCGCACCATGTCCAAGGCGTTCGGCGCCGCCGGACTGCGCCTGGGCTACCTGGCCGCCGACCCGGCCGTGGTCGACGCCGTCCAGCTCGTCCGCCTGCCGTACCACCTCTCGTCCGTCACCCAGGCCACCGCGCTCGCCGCCCTGGAGCACACCGATACGCTCCTGAAGTACGTCGAACAGCTCAAGACCGAGCGCGACCGGCTGGTGGACGAGCTGCGCGCGGCCGGCTGCGAGGTGGTCGACTCCGACGCCAACTTCGTCCAGTTCGGCAGGTTCGAGGATCAGCACGCCACCTGGCAGGCCATCCTCGACCAGGGCGTCCTGGTCCGTGACAACGGCGTACCGGGCTGGCTGCGGGTCACCGCGGGAACCCCGGCCGAGAACGACGCGTTCCTCGACGCGGTCCGTGCAGTACTGAAGGAGAACCGATGAACCGCGTTGGGCGCGTGGAGCGCACCACGAAGGAGACCTCGGTGCTGGTCGAGATCGATCTCGACGGCACCGGCCAGGTCGATGTGTCGACAGGGGTCGGCTTCTACGACCACATGCTCGACCAGCTCGGCCGGCACGGTCTGTTCGACCTCAAGGTCAAGACCGACGGTGACCTGCACATCGACACCCACCACACCATCGAGGACACCGCCCTCGCGCTGGGCGCCGCCTTCAAGCAGGCCCTCGGTGACAAGGTCGGCATCTACCGCTTCGGCAACTGCACCGTCCCGCTGGACGAGTCGCTGGCCCAGGTGACCGTCGACCTCTCGGGGCGCCCGTACCTGGTGCACACCGAGCCGGAGAACATCGCGCCGATGATCGGCACGTACGACACCACGATGACCCGGCACATCCTGGAGTCCTTCGTCGCGCAGGCGCAGATCGCCCTGCACGTCCACGTGCCGTACGGCCGCAACGCCCACCACATCGTGGAGTGCCAGTTCAAGGCGCTGGCCCGCGCGCTGCGCTACGCCAGCGAGCGCGACCCGCGCGCCGCCGGCATCCTCCCCTCGACCAAGGGAGCGCTGTGAACGGCCTGTCCACCGTCTTCATCGTCCTCGGCCTCTTCCTGCTCGGCGGGCTCTACTCCTTCTGGAAGCAGGGGATGGGCAAGAGCGTGCTCGTCCTGCTGGGCATCGGCTCGGCCATGTGCCTGGTCGCCGGAATTCTCCGTCTGGATGTGTGGAATTGAGTACCGCACCCGCGAAGAAGGTCGTCGTCTTCGACTACGGCTTCGGCAACGTCCGCTCCGCCGAGCGCGCCCTGGCCCACGTCGGCGCCGAGGTGGAGATCACCGGTGACTACGACAAGGCGATGAACGCCGACGGCCTGCTGGTCCCCGGCGTCGGCGCCTTCGCCGCCTGCATGAAGGGCCTGCGCGAGGCCCGCGGCGACTGGGTCATCGGCCGCCGGCTGTCCGGCGGCCGCCCCGTCATGGGCATCTGCGTCGGCATGCAGATCCTCTTCTCCCGCGGCATCGAGCACGGCGTGGAGACCGAGGGCCTGGACGAGTGGCCCGGCACGGTCGGCCCCCTCAAGGCCGACGTGGTGCCGCACATGGGCTGGAACACCGTCCAGGCGCCGGAGGGCACCCGCCTCTTCGAGGGCCTGCCCGCCGACGCCCGCTACTACTTCGTGCACTCCTACGCCGTACGCGACTGGGAGCTGGAAGTCGGTAACCCCAACATCCGCGCGCCCAAGGTCACCTGGGCCACGCACGGCGAGCCGTTCGTGGCCGCCGTCGAGAACGGCCCGCTGTGGGCCACCCAGTTCCACCCCGAGAAGTCCGGCGACGCCGGTGCCCAGCTGCTGTCCAACTGGACCAAGACCCTCTAGGACCCTCCGCGATGAGCAAGCTCGAACTCCTCCCCGCCGTCGACGTCCGCGACGGCCAGGCGGTCCGCCTGGTGCACGGCGAGTCCGGCTCCGAGACGTCCTACGGCGACCCGCTCCAGGCCGCGCTGGCCTGGCAGCGGGCGGGTGCCGAGTGGCTGCACCTGGTGGACCTCGACGCGGCGTTCGGCACCGGCGACAACCGCGCGCAGATCGCCGAGGTCGCCCGGAGCATGGACATCAAGGTCGAACTCTCCGGCGGCATCCGCGACGACGCCTCCCTGGAGGCGGCGCTCGCCACCGGCTGCACGCGCGTCAACCTCGGTACCGCCGCGCTGGAGACCCCGGAGTGGGTCGCCAAGGTCATCGCCGAGCACGGTGACAAGATCGCGGTCGGCCTGGACGTCCGCGGCACCACCCTGCGCGGCCGCGGCTGGACCCGCGACGGCGGCGACCTGTACGAGACGCTGGCCCGCCTGGACTCCGAAGGCTGCGCCCGCTACGTCGTCACCGACATCAACAAGGACGGCACGCTCCAGGGCCCCAACCTGGAACTGCTGCGCAACGTCTGCGCCGCGACCAACAAGCCGGTCGTCGCCTCCGGCGGCGTCTCCTCCCTTGACGACCTCCGCGCGATCGCCACCCTGGTACCGGAAGGCGTCGAAGGCGCCATCGTCGGCAAGGCGCTCTACGCCAAGGCATTCACCCTGGAAGAGGCATTGGAGGCCGTGTCGTCATGACCATCGAGCGCGCGCAGACCGACAGTCCCTGGGAAGAGATCATCGGCTTCGCGCGCGCCGTGGCGGCCGGCGACCGCGTCCTGGTCGCCGGCACGATGCCACTGGTCGACGGCGTGCTGTACGGGGAGGGCGACCCGTACGAGCAGACGAAGGTCGCCTTCGCCAACGCGCTGGAGGCCCTGGAGCCGTTCGGGCTCGGGGCCGGTTCGGTCATCCGCACCCGGATGTACCTGACCCACGCGCGGGACGTGGACGAGGCGGCCCGCGCCCACAAGGAACTCTTCGACGCCGTACGGCCCGCCGCGACCCTGGTCGTGGTCTCCGGCTTCGCCGACTCGCGCGTACTGGTCGAAGTCGAACTCGAAGCATTCAGAGAGGCCACGAGCACATGACCCTGGCGGTCCGAGTCATCCCCTGCCTGGACGTGGACAACGGCCGGGTCGTCAAGGGCGTCAACTTCAAGAACCTCCGCGACGCCGGCGACCCCGTCGAAATGGCCAAGGTCTACGGCCAGGAGGGCGCCGACGAGCTGACCTTCCTCGACATCACGGCCTCCTCCGGCAACCGCGAGACCACGTACGACGTGGTCCGCCGCACCGCCGAACAGGTCTTCATCCCCCTCACGGTCGGCGGCGGCGTCCGCACCCCCGAGGACGTCGACAAACTCCTGCGCGCCGGCGCCGACAAGGTCGGCGTCAACACCGCCGCCATCGCCCGCCCCGACCTGATCCGCGAGATCGCCGAACGCTTCGGCAGCCAGGTCCTGGTCCTGTCCGTCGACGCCCGCCGCACCGAGACCGGCTCCTTCGAGGTCACCACGCACGGCGGCCGCCAGGGCACCGGCATCGACGCCGTCGAATGGGCCCACCGCGCCGCCGAACTCGGCGCCGGCGAGATCCTCCTGAACTCCATGGACGCCGACGGCACCAAGGACGGCTACGACACCGAAATGATCGCCGCCGTCCGCAAGCACGTCACGGTCCCGGTCATCGCCAGCGGCGGCGCGGGCCGCCTGGCGGACTTCCCGCCCGCCGTCGAGGCCGGCGCCGACGCGGTCCTGGCCGCGTCCGTCTTCCACTTCGGTGATCTGCGGATCGGCGAGGTGAAGGAGACGCTGCGGGGGGCGGGGCATCCGGTGCGGTGAGCCGGTCGGCAGGGCTGAAGGTGGGTCGAACGTAGGTGCGCCCGGTCACTCGTGGTGGTTGCTGAGGCGGCGAGCCCACCGATGGACGCCCTGGCCTGCGGTCATGCCTGCGATCACGGTTGATCTCACTGAGGAAGAACTGGCCGGACTGCGCGCCGAGGCCGAGAAATCGGGCCTCTCGGTCGAGCGCCTGGCGCACGGAATCGTCCGCCGCGATGTTGCACGCAGAAGGCAGCAGCGGCGTACCGCTGTGTGCCGAGCCCGCAGCGGCGATACCGGCTCGTTCGAGATGGGTCACGTTGCGCCCGAGTGACGGGGAAGGAACGTGACCGCGACTGCGAAGGACCGGAACCCGGGCGCGTATCGGGCCTATCGGGACAGCCGCTGTCCGATTCTCCCGTGGTGCTTGTGTTCATGGCCGGGGCCTCCATACCGTGCTGGCGTTCGGATCCCGGATGCCCACCGGAAGGACGCCCCCGTGATGATGTTCTCCCCGACCGGCCGTCACCGAGCCCCCCGTCGCCGCAGTGGTGCGGGGCGATTACTCACCCGCGCCTCGACCGCGGCCGCCACCCTCGCGCTGCCGGTCGTCGGCGCGTCCGTCGCCTCCGCCGCGGACGGCGGGACGTACACCGTCGCCCCCGGTGACAGCCTCTCCGAGATCGCCGCGAAGCGGGGGGTGAAGGGCGGCTGGGCGAAGTTGTACGCGAACAACCGCTCGGCGGTCGGCGGCAATCCCGACCTGGTCAAGGTCGGTACGAAACTGAAGCTCAGCGGTACGGCCGCCACCCCACAGCGGCACGTCTCGCGCTCGGCCGCCCGGCCCTCCGTGCGCGCCGCGGCCGGTGATGCCGTACGGCCCGTGCGCGGTGGCACGCTCACCGCAGGGTTCGGGGCCGGCGGCGGCCACTGGGCGCACGGGCACACCGGGCAGGACTTCGCCGTACCCGTCGGCACCGCCGTCCGCGCCGCCCGCGGCGGGACCGTGGTGAAGGCCGGCTGGGGCGGCGCGTACGGGTACGAGGTCGTGGTCCGGCACCACAGCGGGTCGTACACGCAGTACGCGCATCTCTCGCAGATCCGGGTGGGCGTGGGCAGCAGCGTCGGCGCGGGTGAGCGCATCGGGCGGTCCGGCGCGACCGGCAACGTCACCGGTCCGCATCTGCACTTCGAGGTCCGGTCCACCCCGCACTACGGGTCGGCCGTGGACCCGATGGCCTGGCTGCGCCGGCACGGCGCGTTCGACTGAGCGGGGCGGGCGGCGGCCCGCCGGGTTCCGGACGGCAGCGGCCGCTTCACCGCCGGCCCTTGCGGGCCGCCCGTACGTACTCCCGGTTCATCCGCGTGATGCTGAACAGCGGGATGCCCTTCGGGCAGGCGGTGGCGCACTCCCCGGCGAGGGTGCAGCCGCCGAAGCCCTCGTCGTCCATGGTGGCGACCATGTCCAGGACCCGCGTCTCGCGCTCGGGCGCGCCCTGTGGCAGGACGTTGAGGTGGTTGACCTTCGCCGAGGTGAACAGCATCGCCGAGCCGTTCGGGCAGGCCGCCACGCATGCGCCGCAGCCGATGCACTCGGCGTGCTCGAAGGCCGTGTCCGCGTCGGGCTTCGGTACGGGCGTGGCGTGCGCCTCGGGCGCCGCGCCGGTCGGCGCGGTGATGTAGCCGCCGGACTGGATGATCCGGTCGAAGGCAGAGCGGTCGACGACCAGGTCCCGTACGACGGGGAAGGCCGCCGCGCGCCACGGCTCGACGTCGATCGTGTCGCCGTCCCGGAAGGCCCGCATGTGCAGCTGGCAGCTGGTGGTGCGCTCAGGGCCGTGTGCCTCGCCGTTGATGACGAGGCTGCACGCGCCGCAGATGCCTTCGCGGCAGTCGTGGTCGAAGGCGACCGGGTCGTCGCCCTTGAGGATCAGTTCCTCGTTGAGGGTGTCGAGCATCTCCAGGAAGGACATGTCGGGCGAGATGCCGTCCACGTCGTAGGTGGACATGCCGCCTTCGGCGTCGGCGTCGTGCTGGCGCCAGACGCGCAGGGTGAGCTTCATGCGTAGCTCCGCTGGGTGGGGTGGACGTACTCGAAGACCAGGTCTTCCTTGTGCAGCACGGGAGCGGTGCCGGTGCCGGTGAACTCCCAGGCGGCGGCGTAGGAGAACGCCTCGTCGCGGCGCTCGGCCTCGCCGTCGGGGGTCTGCGACTCCTCGCGGAAGTGTCCGCCGCAGGACTCGGCGCGGTGCAGCGCGTCGAGGCACATCAGTTCGGCCAGCTCCAGGTAGTCGACGATGCGGTTGGCCTTCTCCAGCGACTGGTTGAACTCCTGGCCGGTGCCGGGCACCTTGATGCGGCGCCAGAACTCCTCGCGGATCTGCGGGATACGGTCGAGGGCCTTGCGCAGGCCGGTTTCCGTACGGGCCATGCCGCACAGCTCCCACATCAGTTCGCCGAGTTCGCGGTGGAAGGAGTCGGGGGTGCGGTCGCCGTCGACGGACAGCAGGAGGTTGAGCTGGTCCTCCGTCTCGGCGAGGGCTTCCTGGACGGCGGGGTGATCGGCGGTGATCTCGTCGTGGTGCGGGTGGCGGGCCAGGTAGTCGTTGATGGTCGAAGGCAGGACGAAGTATCCGTCGGCGAGGCCCTGCATGAGGGCGGAGGCGCCGAGCCGGTTGGCGCCGTGGTCGGAGAAGTTGGCCTCACCGATCGCGAACAGGCCGGGAACGGTCGTCTGGAGGTCGTAATCGACCCACAGGCCGCCCATCGTGTAGTGCACGGCGGGGTAGATCCGCATCGGGACCTCATACGGGTTCTCGGCGGTGATCCGCTCGTACATGTCGAAGAGGTTGCCGTACTTCTCCTCGACGGCCTTGCGGCCCATCCGGGCGATGGCGTCCGCGAAGTCCAGGTAGACGCCCTGGCCGCCGGGGCCGACGCCGCGTCCCTCGTCGCACACGTTCTTGGCGGCGCGGGAGGCGATGTCGCGGGGGACGAGGTTGCCGAAGGAGGGGTAGATCCGCTCCAGGTAGTAGTCCCGTTCCGCTTCGGGGATCTCGGCGGGCGGGCGCGTGTCGCCCTTGGCCTTCGGCACCCAGATCCGGCCGTCGTTGCGCAGCGACTCGCTCATCAGCGTCAGCTTGGACTGGTGGTCGCCGGTGCGCGGGATGCAGGTGGGGTGGATCTGGGTGAAGCAGGGGTTGGCGAAGTACGCGCCGCGCCGGTGGGCCCGCCAGATGGCGGTGGCGTTGGAGTTCATGGCGTTGGTCGACAGGTAGAACACGTTGCCGTAACCACCGGAGGCGAGGACCACGGCGTCCGCGAAGTACGTGTCGATCCGGCCGGTGACCAGGTCGCGGGCGACGATGCCGCGCGCCCGGCCGTCGACGACGATCAGGTCCAGCATCTCCGTACGCGGATGCAGCTCGACGTTTCCGGCGGCGATCTGCCGGGAGAGCGCCTGGTAGGCGCCGAGCAGCAGCTGCTGCCCGGTCTGGCCGCGGGCGTAGAACGTACGGGAGACCTGGACGCCGCCGAAGGAGCGGGTGTCGAGCAGGCCGCCGTACTCGCGGGCGAACGGCACGCCCTGCGCCACGCACTGGTCGATGATCTCGACGGAGATCTGCGCCAGGCGGTGCACGTTGGACTCGCGGGCCCGGAAGTCGCCGCCCTTGACGGTGTCGTAGAACAGGCGGTGTACGGAGTCGCCGTCGTTGCGGTAGTTCTTCGCCGCGTTGATGCCGCCCTGCGCGGCGATCGAGTGGGCGCGGCGCGGCGAGTCCTGGTAGCAGAACTGCACGACGTGGTAGCCCTGTTCGGCGAGCGTGGCGCCCGCCGAGCCGCCGGCCAGGCCGGTGCCCACGACGATGACGGTGTGCTTGCGGCGGTTGGCCGGGTTGACCAGCTTGGCCTGGAAGCGGCGGGTGTCCCAGCGCTCGGCGACCGGTCCTTGGGGCGCCTTGGTGTCGGCGACCGGCTCTCCGGTCGCGTACGCGGTGTACGAGGTCATGTCAGCTCACTGCTCCGGTCACGACGGCCACCGGTACGGCGACGAAGCCCGCCGTCAGCACCAGGGCGAGGAGGTTGGCGACGGTCTTGAGCACCCGGTCCCCGGCGGCGCTGCCCACGCCCAGCGTCTGCGCGGCGCTCCAGAACCCGTGCCGGACGTGCAGGCCGAGGGCGAGCATCGCCACGATGTAGAGCGCGGTGACGGGCCGGCGGTCGAAGGAGGCGATCAGGTTCTGGTACGGGTGCCCGGCCTCGGCGCGCGGGTTCACCGTCAGCGTCGTCAGGTCCAGGATGTGCCAGACGATGAACAGCGCGAGGATGACGCCGCCCCAGCGCATGGTGCGGGTGGCGTAGCTCGTGCGCTGCTTCTTGTGGACGTACTTGCTCGGCCGCGCCTTGAGGTCGCGGCGGCTGAGCTGGAAGGCGGCCACACCGTGGGTCAGGACGGCGGCCAGCAGCACCACCCGCGCGATCCACAGGAACCACTCGTGGTGCAGGAAGGGTTCGCCGACGGTGCGCAGCCAGTGCGCGTACCCGTTGAACTCGTCGGAGCCGAAGAAGATCTTGAGGTTGCCCAGCATGTGCGCGACCAGGTACAGCAGCATCACCACGCCGCTGACCGCCATCGCGGTCTTCTTGCCGACGGTCGAGCGCCACAGCAGGCCCGCGAAGGACGGCCGTCGTTCCGTCCGGGTGTCCAGTGCCATGAGTCCTGACGTTAGGGACCGGCCGGCCCATCAGTCCAAGACATGGTGCGGCTCATCTCCATAGGCTTTCCCTATCACCGCCTATCATCGACGCCATGCAGCTCCAGCAGCTCCGCTACTTCGTGGCGGTCGCCGACACCCGTCACTTCACCCGCGCCGCCGAGCGTGAACACGTCGCACAGCCCTCCCTGTCCCAGCAGATCAAGGCGCTGGAACGGGAGCTGGGCGCGGACCTCTTCCACCGGGCGCGCGGCCACATCACCCTCACCGACGCGGGCCGGACCCTGCTGCCGCTGGCCCGGCGCGTCCTCGCCGACACCGAGACCGCCCGGCGCGAGGTGCAGGAGGTCGCCCAGCTCAGACGCGGCCGGCTGCGGCTCGGCGCGCCGCCCAGCCTGTGCGCGAGCCTGGTCCCCGACGTACTGAGCGTCTTCCACGCCGCCTACCCGGGCGTGGAACTGGTCGTCCACGAGGACGGGTCGCAGGACCTCGTACGCGTCCTTGCGGCCGGCGAACTGGACCTCGCGCTCATCATCACGCCGCTCCCGGAGCAGGCACCGGCGCTGGCCACCGCCGAACTGCTGCGCGAGGAACTGGTCGTGGTCTCCGCGCCGGACCGGCAGGCCCCGGTGGGCGGCGGCCGGCGGATACGCGTCGAGGACCTCCGGGACCGGCCGCTGGCGATGTTCCGGCGCGGCTACGACCTGCGGGAATTCACCACGGCGGCGTGCCGGGCGGCCGGCTTCGAGCCGGTCTTCACGGTGGAGGGCGGCGAGATGGACGCGGTGCTGGGTTTCGTACGGGCGGGCCTGGGCGTCGCCGTCGTCCCCAGCATGGTCGCCGAACGCTCCGGACTGCGCGTCACCCGCTTCGCCACCCCGGGCATGCACCGGGTGATCTCGGTGGCGCACCGGGGGGACGTCTCGCCGCCGCGGGCCGCCCGCGAACTGCGGCGGATACTGCTGGCACACCTGGGGCTGGAGCGGCCGGACGCGTGACGGAACCTGGCGCGTCGTCGACCCTTTCCGAGGCCGGGTAAAGGGCGGTTTCCGGCCACCCGGCCGTGCGGACGCGCGCCCCCGCCGAGGCCGGTGCCCAGGTGGCGGGGGGCGTGAACGGCGTGCGGCACAGTGGTCCCAACGAGAACAGGCTGTTTCCGGGCACACTTCCAGGGGACCATTGCCTTTTCTACCTTTGCGGCGATAAAACAGCTGCACTTGCCGGAGAACGGCACAGCAATGGGCGCCACGGGGGAAAGGCCAGGAATGCCGATGTTGCTGGAAGAAGTGTACGCGGGTGCGCCGACCGTAAAATCGGGGCGGCATATCACCTCGGTAAATGAATTCACCGACCAGTCACCCGCACTCCGCCCGGAAGTCCTCGCGGAGGCGACCCGCCGGCTGATCGAACTGGGCACCTTCGAGACCGGGAAGATCCTGGTCGAGGAGGACAAGGGGGCGATCCTCGGCGGCGCGGTCTCACTGGCCGTCGGACTGCCGCTCGCCGTCGCCCGCTGGTACACCTACGACCTCGGCGGGCACGGCATCTCGGTGCCCATCGACAGCGAGTACTTCACGGGCACGCTCTTCATCAACGGCATCGAGCCGGGCGACCGGGTGACGATCGTCGACGACACCATCAGCACCGGCGGCACCCTGATCGCCCTGATCGAGGCCGTCCGGGCGGCCGGTGCCCGGGTCGAGGAAGTCCTGGTGGCGGTGGAGAAACCGGAGAACGGCGGCCGGCAGCGGGTCGCCGACCGCTTCGGCATCGAGGTCCGTTCCGTCATCCGTATCGCGGTCGACCCGGCTTCCGGACGGGTCGCCGTCCTGGGCTGAGACGCCGCACGGGGAACGGCGCCGCACGCCCTCGCGCCGCGCGTTCCCGCGCTCCTTCCGCATGCCCGGAAACACCGTTCACACCCGCCCGAGGAGTTTCGTGTGAGCTCGAACAACCCCGGCACCGAGACCGGCCGCACGCCCCTGTACGAACTGCGCCACATCGCCGAACCCGGAGCCGCCCGGATATTCGCGAAATGCGAATTCCGTAATCCCACCGGAAGCCACAAGGACCGCGTCTTCTCCTACATGATCGATGAACTGGAGAAAGCGGGTACGATCAGCCCCGGTATGACCTTGGTCGAATGTTCGACCGGAAATGGCGGCGCCGCGCTGTCCCGCGTCGGCGCCCAGCGCGGATACCGCATCGTCATCGTCATGCCGGAGGGCATGACCGAGGAACGCCGGAAACAGATCGCGTCATGGGGCGGAACGGTCGTCGAGACCTCCCCGGACGGCTTCCTGCTGGAGGGCGAGGAGACCGCCCGGCAGTACGTGGCCGGACACCCCGGCAGTCACTTCCTCGACCAGTCCACCAACCAGCTCAACTGGCGCGCCTGGCGCTCCTGCGGCCACGAACTCGTCGCCGATCTGCGCGCGGCGGGCGTGACCCCCGGCCACTTCATCTGCTCCATCGGCACCGGCGGCACCTTCACCGGCATCGCCGACGTCCTCAAGAGCGCCCACCCCGCCCTGCGCACCTGGGCCGTCGAGGTGGACCGCTCGGCCGCCCTGTACGCCAAGCGCAACGGCCTGCCCTTCGAGCACCACAGCCACAACATGATGGGCCTGGGCCCCGGCAAGGTACCGGCCAACCTGCGCGAAGAACTCGTCGACGAGGTCGGACTGATCACCGGCGACGACGGCTGGTCCACCATGAAACGCCTGATCTCCGAGGAGGGCCTGCCCGTCGGCCCCACCGCGGGCGGCAACATCTTCGCGGCCCAGCGGCTGGCCAGGACCCTGCCCCCGGAAGACGTCGTGGTCACCGTGCTGTTCGACTCCGCCTGGAAGTACCTCAGCATCTGGGACGGCCGCTACGAGCAGTACGGGACGGGGACCGGCTCATGAGCACCGGACACCCGTCCACGGCGGAGCCGGACCTCGCGGCGCGCCTGGCCGCCGTCACCGGCCGCCTCCACCGGGCCTGCGCGGCGGCCGGGGTGCCGTCCCGAGACGTACGGTTCGTCGCCGTCAGCAAGTTCCACGGCCCGCCCGCGCTCAGCGCCGCCCTGGAAGCCGGGCAGCGCGACTTCGGCGAGAGCCGGGTGCAGGAGGTGCAGAACAAGTGGCCACCGCTGCGCGAGCGCTACCCGGACACGGTCCTCCACCTCATCGGCCCGCTCCAGACCAACAAGGCCACCGCGGCCGTCCGCGCCTTCGACGTCCTGCACAGCGTGGACCGGCCGCGCCTCGCCGCCGCCCTGGCCACCGCCATGGAGCGCACCGGACGCCGCCCGGACTGCTTCGTCCAGGTCAACACCGGCGACGAAGCGCACAAGAGCGGCGTGCCCGTCGCCGGGGCGCCGGCGTTCGTCAAGGAGTGCGTGGACACCTACGGCCTGCCCGTCGTCGGCCTGATGTGCATCCCGCCCTACGGAGGCGACCCCCGCCCGCACTTCCGGACGCTGCGCGCGCTGGCCGCCGCGTCCGGCCTGCGGCAGCTCAGCATGGGCATGAGCGCCGACTTCGAGACCGCGGTGGCCGAAGGCGCGACCACGGTGCGGGTCGGCGAGGCGGTCTTCGGCCCGCGCCCGCGGGCCTGAGGAGGCGCAGTGACCGCGCTGTTCGTCTTCAGCCTGTTCTCCGCCCTGGTGGACGTCTTCGCCTCCGAACGCCTGCAGCACGTGGATCCGGGGAGCGTGGCGGCGGTCGCCTTCACCCTCACCGGAGCGTTCTTCTGCCTGCTCACCGCCGTCCGGCTGCGCCCGGCCCGGCTGCTGGCCGTCGTCCGGGCGCACGCCGCCGACCTCCTCGTGCTGAACATCACCACCGCCGTGACCTGGCTGACCCTCCTGTACGCCCTCAAGCTCATGGAACCGGCCGTCACCAACGTCGTCTCGATAGCCATCGGCCCCGCCTTCACCGTCCTCCTCCAGGCCCTGTGGTGGAAACGGGACCGCGTACTGCCCGGCGAGATCCTCTCCGCGGCCGGCATCCTGCTCACCCTCGGCGGGCTGGTCTGGGCGTCACTGGACGGCCGCAGCGGCGTGGGCGACCGCGCCGCCCTGGCCATGACGCTGGGCCTGTGCGCCGCGGTCGCCTCCGGCGCCGGCGGGGCCGCCAACGTCGTCTTCTCCGCCCGCCTGGGCGCGGCCGGCGTGGACGTATCCACCGTGATGGGCCTGCGGTTCGGCCTGGTGGCGGCGGTCGGCTGGACCCTGGCGTCCTTCTCCGGGGCCGAACAGCTGGGCCGGGCGCTGGTGCCCGGCGCGGTGGTGGCCGTCATCGGCGTCTCGATCCCCGCCTATCTGGTGCAGATCGGGGTGCGCAAGGTGACCCCGATGACCGCCTCCATGATCTGCGCGCTGGCCCCCGCCATGACCCTCCTCGTCCAGCTGGCCGACTCCCGGCTGACGTTCTCGGTGCCGTCGACCCTCGGCATCGCCGTGATCACCGTCTTCATCGCGATCGGGCTGCTGGCCCGCCGGGGCGCGCCCCCGGCCGCGGTGGCGCAGGAAAGCAGGCTCCATGCAGTGTCTGATCGTTGACGCCTACTCCAGCGGCCGGTTCCTGCCCGCCGCCCTGGCCGAACTCGGCGTCAAGTGTGTCCATGTGCAGAGCTCCCCGGCCCTGCCCGACTACCTTCTGCGGGCCTTCCCGCAGGGGGCGTTCACCGAGTCCCTGGTGTACGACGGCGACCTGGAGGCGCTGCTGGACGCGGTCCGCCCGGCCGCCCCCGCCTTCGTCCTGCCCGGCAACGAGAGCGGCGTCGACCTCGCCGACACCCTCGCGCACCGCCTCGGCCTGCCCGGCAACGCCCCGGACGAGCGGCGGGTGCGGCGCGACAAGTACGACATGGCCATGGCCGTACGGGCCGGCGGCCTGCGCGCCCCCGACACCCTGCGCACCTCGCGCTTCGACACCGCCCTCGCCTGGGCGCGGGCACACGGCCGCTGGCCGCTGGTGGTCAAACCGGCCGACAGCGCGGGCACCGACAACGTCTTCTTCTGCGCCGACCCGGTCGAACTGTGCACCTCTTTCGGCCACATCCTCAGCTCCTCCAACATCCAGGGGAACCGCAACCGGACCGTCGTCCTCCAGGAACACCTGACGGGCACCGAGTACTTCGCCAACACCGTCAGCGTCGACGGCCGCCACCACATCGCCGAGATCTGGCGCTACCACAAGCGGCGCGGCCGCAGCGGGGCGGCGATCTACGACTACGAGGAGCCGCTGACCGCGCGGGATCCGGCGGCCACCGCCCTCGCGCCGTACCTCCTGGGCGTCCTGGACGCGCTCGGCGTACGCAACGGGCCCGCCCACTCCGAGGTCATGCTGACCGACGAGGGGCCCGTCCTGATCGAGACCGGCGCCCGGCTGGCCGGCAGCATCCTGCCGCACGTGGTCAGCCGCTGCTTCGGCACCAACCACGTGGAGCTGACCGCCCTCGCCGGCAGCGACCCGGCCGCCTTCGCCGCCCGTACCGCGATCCCGGCCGAGCCGCGCACCAGGCTGCGCTACGTCTCGCTGATCTCCCCGTTCGCGGGGCGCCTGACGTCCCTGGACGGCTTCGAGCGGCTGCGTGAGCTGCCGTCGTACGCCGATCACCACCTCGGCGTACGGGCCGGTGACTTCCTCAGCCCCACCGTGGACTCGGCGACGTCACCCGGCGTCTGCTACCTCCTGCACGACGACGAGCAGCAGATCGAGACGGACTACCGGCGGCTGCGCGCGCTGGAACTCCAGGAGACGGACGGGCTGTACGAGGTGCGGCGGGAACGCTGACGGGACTCGGGGACGGGGGCCGGGAGCGGGGGCGGGGCCGCGGGCCCTGGCGGGCTCACAGGCCGAGCTGGGCGTCCAGCGCCTTGGCCACCGCGTCCTTGTCCCCGTCCAGCTCGACATCGGCCGCCGTCTGCCGCCCGAACGCGAACAGGAGCAGCTCACCGGGCTCCCCGGTGACCGTGACGACCGGCGCGCCCCGGTGCGCGACCGCCGTCCGGCCGTCCGGGCGGCGCAGCACCAGACCCACCGGCGACTTGCGCCCCAGCAGCCGCGCCATCTTCTCCAGACGCGACCACAGCGCGTCCGCGAAGACCGGGTCCGGCTCGCGCGGCGTGAAGTCCGGCCGCGCCCGCCGCACGTCCTCGGCGTGGATGTAGAACTCGACGGTGTTGGCCGCCTCGTCGATCTGCTTGAGCGCGTACGGCGACAGCCGGGGCGGGCCGGTCCGGATGAGCCGCAGCAGCTCGTCGTACGGCTTGGCCGCGAACTCCCGCTGCACCCGCTCCAGGCGGCCGGCCAGCGGCTTGACGACCAGGCCCCCGGCCGCGTCCGCACGCCGCTCGCGCACCACCACGTGCGCGGCGAGGTCCCGGGTGGCCCAGCCCTCGCACAGCGTCGGCGCGTCGGGACCGGCGCCCTCCAACAGGTCGGCAAGGAGCAGCCGTTCACGCTTCGCATGGGTCGACATACGCCCAGCCTACGACCGGGGCCCGGCGGGTGCCACGGCGCCACGCGTCGGCGGGCGGTGGCTTGGTCGTCGTATGCGGGCGGTTTTCGGCCGTATGCGGTCGGTCCGGGGTCGTATGCGGTAGGTCCGGGGGCGTGCGGGGTCGGTCCGGGGCGCATGCGGTAGGTCCGGGGGCGTACGCGGCCGGTCCGTGGCCGTATGTGGTCGGTCTGGGTCGTATGTGGTCGGTCCGGGATCGTGCGCGCCGGTTCGCGGCCGTACGCGGTCGGTTCCGTGGCCGTATGTGATCAGCTCCGCAGCAGCAGGACGACGGCGACCAGCAGACCGGCGGCGAAGACCGCGAGCAGTACCGCCACCGCGACCTTCGCCGTGCGGTCGGCGTCCGGAGGCGGCGGCTGGCGGGTCATGGATGCAGGATGCCGTACGCCACCGGGCCCGCGCGCGCCGCCGCGTGCCACCGGCACCGGCCGCGCGGGGACCACCGGGCGCACCGGCCGCCCGCGGAGCGCCCGGCGCACCCCCTGCCCGGCACACGGCACAATGGACCCATGAGCAGCCGTGTCCTGGATTCCCAGCTCGACCCGGCCGTCGCCGCCCGCCTCAAGCGGGACGCCGACGGTCTGGTCCCCGCCATCGCCCAGCAGTACGACACCGGCGAGGTGCTGATGCTCGGCTGGATGGACGACGAGGCGCTGCACCGCACGCTCACCACCGGCCGCTGCACGTACTGGAGCCGCAGCCGCCAGGAATACTGGGTCAAGGGCGACACGTCCGGACACGTCCAGCACGTGAAGTCCGTAGCCCTGGACTGCGACGCGGACACGGTCCTGATCAAGGTCGACCAGGTCGGCGCCGCCTGCCACACCGGAGCCCGGACCTGCTTCGATGAGGATGTGCTCATCGAAGGGCAGTAGGCTCCGCGCCATGACCTCGGGAACCACCGGCACCGCCACACCGGACCTGGACACTTTCCGTACGCTCGCGAAGGACCGCCGGGTCATCCCCGTCACCCGGCGCCTGCTCGCCGACGGCGACACCCCGGTGGGCCTCTACCGCAAGCTGGCCGCCGAACGCCCGGGCACCTTCCTGCTCGAATCGGCCGAGAACGGCCGTACCTGGTCCCGGTATTCCTTCATCGGCGTACGCAGCGCCGCCACGTTGACCGTGCGCGACGGGCAGGCCCACTGGCTGGGCACCCCGCCGGTCGGCGTGCCCACCGAGGGCGACCCGCTCGCCGCGCTGCGCGCCACCGTCGAGACCCTGCACACCCCCAGGGACCTCATCGAGGGCCAGGGCCTGCCGCCCTTCACCGGCGGCATGGTCGGCTACCTCGGTTACGACATCGTGCGCCGGCTGGAGAAGATCGGCGACAGCACCACGGACGACCTCGGGCTGCCCGAACTGACCATGCTGCTCACCTCCGACCTGGCCGTACTGGACCACTGGAACGGCACGGTCCTGCTGATCGCCAACGCCATCAACCACAACGACCTGGACACGGGCGTGGACGAGGCGTACGCGGACGCCGTGGCCCGCCTGGACACCATGGCCTACGACCTGGCCCGCCCGGCCCCCGCGAGCGCCGCGGCCCTGCCGCCCTCCGAACTTCCGCCGTACACGGCGAAGTGGGGCGGTGCGTCCTACCAGGAGGCGGTCGAGACCGTGAAGGAGCGCATCCGCGCGGGCGACGCCTTCCAGGTCGTACCGTCCCAGCGCTTCGAAACCGCCTGCACCGCCTCCGCGTTGGACGTCTACCGGGTGCTGCGCGCCACCAACCCCAGCCCGTACATGTACCTGCTCCGCTTCGAGGACGGCGTCGACATCGTCGGCTCCAGTCCCGAGGCGCTGGTCAAGGTCGAGAACGGGCAGGCCACGCTGCACCCCATCGCGGGCACCCGGCCGCGCGGCGCGACCGTTCCCGAGGACCAGGCCCTCGCCGACGAGCTGATGGCCGACCCCAAGGAGCGCGCCGAGCACCTGATGCTCGTCGACCTCGGCCGCAACGACCTGGGCCGGGTCTGCGAACCCGGCAGCGTCGAGGTCGTCGACTTCATGTCCGTCGAGCGCTACAGCCACGTCATGCACATCGTCTCCACGGTGACCGGCCGCCTGGCGCCCGGCCGCAGCGCCTTCGACGTGCTGACCGCCTGCTTCCCCGCGGGCACCCTCTCCGGCGCCCCCAAGCCGCGCGCGATGCAGATCATCGAGGAGCTGGAGCCGTCCCGGCGCGGCCTGTACGGCGGCTGCGTCGGCTATCTCGACTTCGCTGGCGACTCCGACACGGCCATCGCGATCCGTACGGCGCTGCTGCGGGACGGCACCGCGTACGTCCAGGCCGGCGCGGGCGTCGTCGCGGACTCCGACCCGGTGGCGGAGGACACGGAGTGCCGCAACAAGGCGGCGGCGGTGCTGCGGGCGGTGCACACGGCCAACGGGCTGGGGGCCTGAGGGAGCCGGCGAGCCGGAGCCTGAGCAGGGTCTTTCCGGGGCCGGGGGACCGCGGGCGGGAAGCGCGCGCGCCGCCTCCGTACAGTGGTAGGCGTGACTGCCGTAGACCACCCCCGCACCGGCGCGAGCGCGTCGCCGTCGTCTCCGCCGGCCAGGCCCGCGCGCAGCGGCAAGAGCCTGGCCCTGGCGCTGATCGCCGGCGCGGCCGGCGCCGCCGTCGTGCTGCTGGCCTCCGGCCGCACCTGGGCCAAGGCCACCGCCGTCGTCGCCCAGGGGCAGCTGCCGCAGACCGCCTCGGGCCAGGACGTGTCGGGCGTGCCCGGCGCGCTCGCCATCGTCGGGCTCGCCGCCCTGGTGGCCCTCTTCGCCGTACGCGGGGCGGGCCGCACGGCGGTCGCCGTGCTGCTCACCCTCAGCGGCCTGGGCGCCGTCGTCGGCGCGTACCTCGGCATCTCCGACACCGCGGCGCTCCGCGCGAAGGCGGCCACCGCGACCGGGCTCTCCGACGCCGGCGTGCAGGACGTCTCGCACACCTTCTGGCCCTGGGCGGCGGTCGTCGGCGGCCTCCTGCTGGCGGTCGCGGGCGTGCTGGCACTGCTGTACGGGCGCTACTGGCCCGCGATGTCCGGGCGCTACGAGCGCGCCGGGGCGGCCCCCCGCGGCCCGCGCCGCTCCGCCGCCGCCGACCCGGACCGCCCGGAAGAGATGTGGAAGTCCCTGGACCGGGGTGAGGACCCGACCCGGTAGTGGCCGCGCCCCGGCCATCGGGGACAATGGACCGCGAGGGATCACCGCGCCCCGACTCAGGCGCGAAAAAAGCTACGAGGAGCACTCATGTCGAGCAGTGGCCACGGACACACTCCCGCCGCCTGGACCGGCGTCATCATCTCGTTCATCGGCTTCTGCGTCGCCGGCGCCTTCACCGTGCTGGCGAACGTCCCCGGGTTCTGGGCCGGCATCGTCCTGATCGGTCTGGGCGCCGTCGCGGGTGGCGTGCTGCGCGCGATGGGCATGGGGCAGAACGGCCACAAGGGCAGCACGGCCCGCAGCCAGGCCAAGGCCCGGCCCCAGGAGGGCTGAGTCCCCGCCGGGCCCGGCCCGGCGACAGCGGATCCTACGACGGCGCGGCCCTGCGGCCCGTACGGAGAGGTGCCCCGGAGGCATCACCCGTATGGAGGCCCGGGGGCGCGCTGTTGTGTGTTCGGGGGGCTGCTTGCCCGTGGGCTGTTGGGTGGGGCGGTGGGTCGTTGGGCCGGTGGGCCGGTGGGTGGCTGGGGCGGTGGGTCGTTGGGCCGGTGGGCCGGTGGGTGGCTGGGCCGGTGGGTCGTTGGGCCGGTGGGTCGTTGGGCCGGTGGGTGGCTGGATGGCTGGGCCGGTGGGCCGTCGGGCCGGTGGGGCGTTCGGTCGTCCGTACGGCGGCCCGTGGGCTGCGGCCCTGCCCGTACGGCAGCACAATCGCCACGTGAGTGAACCTGCGGCTCCGGCCGGTGGCGGGCCGGTCCCGGTGGCCGGGACCGGCCACCGGCCCGTTCGCCCGCGCCCCGCCCACGGCCTCGTCCGGCGGCTGGCGGCGCCGCTCGGCGTGCTGGCGGCCGTCGTCGCCTCCTTCGCCTTCGTGGGGGTGGTCGACCCCAACGAGCCCGGTCACTACCCGGCCTGCCCCCTGCTCGCGCTCACCGGCACCTACTGCCCGGCCTGCGGCGGACTGCGCAGCGCGCACGCCGTCGCGCACGGCGACCTTGCCACGGCCGCCGGAGCCAACCTCCTGGCGGTCGCCGGTTACGCGGCTTTCTCGCTCTTCTGGACGGCCTGGGCCGTACGGGCGGCCCGCGGACTCCCGACGGCGGGCCCGCGGCCGCGAGCGGGGCACTGGTGGGCGCTGGGCGGGCTGCTGCTGGCCTTCATGGTCGTACGCAATCTCCCGTCGGGGGAATGGCTGACTCCGTAAAGGAGAGCGCGCCCGGGCAGCCGGGCCGAGCCGCCGGGCGAGCTGTGGATCACGGGTGACGCGACCCCGCCACAGCACCCACAAACCCTTCCCGACCTGCGGCTTCATCGCCCGATGGCCGACCTTTCCGTCCACCTGGTGGGACCGCCGTCAACCGGATGTGAGACCTTTGCCCCTCGACGGATACCATCGGAGAGCCTGACGGGGTGAAACTGGCCCGGAGGGCGACTGTCACCCTCCACCGCTCAAGAAGGAGGCCGCTCGCGTGAGTGTGCTCGACGAGATCATCGAGGGAGTCCGCGCCGACCTTGCCGAGCGGCAGGCGCGTGTCGGCCTCGACGAGCTCAAGGAGCGGGCCCTCAAGGCGCGCCCGGCCAAGGACGGCGTCGCGGCCCTCAAGGGCGACAGCGTCACGGTGATCTGCGAGGTCAAGCGCTCCAGCCCCTCCAAGGGCGCGCTCGCCGCCATCGCCGACCCGGCCGGCCTCGCCGCCGATTACGAGGCGGGTGGCGCGGCGGTCATCTCCGTGCTGACGGAGCAGCGGAAGTTCGGCGGTTCGCTCGCCGACCTGGAGGCCGTACGGGCCCGGGTCGACATCCCCGTCCTGCGCAAGGACTTCATCGTCACCGCCTACCAGCTGTGGGAGGCCCGCGCGTACGGCGCCGACCTGGCCCTGCTGATCGTCGCCGCGCTGGAGCAGGAGGCACTGGTCTCGCTGATCGAGCGGGCCGAGTCGATCGGGCTGACGCCGCTGGTCGAGGTGCACGACGAGGAAGAGGTCCAGCGGGCCGTGGACGCCGGTGCGCGGATCATCGGGGTCAACGCCCGGAACCTGAAGACCCTTGAGGTCGACCGCGGGAACTTCGCGCGCATCGCGCCGGAGATCCCGGACCACATCGTCAAGATCGCCGAGTCCGGTGTGCGCGGACCGCACGACCTGATCGCCTACGCCAACGAGGGCGCCGACGCGGTGCTGGTGGGCGAGTCGCTGGTCACCGGCAAGGACCCGAAGACCGCCGTCGCCGACCTGGTCGCGGCCGGTTCCCATCCCGCCATCCGGCACGGACGGGGCTGACCCCGCACCATGACCGCCACCCGCCCCCACCGCCCCGGCCCGGGATCCCTCCCGGGGCCGGCCGGCGTGCTCGCCGCGGCCGGTGCCGCGCGCGATCCGCACGCGGCGCTGGGGCGTGGGTGCCGGCCGCGTGGCTGCCGGGCGCCGGCGCGCCGGGTGCGCGGCCGGCGGGTCAGGTACCACATCGGCGCGGAGCCGGGCCAGATCAACGGCCGGCGATGGCGTCGGTACGGCGCGCTGTAGCCGCTCGTTGCCGAGTGTGGGTGATTGATCCCCGTACGGGGGTCTCGCCCCTTGTGTCGGCTCGTTCTCGCCTTGTCGGCCTGTGTGCCGTTCCGTCCCGTCCCCTGCCCTCGTGGTCAGGTGCCCGGACGGGGCGCCGCAAGGCCGTGGCCCGTGCAGCGCTCCTCAGTCCCCGCCCTGCCGCCGGCTCGCCGTACGCGCGACCGGCGCCCGGGGCCGGCGGGACGCACCGCACACCGTGATGCCCGTATGCCCGCACTTCCGGGGCGCGAGCCCCGTATCGAGGAGTACGTCGGATGTCTTCTGACTTCTTCATCCCGGACCCGGAGGGTCAGGTCCCGAACGCCGGAGGCTACTTCGGTGACTTCGGCGGCAAGTTCATCCCCGAGGCGCTGGTCGCCGCGGTGGACGAGGTGGCCGCCGAGTACGAGAAGGCCAAGGCGGACCCGGCCTTCGCCGCCGAACTGAACGACCTGATGGTCAACTACACCGGCCGGCCCAGCGCCCTGACCGAGGTGCCGCGGTTCGCCGAACACGCCGGTGGTGCCCGGATCTTCCTCAAGCGCGAGGACCTGAACCACACCGGCTCGCACAAGATCAACAACGTGCTGGGCCAGGCGCTGCTCACCAAGCGCATGGGCAAGACCCGCGTCATCGCCGAGACCGGCGCCGGCCAGCACGGCGTGGCCACCGCCACCGCCTGCGCCCTCTTCGGCCTCGAATGCACCATCTACATGGGGGAGATCGACACCGAGCGGCAGGCCCTGAACGTCGCCCGGATGCGGATGCTCGGCGCCGAGGTCATCGCCGTGAAGTCCGGCAGCCGCACCCTCAAGGACGCCATCAACGAGGCGTTCCGCGACTGGGTCGCCAACGTCGACCGCACCCACTACCTCTTCGGCACGGTCGCCGGACCGCACCCCTTCCCGGCCCTGGTCCGCGACTTCCACCGGGTCATCGGCGTCGAGGCGCGCCGCCAGATCCTGGAGCGCGCCGGGCGCCTCCCGGACGCCGCGGTGGCCTGCGTCGGCGGCGGCTCGAACGCCATCGGCCTCTTCCACGCGTTCCTCCAGGACGCCTCCGTACGGCTGGTCGGCTGCGAACCCGGCGGCCACGGCGTCGAGACCGGCGAACACGCCGCCACCCTCACCGAGGGCACCCCCGGCATCCTGCACGGCTCCCGCTCCTACGTCCTCCAGGACGAGGACGGGCAGATCACCGAGCCGTACTCGATCTCCGCGGGCCTGGACTACCCGGGCATCGGCCCGGAGCACTCCTACCTCAAGGACACCGGCCGCGGCGAATACCGCGCCGTCACCGACGACGCGGCCATGCAGGCGCTGCGGCTGCTCTCGCAGACCGAGGGCATCATCCCGGCCATCGAGAGTGCCCACGCACTGGCGGGCGCCCTGGAGATCGGCCGGGACCTGGGCAAGGACGGACTGGTCCTGGTCAACCTCTCCGGACGCGGCGACAAGGACATGGACACCGCGGCCCGGTACTTCGGGCTGTACGGGGCGCCCGCCGACGACGCGGTGGAGGCCGACGACACCGACGCCACGGACACCGCGCTCGGCGCGCACGACGAGGGGAGCAAGTGATGGCGGGCAACGTCGGGCTGCTCAGCAGCACCCTGGCCGCGGCCAAGGAGGAGAACCGGGCCGCGCTGGTCGGATACCTGCCGGCCGGTTTCCCGACCGTCGACGGCGGCGTACGGGCCGTCACCGCGATGATCGAGGGCGGCTGCGACGTCGTCGAGATCGGACTGCCGCACAGCGATCCGGTCCTGGACGGTCCGGTCATCCAGACCGCCGACGACATCGCGCTGCGCGGCGGCGTCAAGATCAAGGACGTCATCCGTACGGTCGGCGAGGTGTACGCGGCGACCGGCGCGCCGGTGCTGTGCATGACGTACTGGAACCCGGTGGACGCGTACCGCGTCGAGCGCTTCGCCGCCGACCTGGCCGCGGTGGGCGGCGCCGGCTGCATCCTGCCCGACCTGCCGGTCGAGGAGTCCGGGGTGTGGCGCGCGGCGGCCGAACAGCACGGCCTGGCCACCGTGTTCGTGGTCGCGCCGAGCAGCCGCGACGAACGCCTCACGAAGATCACCGAAGCGGGCAGCGGTTTCGTGTACGCCGCCTCGCTGATGGGCGTCACCGGAACCCGCGAGTCGGTCGGCCGCGAGGCACAGGACCTGGTGCGGCGCACCCGGGCCACCACCGAACTGCCGGTCTGCGTCGGCCTTGGCGTCTCGAACGCCGAACAGGCCGCCGAGGTGGCGCAGTTCGCGGACGGAGTCATCGTCGGGTCGGCCTTCGTCAAGCGGCTGCTGGACGCCGGCGACGACCTGGAGGCCGGCCTCACGGGCGTCCGCGACCTGGCCGGCGACCTGGCGGCAGGCGTACGCAAGCGCGGCTGACACACGGGCCCGGCGGTGTCTGGGCGGCTCCTCCGGGGCCGGTGGCGTGACTGGTCCTGGAGGGGTGCGCGGTCTTGGAGGGGCGCTCGGTACCGGGGAGGTGGCCGGCCCTGGAAGGGCGTCCGGCTCGGGGAGGGCGTCCAGCTCGGGAAGGGCGTCCGGCTCCGGGAGGGCGTCCGGCTCGGGGAGGGTGGCCGTTCCTGGAGGAGCGCCCGTTCCCGGAGGACGGGCGGGCAGCCTCTTCGGGCGTACGGGCGGACTTTTCGGGCGTACGGGCGGCGCCTTCGGGCCTGCGGACCGCTTTCTCGGGTGGGTGGACCGCCTTTTCGGGTGGGCGCTCGCACGTCTGAGTGGGGGGCCTGCGCGTGTCCGGGCCGGTGTCCGGCAGGGCTGTCCCTCGTTAGGACGAAGAACGCGGCGGAGGGGTGCGAGGGTGCCCCTCCGCTTCGTTGTTCAGGGGCGTGAGCCAGAACAATCAAGACAAAAAGAACAGCGCCCGTGAGCGGCTCCAGGCCCAGCGCGCGAAGGAGAAGGCGCGCGAACGGCGCGGCCGGCAGCTGAAGGTCGCCGGAGCGGTGGTGGCGGTGCTGGCCGTCGCCGGCGGCGTCGGTGTCTGGGCCGCTTCTTCGGGAGGCGATGAATCCGGCAGTGGCAAGGTGGCCCTGCCCAAGGGAACCCAGGACAGCGACAAGCCCGCGGTGCCGGTCGGCAAGAAGGAGGCCCCGTCCACGCTCACGGTGTGGGAGGACTTCCGCTGCCCCGCGTGCGCCCAGTTCGAGAAGGGGTTCCGCGGCGCCATCCACGAGATGGAGGACGCCGGGCTGCTCAAGACCGACTACCACCTCGCGACGATCATCGACGGCAGCATGCAGGGCAAGGGGTCGGTCACCGCCGCCAACGCCGCACTCTGCGCCCAGGACGCGGGCCGCTTCCGCGAGTACCACGACGTGCTCTACGAGAACCAGCCGCCGGAGCAGCAGGACCGCTTCGCCGACAAGAAGTACCTCAAGCAGCTGGCCAAGAAGGTGGACGGGCTGGCCGGTGACACCTTCGACCAGTGCGTCGACAAGGGCACGTACACGGACTTCGTATACAAGTCCAACAGCGCCTTCACCAACTCCGGCTACCGGGGCACCCCGACCGTCCTGCTGAACGGCAAGAACCTCGCGGACGAGAAGAACCTCACCCCCGACGGGCTCAAGCAGAAGGTGCGGGACGCCGCCAAGGACAAGAAGGCGGGCGGCGGGGCCTCCGGGGACAAGCCGTCCGGCGTCAAGGCCGGGAGCGGAAAGACGGAGACCGGGGGCGGCACGGTCGGCGCCTCGGCGGGCAGCGGAACCGGGCACTCGGCGGGCGCGGGCGCCTCGGCCGGCGCGGGACACAGCGCCGGGACCGGTCAGGGCGCCGGTACCGGACACGGCACCGGGGCCGGCCACAGCGCCGGGCAGGGACACAGCGCCGGATCCGGTGCCGGACACACGGGCGGGAGCGGGGAGAGGGTTCCGGCACCGTGAGGAGACGGTCCGGCGCGGCACCGGACCGGACTGGTGCCGCATCGGGCGGGGCCGGAGGGGTGACGGCTCGGTCCGGGCCGCCGCACCGGCCCGGTACCGGGCCCGGCGTGCCCGACCGCCGAGAGTGACGGTCGTTACACAGCCGTAGCCGGGTGGGTTGTCGCCGCGCCCACCTGGCGCGGTAGCGTCATCCCTGCCATGGACCTCGCATTCATTCCCAGCCCCTCCACGGGCGTCGTACACCTCGGCCCGATCCCGCTGCGCGGCTACGCCTTCTGCATCATCATCGGCGTCTTCATCGGCGTCTGGCTCGGCAACAAGCGCTGGATCCAGCGCGGCGGCCGCTCCGGAACCGTCGCGGACATCGCCGTGTGGGCCGTGCCCTTCGGGCTCGTCGGAGGCCGCCTCTATCACGTCATCACGACGTACGAGCCGTACTTCGGCAAGGGCGGCCACCCCCTCAACGCCTTCAAGGTCTGGGAGGGCGGCCTCGGGATCTGGGGCGCCGTCGCGCTCGGCGCGGTGGGTGCCTGGATCGGCTGCCGCCGCCGGGGCATCCCGCTGCCCGCGTACATGGACGCGCTGGCGCCCGGCCTCGCCCTGGGCCAGGCCGTCGGCCGCTGGGGCAACTGGTTCAACCAGGAGCTGTACGGCCGCGCCACCGACCTCCCGTGGGCGCTGAAGATCAGCGACGACCCGTCCATCGGCCGGGTCGGCGGCACCTACCACCCGACGTTCCTGTACGAGTCGCTGTGGTGCATCGGTGTCGCGGTGCTCGTGATCTGGGCGGACAAGCGCTTCAAGCTGGGCCACGGCCGGGCGTTCGCGCTGTACGTCGCCTCCTACTGCGCCGGCCGCGCCTGGATCGAGTACATGCGGGTCGACGAGGCCCACCACATCCTGGGCCTGCGCCTGAACGTGTGGACCGCGCTCATCGGCCTCGTCCTCTCCATCGCCTACATCGTGATCTCGGCAAAGAAGATCCCGGGCCGCGAGGAGGTCGTCGAGCCGGGCGCCCTGGAAGCGGCCGTGGACGGCGCGGAGACGAAGACGGCCGGCGCGGGGACGAAGACGGCCGGCGCGGGGACGAAGACGGCCGGCGCTGGGACCGCGACCGCCGACGGCGACCAGCGCGGCAAGGGCGGCGAGAGCGCCACCGAAGCCAAGAGCGCCACGGAGGCCGAGGACGCCAACAGCACCAAGGACGCCAAGAGCGCCGAGGACACCGAGGACGCTGCCGAGACCGCGGGCAGCGGCAAGGCGAGCGTGGCCAAGGGCGCCGCGAAGCTGACGAAGGACGCCGGGGCCGGGAGCCGGACCGGCAAGGAGTCCTGAGGCACCGCAGCGCACCGCCGAAGCTCGACGGAGGCCGTCCGGACCCAGCGGGGTCGGGGCGGCCGCCGCCGTTTCCGGCGGACTCACTGCTCCTCCCCGAGCCGGGCCCCGCGGGCCGCCAGCGCCAGGACCCGACGGGCGGCGGCGACCACGGCCGGGTCGACGAAGCGGCCGTCGGGCAGGGCGCAGGCACCGGCCCGGCCGACTGCCGCCTGCACCGTCTCCATGGCCCTCTCGACCTCCTCCGCGGTGGGCAGGTAGGCCCGCTCGATCACCGGCAGCTGGCGCGGGTGCAGCGCGGCCCGGCCGAGGAAGCCCAGGGCCCGGCCCCGTGCGCACGACCGTGCCAGCGCCTCGGTGTCATGCAGGGCGGTGAAGACCGACTGCGGCGGAGGCGGCAGCCCGGCCGCGCGGGCGGCGATCACCGTACGGCCGCGAGCCCAGCCCAGCCCGTCCTCGCCCAGCCCGTCCTCGCCCCGCCCGTCCTCGTCCCCGATCCCCGAGCCGTCCTGTATCCCCAACTCGGCCCGCAGGTCGGCCTCGCCCAGGGAGAGGCCACGCAGCGCCGGGTGCGCGGTGGCGACGGCGAAGGCGTTCTCGACGCCGAGGGCGGATTCGAGCAGCGCGTGCAGCGGCGGCACCGCTCCCGCGCCGCCGGAGCCGGCCGCGGACGCCCAGGCCGCGGCGCGCTGGATGTCGGCGGCACTGTCGACCTTGGGCAGCCGCAGCCCGTCCAGCGCGGGGAGGGCCGCGAGGGCCCGGATCTCCGTCGCGGCGTACGGGCCGGTGAGCGCGTTGACCCGGACGTGGAGGGCGGGCCCGGGAGCCGAGCCGGGGGCGGTGCGCCGTCGTGCGGCGAGCAGTTCGGTGGTGGCCCGCAGGGCGTACGGTTTGCGGTCGGCGGGGACCGCGTCCTCCAGGTCGATCACGACCGCGTCGGCCCCGGACGCCAGCGCCTTGGCGACCACCGCCGGACGGTCACCCGGCACGTACAGCCAGGTCAGTGGCGGGACGGCGGGCGCGGCAGCGGCCGGTGCGGTGGCGGCGGTCATACGACACCGTCCGCACGCAGCGCCGCGATCCGCGCCGCGGACAGGCCGAGCAGACCGGACAGCACCGCGTCCGTGTCCGCGCCGTGCGGGCGCCCCGCCCACCGGATGGCGCCGGGCGTCGCGGAGAGGCGGAAGAGGACATTCTGCATCCGGACCGTGCCCAGTTCGTCGTCCGGGACCTCGGTGATCGAACCCAGCGCCCGGTACTGCTCGTTCTCCATCACCCCACGGATGTCGCAGACCGGCGCCACCGCCGCCTCGGCCCGTTCGAACGCGGCCATCACCTCGTCCCGGCCGTGCCGCGCTATCCAGCCGCCCACCGCCGCGTCCAGCTCGTCGGCGTGCTGGGCCCGCCCCGCCCCGGTGGCGAACCAGGGCTCGGAGACGAACTCCGGGTGGCCGACCAGGCGCAGCAGCCGTTCCGCGACGGACCGGGTGGCGGCGGAGACGGCGAGCCAGGCGCCGTCGGCGGTGCGGTAGGTGTTGCGCGGCGCGCTGTTGGCGGAGCGGTTGCCCGTACGGGGCTGTACATGGCCGAGCTGGTCGTACCAGAGGGGCTGCGGACCGAGGACCGTCAGCATCGGCTCGATGATCGCCAGGTCCACGACCTGGCCGCGGCCGGTGCTCTCCCGGCCACGCAGCGCCGCCATGACGGCGTACGCGCAGGTCAGCGCGGTGATGGAGTCGGCGAGTCCGAAGGGCGGCAGCGTCGGAGGCCCGTCCGGCTCACCGGTGAGCGCGGCGAACCCGCTCATCGCCTCGGCGAGGGTGCCGAAACCGGCGCGGTGCGCGTACGGCCCGAACTGGCCGAACCCGGTGACCCGGGCCAGCACCAGCCGCGGATTGACGGCGGTCAGCTCCGCCGGGCCCAGGCCCCACTTCTCCAGGGTGCCCGGGCGGAAGTTCTCGATCACGACGTCCGCGCCGGCGGCCAGTTCGCGCAGGACGTCCTGGCCTCCCGGGGCGGCGAGGTCGAGCGTGACGGTCTTCTTGTTGCGGCCGAGCAGCTTCCACCACAGGCCGACGCCGTCCTTGGCGGGACCGTGCCCGCGGGACGGGTCGGGCCGCCGCGGATGCTCGACCTTGATGACCTCGGCCCCGAAGTCCCCGAGCAGCGTGGCGGCCAGCGGCCCGGCGAACAGCGTGGCCAGGTCGAGTACCCGCAGCCCGGCGAGGGGGCCGGAAGGGGGGACGATCGGGGTGGTTGAGGTGGTTGAGGCGTTTGAGGCGTCTGAGGCGGTGGGAGGGCGGGTCTCGGGTGGTTCCTGGTGCTGCATGGGGTGCCTCGCTTTCTTCGGGTGGTGTGCCGGGTTGGGGGAGAGGTGCGTTCAAGGGCCGGTGTCTCGTGGAGGTCGGCCGGTGGCGCGGGTGTCGGAGGTACGGGAGTCGGTGGTGCGAAGGCCGGAGGTCCGGCTGACGGCCAGTGCGGCGGTGCGGGTGGCGAGCGTGTCGAAACCGATGCCGTTCAGATCGCTGACGGTGGTGGTGAGGCGGTTGTGGAGCGGTTCCGTCCAGCGGGAGGGCAGCGCGTGCGGTGACCCCGCCAGGAGGCCGGCGATCGACCCGGCCGTCGCGCCGTTGGAGTCGGTGTCCCAGCCGCCGGACACCACCCGGCAGACGGAGCCGGAGAAGGCGCCGTCCGCGTGGGTGAGGGCGGCGGCCAGCAGCGCCGCGTTGGGCAGGACGTGCACCCAGTGGTGGTGCCCCAAGGCGCGGTGGAGCCGGTCGACGACGTCCGCGAAACCGGCGTCGGAGCCGGTGGGTTCGTCCTGCGCCGTCTCGATACCGAACCGGACGGCCCTGGCCAGCCGCGACTGCCGCGGTACGACGGCGAGCCCGGCCCGCAGGCAGCCGTGCACGTCCGTGTGCCCGCCCGCCGCCTCCGCGATGGCGGCCGCCGCGAACATCTCCCCGTACACACCGTTGGCCGTATGGGTGAGCGTCGCGTCCCGCCAGGCGGCTGCCGCTGCCGCGGCCGGGTCGCCGGGGCGGGTCCAGCCGAAGACGTCCGCCCTGATCAGCGCGCCGATCCACTCCCGGAAGGGGTTGCGGTAGGAGGCGGTGTGCGGGGGCTCGATCCCGTCCAGGAGGTTGCGGTACGCCACGCGCTCCGCGGTGAACGTCCGGCCCGCGGGCAGCTCGTCGAGCCAGAGCCGGGCCACGTCGGTGGTGCGGAAGCCGTGGCCGTGACGCTGGAGGAGCAGCAGCCCGAGCACCGGGTGGTCGAGGTCGTCGTCCTCGGGCATACCGTCGATGTTCTCGGCCAGCGAGGTGGCACGGCTGTGGGTGTTCCACGAGTAGCGGGCGGCGATCGCCGGGTCCAGGCCGGCCTCGGTGAACCAGGTGCGCAGCGGCCAGTTGCCGGTTCCCCGGGCGAGTGCGCGGATCCCGGCGAGCGGCAGCTTCTCGACCGGCTTGCCGAGCAGACACCCGGCCGCCCGCCCCAGCCAGGCGGCCTCCAGCCGGGGGCGGAGGGAGTCGGGCGGGGCCGCTGTGGGGTGGGTGGACGCGGACCGGGCCCCGGCGGTGGTGACGGAGGCTGGGGCCGGGGCGGGCGTGGACGGCCAGTCGGGGCAGGCCGCTCTGATCGCGGGGAGGTCGGTGGGCTCGTCGTCGGCCGAGGGGGAGGGCAGATCGGCGAGTTCGTCGAGCAGCCGGCCGGCCAGCGCGCGCAGGCCCGGGTCCGCCGGGCGGGGTGAAGCGCCGGACCGGTCGGGAGCGGGGTGGCCGCCCGCCGTGCGCCAGCGGCGTTCGACGGCCGAGGCGTCGCGCCCGTCCTCGGCGGCCTGCCGCAGTTCGTGCCCGATCAGGTCCTCGGGCTGCACCCAGGTCAGGCGCAGGGCTCCGGGCCGCTGGTCCGGGGTCTCGCCCGGCTGCCGGCGCACCGTCACGCACCCGCGATCGTGGCGAAGGCGTGCTCGTGGTCACGCCGGCGCTGCCGGTCCCTCGCGAAGACCTCGCGGGCGACCCGGGCGAGCGCCAGGGCCGGGGCGCGCAGGTCGAGCCGGCTCGCGCGGGAGACGTCCTCGCCCCACTCCACGGGAATCGTGCGCGCACCGTGCAAGGCCCCCGCGACAGCGCCGCTCATGGTGGCGATGGAGTCGCAGTCGCGTCCGTAGTTGACCGAGCCCAGGACGGTGCTGCGGAAGTCGCCCGCGCCGACGAGCAGCATGCCCAGGGCGATCGGAAGCTCTTCGATGGCGTGCGTCCGGGACGGGCGCCGTGCCCCGAGGGAGGGCTCCCGGTAGACGGGGCCCACCGTGTCGAAGGGCGCGACGGCCGTCCGCAGGGGCGTCAGTGCGGCCTCGAAGTCCGTGTACCCGCCGGCCACTTCGCAGACGGCCTCGATGGCGGCCCGTGTCCCGTCCTTGGCGAGGCGCAGTACGTCCTCGACCACGGAGGCGGGCGTGGCCCGCGGTTTGCAGGCGGCGGCCACCGCGGCCGCGAAGACGCCGGCGGCCTCACGTCCGTACGAGGACTGGTGGGCGCCGGCGAGGTCCAGGGCCTCCGCGTAAGCGCCTTCGGGGTAACCGGCGTTGACGATGCCGACCGGCGCCATGTACATCGCCGCGCCGCAGTTGACGATGTTGCCGACACCCGCTTCGCGTGGGTCGATGTGCCCGTAGTGCAGCCGGGTCACCAGCCACTTCTCGGCGAGGAAGAGACGGTGCAGCGGGAGTGCCTCGGCCTCCAGCTCGGGGATCCAGCGGGGCGTGTCGATCAGGTCGGGCACCAGGTGCTCGGCGACGGCGTACGCGTCCAGGTGATCGCGGACCTTTTCGTAGACCCGCACCAGCGCATGGGTCATGAGGGTGTCGTCGGTGACGTGTCCGTCGCCCTTGTGGTAGGGCGCGAGCGGCCGCGCGGTGCGCCAGTCGGCGTGGAAGGGGCCGACGATGCCCGTGACGCGGCCACCGTGCCGCGCTGTGATCTGCTCCGGTGTGCAGCCCTCGACGGGCCCGCCGAGGGCGTCACCGACCGCGGCACCGGCCAGGCAGCCGATCGCCCGGTCCTCCAGGGACGGGCACGAGGACTCTGCCTGCGGCGGTGCCTGCACCTGTGCCTGGCGTTCGTGCGGTCGGGGTTGGGGTTGGGGCTGGGGTGTGGGCGAGGCGGAATACGTCATGACCGGTCGGTCCTTCCGGGACGGGGTTCCGACGTACGAGGGCGGGGCCGGGGACTCTGGGGTGTCCCCGGCGGGTGGGCGGTCGGCTGGGGTGCGGTCAATTCCGTACGGGCCAGTCGCGCCGCCAGTTCGACGAGGTCGGTGCCTGCCAGGCGGGGCAGTGCGCACCCCGAGAGGATTCGGCAGGCGCCACGCCAGCTGCCGGGGAGGCCGGGCGCACCGCTGATCGCTCCGGTCAGCGCGCCCGTGAGCGCGGGGGCGGAGTCGGCGACGCGGGACAGGCAGGCAGCGGCGGGCACGGCCTCGGCCGGCCGGCCACCACCCGCGATACCGAGGGCGAGCGCCACCGGGACGGTCTCGGCCGCGGCGATGCCGTAGCTGTAGACGTGATCGACGATCTCGTGCTCCAGGGTGGGCACGAGGGCGAACGCGTCACCGGAACCGGTACAGGAGCCGGGACGGTCCGTCGCCACGGCGCGGGCCAGGCGTACCGCGTGCAGGGCGTTGCGGCGGATCTCCGTCCCCTCCGGCAACTGGGCCAGCGCCACGTCGGCGCAGGCGGCCGCCGAGGCGCCGCCGAGCGCCGCCGCGACGGCGGCGGCCATGGCACGCGCACCGTGCACACCGTCGCCGTCCTGGGTGTACCGGGCGTCGAACTCGGCCAGTTCCGCGGCGGCGAGCGGATCGCCGGGGTGGACGACGGCCAGCACACAGGCCCGTACGCAGGCGGCGTCGTCGAAGAAGTGCGGGTTGTCGTGGCCGGTGGCCGGCGGGCGGAGTCCGGCGGCGAGGTTGCCGAGCCCGGCCCGTACGGAGATGCGGGCGCGCAGGGGCAGCACCGCCGACTCGACCTCGGGCGCCCGCTCGGCGGCGGCGGCGATCTCGTCGGCCAGCGCGTTCCACGCGAGGTCGATGGCGGTGCGCAGCCGGCGGTCCCGGCCGAGGTCACCGAGCGGGGTGCCCGCGGAGGTCAGGACGGCCTCCGCGGTGAAGGCCGCCCATTCGGCGTCGTCCGACGGGCCCAGGCGCAGCGGTTCCGGCGGCTGGTTGAGGGCGATGGGGACGGGCAGGGTGGTCGTCGCGTTCTGCTCGGCGAACGTGTCGAGCTCGCGGGTCAGCCGCCGGGTCCACTCAGGCATCCGCGCCGCCCGGTGGCGCGCCGCCGGCCACCCGGCGGCGTCCCCCGCCGCCAGCCCGAGCAGCAGCCCTTCGATACGGCCCGGTACGGCACTCGCGTCGTCATACGGGAGATCGTCGGCCGCGAACGGGGCGCCGCGCCGGTCCGCTCCGGTGCACCTCGGTGGGGGACGGGTGGCCGGTGACCGGTCCGCATCGGACCGAGCGGGTGGCGGGAAGGTGGCGCCGGTGAGCGTGGTGGCACCGGCCTCCGCCGAGGCCCGGCGCTCGCCCGCGGGGCGCGGCTCGCGGGTCATGACGCCGTCACCTCGTCCGGCAGGGGAGTGAGCAACTCCGCGACATCCAGGACGTGATAGCCGGCCATGGACGGAAGGCAACTGCCGCGGACCGGGCCGATGGCCCGCGCCCACTCCTCCGGGACGGCTCCGGCACCGCCCAGCGCACCCGCCAGAGCGCCCGCGACCGCCGCGGTCGTATCGGCGTCCCGGCCCATGTTGACCGCCGTCAGCACCGAGGCGCTGAAGTCGCCGCGCGCCGCCGCGAACGCGCCGAACGCCAGCCCCACCGCCTCGGGCGCCAGGTCGGTCCACGGATAGCCGCCGATGACGACGGCGGAGCGGACCGCGCGCTCGGTGCCGAGCTGGGTGCTGCCCGGGGTGAGCCGGGAGCGCTGGGCGGCGGCGACCGCGCGGCGCAGCGAGCGGGCGGTCCAGGAGTCCTCGGGTACCACGGACAGCGCCGCTGCTATGACGGCGTCCGTGGACCCGGCCACCATCGCCGCGGCGACACCGGCGGCCACGGCCCGGCCCCCGTAGATCCCTTCGCCTTCGTGGCTGACCGTGCCGTCCACGGCGACGAGCCGGGCGGCCTCGGCGGGGCGGCCGGCGGCGAAGACGCCGAAGGGCGCGGCGCGCATGGCCAGGCCGTCGCTCCAGGCGTGGCGGTGCTGGGCGGAGATGGGGGCGGCCAGCCCGCGGCGCAGGTTCTCCAAGGTGCCGCGCTCGCTGAAACCGGCGCCGCGGAACGGGCCTTCGTCCAGGTCGGCGATCCACCGGTGCCAGGCCGCCTCGACGTGCGCCACGGTGAGCGACGAGCCGTGCTCGGCCAGCAGCAGCCCGGAGAAGACGGCGTACTCGGTGTCGTCCGTACCGGCCGGGTCGTCCGTCACGAAACCCTCGATACGGCCCCAGCGTTGACGGATCTGCGACGGCTTCATGTTCTCCGCGGGGGCGCCGAGCGCGTCACCGACAGCGAGACCGAGCAGGGCGCCGCGGGCGCGCTCCCGCAGACCGGCGGGGCACTCGGACCGGGGAGGCGGCACCGGGCGCAACAGCGGGCGCCGGACCGACGGGGGCTTCGGGAGCGGAAGGTGCAGTGCGCTCATGTGCGTGCCGATCTGTTGAGCGGTTGGCGGTTGGCGGTTGGTGGTGTGAGGGGCGGCGGGGAGGCCGGTGGAGGAGCGAGGGGAGGGGGCGAAGGGCGCGGAGCAGGGCGGGCGTTGGCGGGCACGTACGGGGACGTACGCGCCGTGCGACGCGCGAGCGCGTCCCGAGCGGGATGCGGCGAGTGGCGGATGACCCGGAGGCGGCGAGCAGCGGGCGACCGGGAGGCGGTCCCGACGCGGGGTGTCCGGCCGGGGCGGCACACCCCGGCCGGGCGTCATATGGAATCGACCGGAGCGGAGGAAGCGCGGACGATCAGGCGGGGCATGACGGTCTCGCGGCGGGCCGGTGCGCGCGGAGCGCCGGCGGGCTCGCGCAGCCGGTCCAGCATCATCTGTGCCGCGATCCGGCCGCGCTCGGCCGATCCCAGGTCCACGCTGGTCAGCGGCGGCCACCCGGCCCGGGCGAGGAGCGTGTCGTCCATACCCACCACCGCGACGTCACCGGGAATGGACAGGCCTCGGGAGTGCAGCGCCTGCGAACCGCCCAGCGCCAGCTGGTCGTTGGCGCAGAAGACGGCGTCGAGGTCGGGCCGGGCGTCGAGCAGCCCGTGCAGCGCCGCGGCACCCGCCTCGACGGTGAAGTCCGTGGTCGCCGTCAGCGTCGGGTCCAGCTCGATGCCGCAGGACTCCAGGCCGGTGCGGTAGCCGAGGGCGCGGTGGTGGCCGGGCACCGTGTCGGCGGGGCCGTTGACGAAAGCGATACGGCGTCTGCCCGTCTCGGCCAGATGCCGTACGGCTGCCGCGGCGCCGGTCACGGAGTCGGCGCGGACGCTGTCCACGAGCGGGCCGTGCGGTGGGCCGTCGGGCAGGGAGCCGATGACGACGACCGGGCGGGCGGCCCGGGCGAGGGCCTCCAGATGCCGGGGGGTGACGCGGATCGGGCACAGGATCAGCCCGTCGCTCGTCCGGTCGGCGAGGTCGCGCAGCACGGCCAGTTCGTCCGCGACGACGGCGTCGGTGGAGTGCAGCAGCAGGCGGTAGCCCGCCGGTTTCATGACGGCCTGTATCTCGCGGACCATGGAGACGTAGGCCGGGTTGCCGATGTCCTGCATGGCGAACGTGAGCTGCATGGAGCGGCCGCCCTTGAGGGAGCGGGCCACCGCGTTGGCGACATAGCCCAGTTCGGCGGCGGCCCGCTCGACGCGGGTGACCGTGTCGGGGCGTGCCCCGTGGCCGTTCAGCACCCGCGACACGGAGGCGATGGACACCCCGGCCCGCGCCGCGATGGTCTCCACGGTGGGCGCCCCGCCGAGCCGGGCCCCAGCCCCGCCGCCATCGGCGGCCCCCGGCCCACCGTCGGCCCGCACCCCCGGCCCGCCACCGCCCCCGGCCCTCGTCCCACCACTCCCGTACTCCCGCTCTCCCACCTTCGGTCCCATCCCCAACGCCCCTTCGCGCACCGGCTACTGAAAACGTTTACAGAATCCCGCTCCGCCACCCCCACCGCACTGAGGTTTTCCGCAGTCTTGAATGCGGATTCCCGCACCCCGCCGCGCGCCGCCGCACCCCGCCGCACCCCGCCGCACCCCATCCCATGTGATCCACCCCTCACCACCGCCCGCCCCTCCCACAAACCCGCAGGTCAGCGCGGTAAGTTCGGCCTTCCTTGCTAGCGCGACAGGGTGAGCGGCGCATAGCTTCGAGGTGTCGAAGGGGGAAGCGCCGACATCGGCCCACACCTCGCGAGAAGGGAACGGGTCCTCATATGTCCGTCATGGATGTCATGGACGCTTCGGCGCCCACCCACATTGCGCACCGCGACAACCACACCCACCGCGACGTGAACGGTGGCTGGCTGCGCCCCGCCGTCTTCGGCGCGATGGACGGACTGGTGTCCAACCTGGCCCTGATGACCGGTGTCGCCGGCGGCGCGGTCTCGCAGCAGACCATCATCATCACCGGTCTCGCGGGCCTGGCGGCCGGCGCCTTCTCGATGGCGGCCGGTGAGTACACCTCGGTGGCCTCTCAGCGGGAGCTGGTCCTGGCCGAGCTGGACGTGGAGCGGCGTGAGCTGCGTAAACACCCCAAGGACGAGCTGGAGGAGCTGGCCGCGCTCTACGAGTCGCGCGGTGTGGAGCCGAAGCTGGCCCGTGAGGTGGCCAAGCAGCTGTCGAAGGACCCGGAGCAGGCGCTGGAGATCCACGCCCGCGAGGAGCTGGGCATCGACCCGTCCGACCTGCCCTCCCCGGCGGTCGCCGCCGTCTCGTCCTTCGGCTCCTTCGCGCTGGGCGCCCTGCTGCCCGTCCTGCCGTACCTGCTGGGCGCCTCCCAGCTGTGGCCCGCGGTGCTGCTGGCGCTGGTGGGGCTCTTCGGGTGCGGGGCCGTCGTGGCGCGGGTGACGGCGCGGTCCTGGTGGTTCAGCGGCCTGCGGCAGCTGGCCCTGGGTGGCGCGGCGGCGGGTGTGACGTACGTCCTGGGCGCATTGTTCGGTACGGCCGTAGGGTGACCCCTCGTGCAGCGCTATGCGGGCGCTCGCATAACTAAACTGTTACTTGGCGGTTTCGTTCGACTGGGGGCCGGGCATAAGGCCCAAGCGTTGCGGGCAATGTCGCCTGCTCGAAAACGACGCACACGACGCCGGTGGAGGCCGATCCGTCCGCCCGCGTCCCCGGTCCACCGCCACGAGTGGTGTCCGCATTCTGGAAGGCTCTATCCGCTTTTCGAGAAGCGAGCCATCCTGTAACCTGCACGAAATTTCGCGGAGGGCCAACGTCGTCCCTCGGCACCTCACATGCCACGACGACGTTGGGAGAGCCGATGCGTTCCGCGTCCACGCACTCCGCGACCACCGGCAGCGCCAGCGCCGCCCCCTGGTCGCCCATGGACGGGCGCCCCGCCCGGCAGGGGATGTACGACCCCCGCAACGAGCACGACGCCTGCGGTGTCGGCTTTGTGGCGACCCTCACCGGCGAGGCCAGCCACGCACTGGTCGAACAGGCCCTCACCGTCCTGCGCAACCTGGAACACCGCGGCGCGACCGGTTCCGAGCCCGACTCCGGGGACGGCGCCGGCATCCTGCTCCAGGTCCCGGACGCCTTCCTGCGCGAGAGCGTCACCTTCGGCCTGCCCGCCGCCGGCGCGTACGCCGTGGGCATCGCCTTCCTGCCGTCCGTGGCCGAGGATGCCGCGGCCGCCGTCTCGCGGATCGAGACGATCGCGTCCGAGGAGGGCCTGGAGGTCCTCGGCTGGCGCGTCGTCCCGGTGGCCCCGCAGCTGCTCGGCAACGGCGCCCGCGCCACGATGCCCGCCTTCTCCCAGCTGTTCGTCGCCGACAAGCACGGCAAGGACACCGGCCTCGCCCTGGACCGCAAGGCGTTCGTGCTGCGCAAGCGCTGCGAGCGCGAGGCGGGCGTCTACTTCCCGTCGCTGTCCGCGCGCACCATCGTCTACAAGGGCATGCTCACGACCGGGCAGCTGGAGCCGTTCTTCCCGGACCTGTCCGACCGCCGCTTCGCCACCGCCATCGCGCTGGTGCACTCCCGCTTCTCCACCAACACCTTCCCGAGCTGGCCGCTGGCCCACCCGTACCGCTTCGTCGCCCACAACGGTGAGATCAACACCGTCCAGGGCAACCGCAACTGGATGCGGGCCCGTGAGTCGCAGCTCGCCAGCAAGCTCTTCGCGGACGCCACCGGCAACAGCGAGAACCTGGAGCGCCTGTTCCCGGTCTGCACGCCGGACGCCTCCGACTCGGCCTCCTTCGACGAGGTTCTGGAGCTGCTGCACCTCGGCGGCCGTTCGCTGCCGCACTCGGTGCTGATGATGGTCCCGGAGGCCTGGGAGAACAGCACCTCCATGGACCCGGCGCGGCGGGCCTTCTACGCGTACCACTCCACGATGATGGAGCCCTGGGACGGCCCGGCCTGCGTCACCTTCACCGACGGCACCCAGGTCGGCGCGGTCCTGGACCGCAACGGTCTGCGCCCGGGGCGCTACTGGGTCACCGACGACGGCCTGGTGGTCCTCTCCTCCGAGGTCGGCGTCCTGGACATCGACCCGGCCAAGGTCGTGCGCAAGGGCCGCCTGCAGCCCGGCCGGATGTTCCTGGTGGACACCGCCGAGCACCGCATCATCGAGGACGACGAGATCAAGGCGCAGCTCGCTGCCGAGCACCCGTACCAGGAGTGGCTGGACGCGGGCCTGATCGAGCTGGCCGACCTGCCCGAGCGCGAGCACATCGTGCACACCCACGCCTCGGTCACCCGCCGCCAGCAGACCTTCGGCTACACGGAGGAGGAGCTGCGCGTCATCCTGGCGCCGATGGCCAAGGCCGGCGCCGAGCCGATCGGTTCCATGGGCACGGACTCGCCGATCGCCGCCCTCTCCGAGCGCCCGCGGCTGCTGTTCGACTACTTCACCCAGCTGTTCGCGCAGGTCACCAACCCGCCGCTGGACGCCATCCGCGAGGAACTGGTCACTTCACTGATCTCCTCGCTCGGCCCGCAGGGCAACCTGCTGGAGCCGACCGCGGCCTCCTGCCGCAGCGTCATGCTGCCGTTCCCGGTGATCGACAACGACGAGCTGGCCAAGCTCATCCACATCAACGCCGACGGCGACATGCCGGGCATGAAGGCCGTCACCCTCTCCGGCCTGTACCGCGTCTCCGGGGGCGGCGACGCGCTGGCCGCCCGTATCGCGGAGATCTGCGCCGAGGCCGACGCCGCCATCGAGGCCGGCGCCCGCCTGATCGTGCTCTCCGACCGGCACTCGGACGCCGAGCACGCACCGATCCCGTCCCTGCTGCTCACCGCCGCGGTGCACCACCACCTCATCGGCACCAAGCAGCGCACCCAGGTCGGTCTGCTCGTGGAGGCCGGTGACGTGCGTGAGGTGCACCACGTCGCGCTGCTCATCGGGTACGGCGCCGCCGCCGTCAACCCGTACCTGGCGATGGAGTCCGTCGAGGACCTGGTCCGCGCCGGCACCTTCCTGCCGAAGGACACCGACCCCGAGGTCGCGATCAAGAACCTGATCAAGGCGCTCGGCAAGGGCGTCCTGAAGGTGATGTCCAAGATGGGCATCTCCACCGTCGCCTCCTACCGGGGCGCGCAGGTCTTCGAGGCCGTCGGTCTGGACCAGTCCTTCGTGGACGCGTACTTCCACGGCACCACCACGAAGATCGGCGGCGCTGGCCTCGACGTGATCGCCAAGGAGGTCGCCGCCCGGCACGCCAAGGCGTACCCGGCCACCGGCATCGCCGCCACCCACCGCGCGCTGGAGATCGGCGGCGAGTACCAGTGGCGCCGCGAGGGCGAGCCGCACCTCTTCGACCCGGACACGGTCTTCCGCCTCCAGCACTCCACCCGCTCGCGCCGCTACGACATCTTCAAGCAGTACACCGAGCGGGTGAACGAGCAGTCCGAGCGCCTGATGACGCTGCGCGGCCTGTTCTCCTTCAAGTCGGACCGCCCCTCGGTGCCGCTGGAGGAGGTGGAGCCCGTCTCCGAGATCGTCAAGCGCTTCTCGACGGGCGCGATGTCGTACGGCTCCATCTCCCAAGAGGCGCACGAGACCCTCGCCATCGCCATGAACCAGCTGGGCGGCAAGTCCAACACCGGTGAGGGCGGCGAGGACCCGGAGCGCCTGTACGACCCGGCGCGCCGCTCCGCGATCAAGCAGGTGGCCTCCGGCCGCTTCGGCGTGACCAGCGAGTACCTGGTCAACTCCGACGACATCCAGATCAAGATGGCGCAGGGCGCCAAGCCCGGCGAGGGCGGCCAGCTGCCCGGCCACAAGGTCTACCCCTGGGTCGCCAAGACCCGGCACTCGACGCCCGGCGTGGGCCTGATCTCCCCGCCGCCGCACCACGACATCTACTCCATCGAGGACCTCGCCCAGCTCATCCACGACCTGAAGAACGCCAACCCGCAGGCCCGCATCCACGTGAAGCTGGTCTCCGAGGTCGGCGTCGGCACGGTCGCCGCGGGCGTCTCCAAGGCGCACGCGGACGTGGTCCTGATCTCCGGACACGACGGCGGTACGGGCGCCTCGCCGCTGACCTCCCTGAAGCACGCGGGCGGCCCCTGGGAGCTGGGCCTGGCCGAGACGCAGCAGACGCTGCTGCTCAACGGCCTACGCGACCGGATCGTGGTGCAGACCGACGGCCAGCTCAAGACCGGCCGCGACGTGGTCATCGCCGCCCTGCTGGGCGCCGAGGAGTACGGCTTCGCGACTGCGCCGCTGGTGGTCTCCGGCTGCGTCATGATGCGCGTCTGCCACCTGGACACCTGCCCCGTCGGCATCGCCACCCAGAACCCGACGCTGCGCGAACGCTTCAGCGGCAAGGCCGAGTACATCGTCAACTTCTTCCAGTTCATCGCGGAGGAGGTCCGCGAGATCCTCGCCGAGCTGGGCTTCCGCTCGCTGGACGAGGCGATCGGCCACGCCGGCCTGCTGGACACCTCCAAGGCCGTCAAGCACTGGAAGGCACAGGGCCTGGACCTGGCCCCGCTGCTGCACGTGCCCGAGCTGCCCGAGGGCGCCGTACGCCACCAGGTCACCATCCAGGACCACGGCCTGGAGAAGGCGCTCGACAACGAGCTGATCAAGCTGTCCGCCGACGCGCTGTCCGCGGACACCGCCGAGGCCGCGCAGCCCGTACGGGCGCAGATCGCGATCCGGAACATCAACCGGACCGTCGGCACCATGCTCGGCCACGAGGTGACCAAGAAGTTCGGCGGCGCGGGCCTGCCCGACGACACCATCGACATCACCTTCACCGGCTCGGCCGGCCAGTCCTTCGGCGCGTTCCTGCCGCCCGGTGTCACGCTGCGCCTGGAGGGCGACGCCAACGACTACGTCGGCAAGGGCCTGTCAGGCGGCCGGATCGTGGTCCGCCCGGACCGCGGCGCCGACCACCTGGCCGAGTACTCGACCATCGCGGGCAACACCCTCGCCTACGGGGCCACCGGCGGCGAACTGTTCCTGCGCGGCCGCGTCGGCGAGCGGTTCTGCGTCCGCAACTCGGGTGCCACGGTGGTCTCCGAGGGCGTCGGCGACCACGGCTGCGAGTACATGACCGGCGGCCACGCCGTCATCCTGGGCGAGACCGGGCGCAACTTCGCGGCCGGTATGTCCGGCGGTATCGCGTACGTGATCGACCTGGACCCGGCCAACGTCAACCGTGAGCTGACCGCTGCCGTATCCACCGAGCTGGACGCCACCGACCGGCAGTGGCTGCACGACGTCGTGCGCCGCCACCAGGAGGAGACCGGCTCCACCGTCGCCGAGAAGCTGCTCGCCGACTGGGACGCCGCGCTGGCCCGCTTCAGCAAGGTCATTCCGGCCACCTACCAGGCAGTGCTCGCCGCCAAGGACGCCGCCGAGCGAGCCGGGCTCTCCGAGTCCGAGACCCACGAGAAGATGATGGAGGCGGCGATCAATGGCTGACCCCAAGGGCTTCCTGACCACCGGCCGCGAGGTCGCCAAGACCCGCCCCGTCGAGGAGCGCGTCCGGGACTGGAACGAGGTCTACGTCCCCGGTTCGCTGCTGCCGATCATCAGCAAGCAGGCCGGGCGCTGCATGGACTGCGGCATCCCCTTCTGCCACAACGGCTGTCCGCTGGGCAACCTCATCCCCGAGTGGAACGACTACGCGTACCGCGAGGACTGGACGGCCGCCAGCGAGCGGCTGCACGCGACCAACAACTTCCCGGAGTTCACCGGTCGCCTGTGTCCAGCCCCGTGCGAGTCGGCCTGTGTGCTGGGCATCAATCAGCCGCCGGTGACCATCAAGAACGTCGAGGTCACCATCATCGACAAGGCGTGGGACAACGGGGACGTCACCCCGCAGCCCCCGGAGCGCCTGTCCGGCAAGACGGTCGCCGTCATCGGTTCGGGCCCGGCGGGCCTGGCCGCCGCCCAGCAGCTGACGCGGGCGGGCCACACCGTGGCCGTCTACGAGCGCGCGGACCGTATCGGGGGCCTCCTCCGCTACGGCATCCCCGAGTTCAAGATGGAAAAGCGCCACATCAACCGCCGCATCGAGCAGATGCGGGCGGAAGGCACCAAGTTCCGTACGGAGGTGGAGATCGGCCGGGACATCGACGCCGCCAAGCTGCGCAAGCGCTACGACGCCGTCGTGATCGCCGCCGGTGCCACCACCTCGCGTGACCTGAAGGTCCCCGGGCGCGAGCTGAACGGCATCCACTTCGCGATGGAGTACCTGCCGCTCGCCAACAAGGTGCAGGAGGGGGACCTGACCGTCGCCCCGATCACCGCCGAGGGCAAGCACGTCGTGGTCATCGGCGGCGGCGACACCGGCGCCGACTGCGTCGGCACCGCGCACCGCCAGGGCGCGAAGTCCGTCACCCAGCTGGAGATCATGGGCAAGCCCGGCGACGAGCGGAACCCGAACCAGCCGTGGCCGACCTTCCCGATGCTCTACAAGGTCACCTCCGCGCACGAGGAGGGCGGCGAGCGGCTGTACTCCGTCTCCACCACCCACTTCGAGGGCGACGAGGACGGCAACGTCCAGTGGCTGCACCTGGTCGAGGTGGAGTTCAAGGACGGCCGTCCCGAGCCGAAGCCGGGCACCGAGCGCAAGATCCCCGCACAGCTGGTCACCCTGGCCATGGGTTTCACCGGCACCGACCAGGAGAACGGCCTGGTCTCACAGTTCGGACTGGAGCTGGACGCGCGCGGCAACATCGCCCGCGACGCCGACTTCGCGACCAACGTCCCCGGCGTGTACGTTGCGGGTGACGCGGGCCGCGGCCAGTCGCTGATCGTGTGGGCCATCGCCGAGGGCCGCTCCGCAGCGCGCGGCGTGGACCGCTACCTCGCGGGCGCCAGCGCGCTGCCCGCGCCCATCAAGCCGACGGACCGCGCACTGACCGTGTAGCGGCCCCGGCTCACAGATGTCCCGCACAACGACGTGCGGAACACCCGCGGCGCCTGTCCACCTCCCCGACCGGAGGGCAGGCGCCGCGACTTATGTGTGACGGATTCAGCGTCCGGTGTCGGGCACCAGCGAGCCGTCCGACGTACGGGGGAGGGCGGCCCTGCTGCTCGGCTTCTGCGCCGTGGCCGCGGCCTTCCCGTTGAGTTCCTGGTGCACCGTACGGGCCACGTTCTCGATCACCTTGACGCCGGCGGGCATGCCGGGGTGGTCCGCGGTCAGGACGACGAGACCGTAATCGTGCCCCTGTCCGGTGAACGCGCCCACGCTGTGCACCCGCCAGCCCCCCGCGGACCGCTGCAGCCACCCGTTCTTCACATGCACCTTCGCGCCCGCCGGCGCGCCGGCCGGAACGCCCCAGCGCTGCTCGGGAATCACCCGGTTCATCAGGTCCAGGGCGTAGGCGCGCGAGGAGGGGGTGAGCACGGAATTGTCGGACGTGAGGAGCCGCAGCAGGGTCAGCTGGTCGGCAGCGTTGATCTGAGTCAGCCCCCAGTACCCTTCCGTGTCCGGCACGGTGTTGTGCATTCCGGCGAGGCTCAGGAAGCTGTTTATCCGCCCGAGGCCGGCCCGCTTCCACAGCGTGGTCGTGGCGTCGTTGTCCGACCTCGTGATCATCTTTTCCGCGAGCTTTTTCTCGTCCGCGGTCAGAATGCGCTGTTCTTCTTGGGCCTGCCGCAAGAGGGTGCCCAGCACCACGACCTTCACGACACTCGCCGAGTCGTACTGCCGGTCCGCGTCGTACGCGCACCGGGTGTCGCTCGTGCGGTCGTACAGGGCGAATGACGTATGGCCGGAAGTATGCGCACTCAACACCTGGCCGAGGCCCTTCGAAAGCCGGTCGGCCAGCCCATCCTTGGCAGACGTGCAGGCCACCTTTGGGGCGGCCGGCTGTGCTCCGGCCGCCTCGGCGGCCGTCGCCGGGGCGGCGACCGCGAGGAGCGAGGAGAGGGCGGCGGTGACAACCGTTACCGCCGAGAGGCGTCGCTGACCGGAACCTGACATGCGTATTCGATGGCGCAAGATGCTTCTCTGCCTTTCTGAGTGGGGTCGTCGGCGTTCATGCCGCGGGAGCATTCAGCATGAGGGAGCCTGTATCAACAGCGAAGACAGTGTCACAGCGGTCACGTACATAGTCGTTGTGGGTGGCGATGACGACGGCGCAGCCGGCCGCGCTCATCTCTCGCAGGATGTCGACGACCATGACGGTGTTGGCGTGGTCGAGAGCGCCGGTCGGCTCGTCCGCGAGCACCAGGCTCGGCTGTTTGACCAGCAACCGGGCGAGGGCCACTCGCTGCTGTTCGCCGCCGCTGAGTTGGTGCACCTTCTCTTTCTCCCGCCCGGCAAGGCCGACCCGGGCGAGGGCTTCGGAGTTGCTGACCGGAAGGCTTCCCCTGGGTGACCGCCGTGGCTTGACTGCGGCCTCGAGGTTGGCCGCGACGGTGGTGTTCTCCATGAGGGCGTAATTCTGGAAAAGGTAGCCCAGGGTTTCGCGCCGGAATGCCCGAACTTGGCGTCGTCCGAATCCTGTGATGTTCTTCCCGTCGTGCCATATCGCGCCGGAGTTAGGCTTTTCGAGCAGTCCCACGCAGTTGAGGAGCGTAGACTTCCCTGATCCGCTGGGGCCGACGAGACCCAGCATCTCGCCACCTTTGACGGTCAGGGTGACGTCCGACCACAGCGTGTGTCGGCCGAAAGATTTCGACAATTTATCGATGTCAATCACAGTGGTGCTCCTGCTGAACGGAAGGTGCGGCGGGCCGGTCATGCTCCGACGGCCCCTTCCTTGGCGATACGGCGGTGGAAGAATGCCAGTGCGACAAGCACTGCGCCGACTTCGACCACAATCAATCCTGTGGTGACGCCGAAGTCCAGCGCGGTGACTTGTACGGGCGGACGAGGCGCAGGAATGCCGAGAGCTGCGTACCGCTTCAGGTCTTGGTTCTGCTGCCAAGCATGGAAGGGAACCCAAGCTGCCAGGAGTACGGCAAGCAGTCCCTCGACTGCCAGAAGCGTTCGGTGGTTCGCGGTGAACCGCCAGCCGCTGAAGTGCTTGACGAAGATCGACTGAGCGTTCTTGCGTGAATAGACGATGCAGACGCCAACGCCGGTTATCAGGAGCACGGCCAGGGCCATCAACAGGTCGAATATCTGCAGCCGAAAATCATTCACCGCGTCACGCATTTGCAATGCGGCGTTCTGTCCCACAGGCCGGATGGCAACCACATAGGTTTCCAGTTTGTTCCGGGATATTCCCGTACGAATGTCATCCGGGTCGGGGAAAACCACGCCACCTTGAGTGGCGAACGCGGTGTATGCGTTGTTCGTGAGAAAATGAGATCCGTTGGGTACGGCGACGATGACTGGGTCGCGTACCAGGGACCGGTCTTCCTTGGAGTTTCGGGCGGCAGTATAGGCTTGGTCGCCGGGGTTGTATCCGAAAACCCGGTGCCCGTTCTTCGCCGTAAGTGTTCGGACCTGCTGCTTCGAGATGAGCTCCGGCTTGGCGGGACTCAGTAGCCCGGGGATTCTGTCCGCGATGGTTGCCGCGTACTGGCTGAGGGACTCAGGGACGAAAAGCCGCACTTGCTGCCGTCGTGCGGATTTCGCACCGTGCTCGCTTGCCGGGTACGGATGCCCCTGGGGATCGAGGATGGGCTGTTCGGCTAGAAATCTCTCGTTGACGATCAGCAGCTCCCCCTGTGGTAGGGCGCCCGGAGAGATGTTCCGGAGTTCCCGGCGTCCGGCGACGATCACCTTGCCCGCCGCGTCCGACTGGCGCAGCCATCGGCCGACCTGCGCCTCCATCTGCGGTATCCGGTCGCCGAGGCTGCCGTTGAGCCGTATGGCAGAGGTGGCGCCGACCTTGGCGTAGACGGTGCGGCTGTCCTCGCGAGAAGCGATGTCCTGACCGGCGAGGACTACGGAGGTGGCAATGCTGAGGGCGAGCAACAAGGCGGGCACGCGCACGAGGTACACGGCAAAAGAGGCCGTACGGGCCGGAAGCTCACCTTTGAGGGCCCGAAGTACATCGGTCTTGAAGGTGAGGGCGAGCACGATCCCATGGGTTGCCAGGATCAAGATCACGAGGAGGCCGGCCAAGCTTACGGACATCAGAGCGAACAGCCTCAGCCAGGCGAGACCGTTGTACAGGCCGAGAAGTGCCATAACAGCGGCGATCACCAGCCCGACGGTGACTCCCGAGAAAGCCGCCAGCTGACGCAGATCACGAAGAAAGACGGCGGCGAACGACTTTCCCTGGAGGCGCAGCACTCCGTAGGTCTTCGCGTTGAGCAGCACGCCGGCGCCCGTCATCGTCACCGCGGCCAGAGCTATCACCCCCAAGGACCAGGCGAGCACCCCGTCCAGGTAGAGAGGAGCCAGTTCAGCGAATGACAAAGGATGGTGCACACTCGCGCGAAGACCGAGACCGGCGAACTCGCGCACCAAGGCGTCGCCGGTCTCGGGCGGCCCGAATACGTAATAAAAGCCGCGTGGGTCACGCTGCCCGATCTCGGTGAGTGGGTGGACCTCGGTCCGGTAGTCCCGGCCGAACGACGGGTATCCGGAGTCCAGCCATTCGGCCTGCTCGGAACCCGGGTCGCCGGAGGTGAGATACAGGTGCCGTCGGCCGTCCGGGTCTTTGAGATCCGGCACCTCGCGGGCGACCGAGACCCTGTGGTCGGCCGCGAATGACGCCACATCGCGAGCTACTTGCGCGCCACTGGTGGAATCGTCGGACTCAAGTGCCCAGACCACAGCTGAGTGCCCCAGCACCCAGTGCTCGTCCAACCCGCGCAAGAACAGAAACGCCACCATCGCGGAGAACGCAAAGACGGCAGCGTAGACGAACTTTATCCCTCGGTGCAGCATCGGTTACCTAGCTCAGCGCACTCGGGGAGCGCGTCTGGTGGGGCTGACTGGACGTGATGACCGCTCTGTGGGGGCGTAGCTGCGACCCCACAGCTCAGGTTCGGTGCCCGAACGGGCACCGAACCCGGTGGTGTCGGTCAGCAGTTGGAGCGGTAGTACGTCTCGTTGCCCCACATCGCCTCTTCGGCCGAGGCGTAGGACCACAGCCCCTTGTCGGTGTTTCCGCTGGAGGCGAAGTACTTCCCCTTGACCGAGGAACCGTGACACGCCGTGGGGTGGTAGTAGTTCGAATACACGTTGTCGTCCTTGGAGCCGTAGTCCCATGTACCGCCACTGACGTTGACCTTCGTGGCCAGTGCCGGTGTAGCGGTTCCGAGGACGATGACGCCTGCCACGACGGCGGCCTTGAACTTGCGGCTGATCTGCACGAATAGCTCCCGTTTGACGAGTCCGGGCCCGGTGGGCCTCGGTCGGGACGTAATGATCAGTTGGGGCATGCTCATGATCAATAGCCAATGGGCTGCATGTCTGGAATCAGGCCTTAAGGCGTGACACGGCGCGCATGCCGGCCCGGCGCTCGGAGGCGGCACGTCATCGTTCTCCTGGCCTTCGCATGCGGTTGCCCGAGCTCCGGTCGGTTACTGTGCGGCAACAGTCAAGTGCGTTGTGGCGCAGCCTGGTTGTCTGTCGGCCTCGCAGTCGAACGCCTACAGGCGCCGGCCTTCCGGGGCCGCGCGCCATCAGTCGCCACTGGGGTCGGCACCCACCCGCGAGGCTGTGACCGGCCCTTCCATCGCGCACTCAACTTCGACAAGTTGGTGGCCGGTAGTCGTACGGATGGCAATCGGCCAGCGGACGTTCGAAAGTGGGCGGCTTGCTAAGGGGCTGGTCGTGGGCCAGGCGATGCGGGCGGGGGGCTGGAGTCGGCAGGTGTGGCGGACGAGTTTTCCGTGGCCTCCGATTGCCCGACCCGTGACTCGACGTGTGCGTCAACGAGCGTGCTGCTCAAGGGCGTTGAGTGATCCTGTGAATGCTCTTGGTTGCGTGGGAGGCCCTCTGTGGCCAGGGTGCCCTGCTCCGGCTGCGAGCGACGGAGAGGGGTGTTCACGTGCCGGGCCGATGAGGTGCGTCTTGTCGTGTCTCAGGTGCTTGATCCAGACATGCAGCTCATTTGCTATTGATCATGAGCATGCCCCAACTGATCATTACGTCCCGACCGAGGCCCACCGGGCCCCGGACTCGTCGAACGGGAGCTATTCGTGCAGATCAGCCGCAAGTTCAAGGCCGCCGTCGTGGCAGGCGTCATCACCCTCGGGGTCGCTACTCCGGCAGTGGCCGCGTCCGTCAATGTCAGTGGCGGCCAGTGGGACTACGGGACCAAGGACGACACTGTGTACTCGAATTACCTGCACCTCAAGCAGTGTCACGGTTCCTCGGTCAAGGGCAAGTACTACGCCTCTAGTGGTGATGTGCAGCCGAGGGGCTGGGCGTACGCGTCGGCGGAAGAGGCGATGTGGGGCAACGAGACGTACTACCGCTCCAACTGCTGACGAGAAGCTCCTCCGGGGGCTCGGGCGCCGCTCCCGTTCGCTGTAGGGGTGGCGCTCCGTGAGCTATTCCCCGACCTGTGTGATCCGGTCGTCTCCCAGGCGGGCCTGGACGTCCTGGAGGAGCAGTTTCAGGAGGGCTGCGAGCTGGTCCTGCTGGTCCGGCTTCAGGCCGCTGACCAGTTCCGTCTCTCGGTGCAGTACCTGGTCCACGGTCTGTTCGACGAGGGTGTGGCCCGCCGGGGTCAGCTCCACCAGGACCGTGCGGGGGCGGCCCTCGCCCGGGCGGCGGGTCACCAGGCCCTCGCGTTCGGCGCGCGCGACGCGCTGGGAGATCGCGCCGGCCGTCACCATCGAACGAGCCGCCAGTTCGCGGGTGCTGAGGGTGTACGGGGTGCCGGCCCGGCGCAGCACGCTCAACAGGTCCAGGGTGGCGGTGTCCACCCCGGCGCGGGCCAGCACCCGGCGCCGGTCGTCGCCCAGCAGCTTCGCCAGCTGCCACAGGGGAGTGACGATCCCGATGGACGAGACGGGCATGCCGGGGCGCTCACGTTCCCAGGCGTCGGCGATCTCCTGGATGGGGTACGGGGCGTCCGCGCTTGCCATGGGCCCTCCTGCGGGTGGTACGTTCAGGTCTAAATTTAGGCCTGAACGAGCCCGGAGCGGGGCTTGGGTCCTGCCCTGGGTGGGGCCCGGGTCCGGAACTGGCTTCAGGTCTGAATTTAGGTCTGCATTTAGGTCTGAACGATCGACGTCGGGAGTCAGCTTATGTCACGCACCATCCTGGTCACCGGCGGCGCCACCGGTATCGGCCTGGCCGTCGCCCGGCACTTCGCCGAGCAGGGCGACGCGGTCACCGTCACCGGCCGTCGCGCCGCGCCCTTGGAGAAGGCCGCCGAGGAGACCGGTGCCCGCGCGGTCGTCTGCGACCACACCGACCCCGCGGCACTGGCCCGCCTCCTGGACGAACTGCCCGAGCGGATCGACGTGCTGGTCAACAACGCCGGCGGCAACACCGACCTGGACGGCGGGCCGGGCGACGACCTGGCCTCGTACGCACGGGCCTTCCGCGCCAACCTCGACGCCAACCTGCTCACCGCGGCTCTCACCACGAAGGCCGTCGAGGACCGGCTCGCGCCGGGCGGCGCCGTCGTGCACATCGGCTCGATCGCCGCGGACCGTGGGGCCGGCTCGGCCGGTGCGTACGGCGCGGCCAAGGCGGGCCTGACCACCTGGAACCTCGACCTGGCGAACGCGCTCGGCGCACGCGGCATCACCGCCAACGTCGTCTCGCCCGGCTACATCGAGGCCACCGAGTTCTTCCGGGACCAGCTCGCCGACGAGCGGCGGGCCCAGCTGGTGGAGGAGACCGCGACCGGCCGCGCGGGCCGGCCGGAGGACGTCGCGGCGGCGGTGGCGTTCCTCGCGTCGGAGGGTGCGCGGCACATCACGGGCCAGGTGCTGAACGTCAATGGTGGGGCGTACAAGACGCGTTGAGGTTGAGATCGAGGTTGAGATTGAGGTTGAGATCGAGACCGAGTAGGGGGCGGGGCGGGGGTCAGTTCGTTGGCTCGGGACGGTCCTCGTCCTCGTCCTCGACCAGGCGGGGTGGGAAGCCGCCCTTGGCGATCGGGCCCCAGCGCAGGGGCGTCACCCGGATCAGCGACTTGCCCTGGGTGAGCATCGCGGCGCGGTACTCGTGCCAGTCCGGGTGCTCGCCCGCGATGTTGCGGTAGTACTCGACCAGCGGCTCGACCGAGTCGGGCGCGTCCAGGATCTCCGCCTCGCCGTCGACCTGTACCCAGGGGCCGTTCCACTCGTCGGACAGCACGAGCACGCTCACCGACGGCGCCCGGCGGGCGTTGCGCACCTTGGCGCGCTCGGGGTACGTCGCCATCACCAGGCGCCCCGAGTCGTCGACGCCGCAGGTCAAGGGCGAGGCCTGCGGCGTGCCGTCGGAGCGCCGGGTGAGCAGGATCGCGCGGTGCCGGGGGCGCACGAACTCCAGCAGGGCGTCGAGGTCCACGCGGGTGTTGGTGGCGATGGAAGGGCTCATACGAACGAGCCTAGGCCGTGGAGCGCACTCGAAGGCGGCGACGTTCCGAGGGCTGCGCGGCCTGTCGTGTCCGCGCTATTGACTAAAAGTCAGTCGGGCACGACCCTGCTGGGCAGCCGTCGTAGCCGCACCCCGGGAGGACTGGTGGGTACAGGTTCGAGTACAGGCGCACGGGCCGGCGCGGGCGCGGACAGCGGAGCGTTCCGCGCCCTGAGCGAAGCGCTCGGCGCCCCGGCCCCGCCCGGCCTCGCGGCCGCCGCGTCCGAAGAACTCGGCGTGCTGACGCGCGCGTTGCGTGCCCGTAAGGAGAGCCACGCCGCAGGCCTGAACGACGCGGCCGAAGAGGCGCTGAAGCTGGTGCCTGCCATCGCCCGCGGACCCGTGCGCCGCATTCTCTTCCGCTGACGCTGACGCTGACGCCGACGCTGACGCTGACGCTGACGCTGACGCCGAGGCAGTGGCTGAGGTGAGGCTGGAGCTGAGGCTGAGGCTGAGGCTGAGGTGAGGCCGGGGCTGAGGCTGAGGTGAGGCCGGGGCTGTTGGGGGCGGTGCGTTGCCGGCGCCTTCGCAGCCGTTGTTTTTGTTTCCGCCGACCGGACGGTGATCTCTATGGACACGCTCAGCAACCGCGCCGAGGCACAGAAGATCGCCCAGCTGCTCGACGTCCTGCCGGAACAGCTGGAGTTCCTGCACGGGCTGCCCGCCGAGGACGTGCGGCAGCTCCGCGCCCGTACCGTCGACGCGCTCTTCGACGACGTGCCGGACATGCTCGACCGCATCGCCGCCGCCACCAAGCTCGTACCGGCCGGTGTCGCCGCCGCGATCTCGCAGAAGGCCCTCGGGCCGCGGCTGGCCGCTTCCGTGGCGGGCCGGCTGGACCCCGGGCGCGCCGCCGACATCATCGAGAAGCTGCCGGTCGCCTTCACCGCCGAGTCCTGCGGCCATCTCGACCCCCGCCGGATCGGCGGCATCGTCGACCGGCTGGACGAGGACCTCGTGGTCCGTATCGCGGTCGCCCTCGCCGAACGTGGCGACCACCTGACGATGGGCCGCTTCGTCGGCCACCTGCGGGACCGGGCCCTGGAACGGATACTGCGGTCCGTCGACGACGAGGTGGTGCTGCGCGTCGGGTTCTTCATCGACATGCCCGAACGGCTCGACGCGATCCTGGAGCTGATGGGGGAGGAGCGGCTGACCTCGGTGGTGGCGGCGGCCGGGAACGGGCTGTGGCCCGAGGCGCTGGCCGTGGCCGGGCTGGCCGGTACGGAACGGCGTGCCAAGGTGGCAACGCTCGCCGCCCGCCAGGACCCCGTACGGCTGGACGGGCTCGTCCGTACCGTGCATGAGCAGGGGCTGTGGGAGTCGCTGCTGCCGCTGGTGGCCCTGCTGTCCGAGGAGGACCGGCGCGCGGTCGCCGCGTTGCCGTCGCTGCGGGACGCCCAGGTGCTCGGCGCGGTCGTGCGGGCGGTGGTCGCGACCGGGCTGTGGGCGGAGTTCCTGCCGCTGGTGGGGGCGTTGCCCGCGGAGTCCCGCAAGGTGGTGGCGGACACGGCGGGGGCGCTGCCGGACGCGGAGCTGGACGCGATGGTGCTGGAGGTCGAGAAGCAGGATTTGTGGGACGCGGTGCTGCCGCTGGTGGAGATGATGGATGAGCCGGCCAAGGTGCGGGTCTTCGCGCTGCCGGCTTTTCAGGGGCAGGGGGAGAGGGAGAGGGAGGGGAGGGGAAGGGGCAGAGGGAGAAGTCCGGGGAGGAGTAGGACAGGAGGGTAGAGGGGGGGAGTTCGCGGTGCGCTCAATTCGCCTTGGGCGCAAAGAGGGTGGCTTCGTGAGGGCTGCCCGTTAGCGTCCGGGGCATGACGCACTCTGCTGCTGCCGATCCCACTCCCGCCGGGCCCGGCCCGGGCGCCGCCGCTCCGACCGCTTCCACCCCGGTCGCTCCCACCCCGACCGTTCCCATTCCGGTCGCTCCCGCCTCGACCGCCCCCACCCCGATCACCCCCGACGTCTGGCACCTGCCGTTCCCGGTGGGGCATGTCTACCTCGTACGGCTGTCGAATGGTGGCCTCGCGGCCGTCGACACCGGTGTGCCGGGTTCGGCTCCCGCCATCCTGGAGGCGGTCACCCGGCTCGGTGGGGCCCCGGAGGCGCTGCGGCAGATCGTGCTGACGCATTCCCACATCGATCACATGGGTTCGGCTGCCGACCTGGTGGCGGCCACCGGTGCGCGCGTCCTGGCGGGCGCGGCGGACGTCCCGTACATCAGCGGTGCCACGCCCGAGCCCCCGCCGGCCTACACCCCCGCCGAGAAGGCGCTGCATGAGCAGGTCATGGCGGGCCTGGCGGAGGCGGGTACGCCGCCGCTGAAGCATGTACGGGTGGACGTCGAGCTTCACGAGGGCGACATCCTCGACGACTGGCCCGAGCCTGCCCACGTGCTCCACGTCCCCGGTCACACACCCGGCAGTACGGCCGTCCACCTGCCCGCCGCCGGTGTGCTGTTCACCGGTGACCTCATAGGAACGGGACCGGACGGCCGGGTCGTCCTCGGCCCCATCAACGTCGACCGGGAGCTGGCCATCTGCTCCTTCCGGCGGCTGGCCGCGCTGCCCGGCCTGGAGACGCTGTGCGTACCGCACGGCATACCGGTCCGTACGGACGTGGGGCGTGTCCTGGAGGCGGCCACGCCGGAGACGGACTGGTTGTGAGCCGCGCGGTACGGGGGTGAGTCACGGGTGCCGGGGCGCGTACGAAACCGTCTCGAACGGCCAGTCCGCGGCCAGCCAGTCGCGGACCGCCTCGTACAGGGGACGGTCCAGCTCGGCCCGGTCGGCCCGCACCCACGAGCGGACCTCCGCACCCCCTCCTCCCTGCCCACCGTGCCCGTCCCGTACCGGATAGATGTACACGCACCCGATCACCTCGCCGTCCGGTATCCCGATGACGGAGTACGTGAAGCCCGTACGGTGCTCGAAGTCCTGGGCGTGCCGCTTGAGGTCGCCGAGGTTCTCCTCCAGGGTCATCCCCGCCGCGGGCGGCCAGCCGCGGCCCGCGAAGCCGGGGGTCGCTTTGATGTGCGCGATGCTGCTGGTCCAGGCGGTGTGGTCGGCGAGGTTGTGGCCGGGGTCGAGGGGTTCCAGCCGGAAGCGGGGGGTGAGCAGTTCACCGGGAACGGCGAAGTCGGCGGGGACGAAAGGCGGTTTGCTCATGGGGCGAGAATAGGGTCCGGTGCGCTGCCTGCCCGCGGCGCTCAAGGGAGACAGAAAGGCTTTCGCCATGCAGCTGCACACCCACGAGTGGGGTACCGGTGACCGGGTCGCGGTGCTGATCCACGGCATCATGTCGGACCACCGGACCTGGCGCCGGGTGGGCCCCGCACTGGCCGATCGCGGCTACCGCGTCATCGCCGTGGACCTGCGCGGTCACGGCGCCAGCCCGCGTGGCCCGTACGGTGACGAGCTGTTCGCTGACGACCTGGTGGAGACCCTGCCCGCGGACGTGGACCTGGCCCTCGGGCACTCGCTCGGCGCGATCGCGCTGTCGATGGCGGCCGAGCGGCTGCGCCCGCGACGCGCCGTGTACTCGGACCCGGCCTGGACCCTCGGCAACACCGAGCGCCCGATGGACCCCGCGCTGTTCGTGGAGTTCAAGCGTGCCAGCCCCCAGATGATCCGGGGCTTCAACCCGCGCTGGGAGGAGGTCGACGTCGAGATCGAGATGGCGACGATCGAGGCGTGGGACTCCGACACGGCGCTGGCCCTGTCCGGCAGTGACCTCAAGGAGCGCATACCGGAGCGGCCGGTGGTGCCCTCTCTGGTGCAGGTGGCCGGGGAGGGTTTCCTGTTCACGGAGGCGGACAAGGAGCGGGTGGCGGCGCGTGGCTTCGAGGTCCGTACGGTCGAGGGCGCGGGGCACACCATTCACCGGGACGACTTCGACGGCTTCATGAAGTCTCTCGAAGGCTGGATCTGAGGGGAGTCCCCCCGGAGGCTGGATCTGAGGGAAGTCCCCCGAAGGCTGGAACTGAGCGGAGAGATTCCTCGAAGGCTGGATCTGAGCGGGGTTCCCGAAGTTCCCGAAGTTTCCGAAGTCCCGAGATTCCGAGTTTCCGAAGTTCGATCCGGTCCGGCGGCCCACGCCCCCTGCCGGAATTGGTGCCAGATGTTCAAACTTGCACCACCTGAGAGGGCGTCGGACGATGGCCGGATGTGGTGGTGGGCTCCGGTTCGCATCCAGGGCGCTTTGCTGCGGTGTGCGACGGCTGATTAGGGTGTGGTCCGTGGTAGTAGCAACCACCCGCTCCGGTCGACCCGCGGACCGGCGACCCGAAATCCCCTGAGGCAGCACAGCGATGACCGAACCGGCGATACCGGCCCGGGGCCCTACCGCCGCGCCGGAACGCCCCGCGCCGGAACGCCCCGCGCCGGAACGTCCCGCGCCGGTCCCCCCGCCACCCGCCCGGCCGCTCACCGAGGAGCGCATCACCACCCTCGTACTGACGTACCGCCAGACGCTGTTACGGTACGTCACCGGCCTGCTGCCCGCCGACCCGCAGCGTGCGGAGGACGTCGTCCAGGAGACGCTGCTGCGCGCCTGGCTGGAAAGCGACATCTCCCGCGTACGGGACGCCCGGCGCGAAACCGGGTGGGAGCCCGGCCTGCCCTGGCTGTTCAGGGTCGCCCGCAACGTCGTGATCGACTGGAGCCGGCGCGACAGCTCCCGGCCGGCGGTGCCGACCGGGCTGCCGCCGGAGACGGCCGGCCCGGCGGACGAGGTCGCGCGCGTCGTGGAGCGGACGCACGTCGTCGAGTTGCTCGCCCAACTGTCCCGCCCCCATCGAGAGGTTCTGGTGTACACATACCTGCTCGGCTGTTCCGGACCCGATACGGCGCACGCGCTGGGCATACCGCCCGGCACGGTGAAGTCCCGGCTGCACCACGCGATGCACCACCTGCGGCGGGCCGCCGCGCCTGACGCACGGGACCGCGGATGAGCGGCCCGGGCCGTACGGTGCCGCCGGGGACGGCGGCCGCCGCGGCACCGGCGCAGTCCCCGGTGCCGCTGGCCCTCGGTATGCCGGACCGCAACTCGTGGCTGATCCTGATCGGCTTCCTCGTCGCCCTGATCCTCGTCATCTGGCTCATCGCCAGGACCGTGCGCAGACAGGGCGGCTTCCGCCGTACCTGCCGCCGGATCGCCTGGGAGGTCCGGATGACCGCGCGGGCGTTCACCGCGCCGCTGCGCGCCTATCTGCGGCACCGGCGCTGCGCGCGGGCCCTGGCCGGGTACTTCGCCGACCCGGCCGCGTACGACGTGTCCCGCGCGGCGCTCGACCGCGCGGACGCGGACGCGGGCGACGGCTGCTACGCGCCGACCGTCCAGCTCGCCCAGGCCCGCGACCGGGTGCACGTCGTCGTCGCGGGCCGCGACCCGGCCGGTGTGGCCGGCCCGGTCCTGCCCTGGACGGACGCGGCCGGGGAACCGGGGGAGTGGACCTGGTCCGCGCCCGTCGACGCGGTGCGGCACGGGTCGGCGGCGCACGGACGCGCCGTACGGCTGCCGCTCGTCCTCGGCGTGGACCGCAGGACGACGGGCGTGGTGCTCGTCGACTGGCTGCGCGGCCCCGCGGCGCTGGGCGTCGAGGGCGACACACGGGTGTCCCGCAGCGTGCTCCAGGCGCTGGCGGCGCAGGTGGACCGGATGCCGGACGGGCCGCCGGTCCTGGTGGCGCACGGCGTGCACCCGCGATTCCCCGGCCGCCCGCTGGACGAGCTCCTCGCGACGCTGTCCGCGGACCGGTGGACCGGGCAGGACCCGGAGGCCGCTCCGGATGCCCTGGCCGCGACGGACGTGCCGGTGGTCGTCTGCTGGATGCCCACGGCCGAACAGGCAGCCCGCCTGGCGGACCTGTGCGCGCGGGGACGCGTCCGCGTGCTCGTCGGCGGCCGGCTCCCGGGCGCCTGCTGGGTCCTGCACGCCGAAGCGGACGGGCGGCTGCTCGGCCCCGGCCCGCGGGTGGACGTGGAGTCGCCCGCACTCGGTCCGGCCGTGGCCCGCACGGTACGGCGCAGGCAGCCTGCACCGCGCTGCGTGCTGCCGGGCGCGGGCATGGGTGCAGGTGCAGGTGCAGGTGCAGGTGCAGGTGCAGGTGCCGGCGCAGGCGCGGGCGGCGGTACGGGTACGGGTACGGGCATGACGCCGGGCTCCGGTCACGGCGGTCCGGCGCAGCCCGTACGGGAACCGGCCCCGGCGGCAGCGGCCCCGACGGCACCGAACCTGCTCAAGCCCGAGCCTGCCTCAGCCCCCGCCGCACCGGCACCGGAACAGCCGACGACCGCCTTCCCCGCGCTCCCGCCGGAGCCGGAACCGGTCTCCGGCCCCGCCCCGGCGCCCGCTCGACGCGACCACGGCGCCGGCGCCGCCCACCCCGGCGAAGCGCCCCGCAAAGCCGCTGTTCCCCAAGCTGCCCCTGCCGCCCACGAGGCCGCCGACTTCACCGAGCCCGAGCCCGAACCAGGCCCGCCCACCGCGGCGCCCGCGCCCGGAACCGGAACACCCGGCTCCGAACCCGGCTCCGAACCCGGCCCCAGCGGCCCCAGCACCGCTTCCGGTGCCGACTTCGCCGAACCCGACCTCGCCGAACCCCGGACCCCCGCCGCCCCGCCCGGCCTGGCCGGGGTGTCCGCCGCTTCCGGCACCCGTGGCACCTCCGGCGCCGACTCCGACCCCACCGCCCCCGGCGATCCTCAGGAACGGACTCCTCGTACCCCGTGAGACTCTTCGTCACCCTCGCTCCGGCCGCTCCGGACCGGCCCGGCTCTCCGGCGCCCGCCCCCGAGCGGCGCGACCTGGTCCTGCACACCCCGGGCTCGACCACGGTCGGCGCCCTGGCCGCGCGCCTCGCCGGCGCGCACGCCACCGACGGCGCGCCCCCCGCCCTCTATCTAGGCGACCGTGAACTCCCCGCCGACCTGCCGGTGTCCGCCGCCGGGATCCGCGACGGCGTCACGCTCGGCCTCGGCGGCCCCGTACCGCCCGAGCCGGACGGCGGTTACGGCCCCGACCGTGCCGAGCTGCCGCCCCCGTCCCGCTCCGCCGACGGTGAGCGGCTGCCGCGCGCGCCCCGCGTGGAGCTCCAGCTGATCGGCGGCCGGGGTGCCGGGCGGGTCTGGCCGCTGGACGTCGGTACGCACACCATCGGCCCGGTGGCAGGCAGTTCCGTACGCCTCCAGGGCCGCGACGTGCCCGCCGCGGGCGTCCGCGTCACCGTCCGTCCCGACGGTACGGTGCTGCTGGACGCCGGCCCGGCGGCCCGCAAGGCCGCGGACCGCGAGGGTGCGGCGGGCGGCGGTACCGGTGCCGTGCCCGGTCACCGTACCGACGTGGCCCTCTCGGTGCCCGAACCGCCGCCCGCCCGGCCGCGTGCCGACGCGGCCCCGCTGCCGCCCCCGCCGCCGCCCGAGCTGCCCGACCCGTACGCCGACACCCACCGGCCGGTCCCCGAGGGCTGGGTGGAGTGGCCGCTCGGCGGTGAGCTGCGGCTGGGCGAGTTCCTGCTGCGGGTGGCGGAGCCCACCGAGGCGGACGCCGCCGTGACGTCCTCCGAGGACGGCGCGCACCTGGACTTCAACCGGCCGCCGCGGATCGTTCCGCCGCTGGTGCCGGAGCGGTTCACGCTGCCGTCGCCGCCCGTGCCGCCGCCCCGGCGCACCATTCCGCTGCTGGTGGTGGTCGCGCCGATGTTCATGGGCATCGGCATGGTCGTCTTCCTGCACTCGTACTTCTACTTGATGTTCGCGTTCTTCAGCCCGGTGCTCGCCATCGGCAACTACATCAGCTCGCGGCGCAGCGGCTGGCGCGACTTCCTCACCTCGGTCGCCAATTACCGTGCCCGGCGCGCCTCGCTGGAGCAGGACGTCAAGGGCATGGTCGAGCGCGAGCGGGGCCTGCGGGTCGCCGCCGGGCCCGACCCGGCCGCCGCCGGCATGTGGGCCGTCGGCCCCGGCGCCCGGCTGTGGGAGCGCCGCCGCGGTCACCCCGACCACCTGCTGCTGCGCGTCGGCACCGTCCGCCAGTCGTCGCTGCTGACGATCGAGGACAGCTCCCGCGAGGACAACCACCGCTCCGTCAACTGGCAGATACCGGACATGCCGATCGGCGTGGACCTGTGCGGCGACGGCGTCGTCGGCATCGCGGGCGAGACCGACGCGGCCCGGGCGCTGGCCCGCTGGACGGTGGCGCAGGCCGCGGTCCTGCACAGCCCGCGCGACGTACGGATCACCGTGCTCACCGACGCGGCGGGCGCGCCCGCCTGGGAGTGGGTGCGCTGGCTGCCGCACGCCCGCCCCGGCGAGGGCGGCGTCGCCGCGCCGCCCACCGGCGGGCCCACCGTGACCGTCGGCAACGACCCGGAGACGGTCGCCAACCGCGTCTCCGAACTGGTCTCCGCGATCCGCTCCCGGGCCCGTTCCAGGGAGACCGCGATGGGCGGCGCGCTGCTCGCCGAGCCCGACCTCGTCGTGGTGCTCGACGGCGCCCGGCGGCTGCGCGACGTGCCCGGTGTGGTGCAGGTGCTCAAGGAGGGCCCGGCCGTACGGGTCTTCCTGATCTGCCTCGACCAGGAGGAGCGGATGCTCCCCGAGGAGTGCGTCACCGTCTGCGCGGTCGGCGCCCGCGAGGTGACGCTGCGCCGGACCGGCAGTGCCGACCTCACCGGCATCCGGCCCGACCTGGTGGACACCGGCTGGTGCGAGCGGATCGCCCGCGCCCTGGCCCCCGTACGCGACGTCACCCCGGACGGCTCCGACGGCCTGCCGGACCGCGTCAAGCTGCTGGACCTGCTGAACCTGGAGCCGCCGCAGGCCGCCGAGCTGGCCGCCCGCTGGACCAAGCGCCCGGCCTCCACCGGCGTCCTGCTGGGCGCCGGCTACACCGGCCCGGTCACCTTCGACCTGGTCAAGGACGGCCCGCACGGCCTGATCGCGGGCACCACCGGCGCCGGCAAGTCCGAACTCCTGCAGACGCTGGTGGCGTCCCTGGCGGCGGTCAACCGGCCGGACGAGATGACGTTCGTCCTCGTCGACTACAAGGGCGGCAGCGCCTTCGCGGGCTGCGAGCGGCTGCCGCACGTGCTGGGCATGGTCACCGACCTGGACAGCCACCTGGTCGAACGGGCCCTGACCTCGCTGACCGCCGAACTGACGCGGCGTGAGCGCATCCTGGCCGACGCGGGCGCCAAGGACCACACCGAGTACCGGGCGATGCGCCGCCGCGACCCCGCGATGGCGCCGCTGCCGAGGCTGCTGCTCATCATCGACGAGTTCGCCACCCTCGCCCGCGACGTGCCCGAGTTCGTGCCCGGCCTGGTCGGCATCGCGCAGCGCGGCCGTTCGCTCGGCCTGCACCTGCTGCTCGCCACCCAGCGCCCGGCCGGTGTGGTCACCGCCGACATCCGCGCCAACACCAACCTGCGGATCTCGCTGCGCGTCACCGACGCCCTCGACAGCCAGGACGTCCTGGAGGTCAACGACGCGGTGTCCATCTCCAGCGACACCCCGGGCCGCGCGCTGGCCCGCATCGGGCACCGCTCGGTGCTGCCGTTCCAGACCGCCTTCGTCGGCGCCGTACGCGACACCGCGCACACCACGCCCGCGGACACCGGGGACGCTGACCAGGGCACGAAGACGGCACCGCAGTCCGACGCCGACGTGTGGACCAGCGAACTGACCTGGTCGCTGCTGGGCCGTACGGCCGCCGAACCCGCCGAGGAGACCGCGGACCTCTTCGACGCCATCCAGGAGGCGATGGAGGACCGCGACGCGCCGACCGACCTGACGGCACTGGTCGACGCCGTCCAGGAAGCCGCGGCGCAGCTGGAGATCGAGCGCCAGCCCAGCCCGTGGCTGCCCGCGCTGCCGCACACGGTGAGCCTGGCCGAACTGCCCGAGCGGCCCGACCCGGCCGACGGCCGCCTGGCGCCCGTCGTCTGGGGCCTGGCCGACCTGCCGGGCGCCCAGCGCCAGGAGCCCCTGGAGCTGGACCTGACCCGCTTCGGGCACCTGTACGTGCTGGGCACCCCGCGCTCCGGCCGCTCCCAGGTGCTGCGCACCATCGGCGGCGCGCTGGCCCGGCGCCACTCGCTCGCCGACGTACACCTGTACGGCATCGACGCGGCGGGCGGCGCGCTGGCGGCGCTGTCCGCGCTGCCGCACTGCGGCGCCGTCGTACCGCGCGCCGACCTCGAACGCCTGGGCCGGCTGCTGTCCCGCCTGACCGCCGAGATGAGCGCCCGCCAGGAACTGCTCACCTCGCACGGCGCCGCCAACCTCACCGAACTGCGCAACCTGCTCCCGCCCGCCGAACGCCCCGCCCACATCGTCGTCCTGATCGACGGCTGGGACTCGCTGGCCGCCCTCCTCGGCGACCACGACGGCGGCCGCCCGGTCCAGGAGCTGACCGCGCTGATCCGCGAGGGCGCGCCGATGGGCCTGCACGTCATCGCCACGTCCGAACGCGCGCTGATGACCGGCAAGGTCGCCTCGCTCAACGACGAGCGGCTGCTGCTCCGGATGAGCGACCGCAACGAGTACAGCCTGGCGGGCATCCCGCCCAAGCAGGTGCCGGCCGTCGTCCCGCAGGGCCGCGGCTGGCGCGGCGGCAGCGCCACCGAGGTGCAGGTCGCGCTGCTCGGCGAGCGGACGGAGGGACCGGTCACCGGCCGCGACCAGGCCGAGGCGCTCAAGCGCATCGGCGAGCGGGCCGGACAGCGCGACCGCGACGTGCCCGCCGCGCGCCGCCCCGCACGCGTGCTGAGCCTGCCCCGCCAGGTCTCCTTCACCGACGCGTACGAAAAGGTCCCGGCCGCCGAACGGCGCCCGCTGTGGGGCCTGCTCGGCGTCGGCGGCGACGAACTGTCCGCCATCGGCGTGGACTTCGCCGCCGACGCGCCGTCCTTCCTGATCAGCGGCCCGCCCGGCAGCGGCCGGTCCACCGCGCTCACCACGCTGGCGGTGTCCCTGCTGGCGGGCGGCACCCGGGTGGTCGCGCTCACCCCGCGCGAGTCGCCGCTGCGCGGCCTGGCGCGGCACCCGCGGGCCGTGGTCATCCAGGACCCGGACCCGCTGGCCGACGAGGTGACCGCGGCGCTGAACGCCGAACCGGGGCCCGCCGTGGTCCTGGTCGACGACGCCGACCTGCTCTCCCAGCTGCCCGCCGCCGACGCGGCGTTGCGCGAGGTCGCCACCACCGGGCGGGACCGCGGCATCGGCCTGGTCGCCGCCGCCACCGCCGAGACGCTGACCTCGGTGGGCATCGGCTGGCTCGGCCTCGTACGGCGGGTGCGCAAGGGCGTGCTGCTGTCGCCGCAGTCGCCGGGCGAGGGCGACATCCTCGGCGTACGGGTGCCCTACGACCTGCTGCGCGGCCGTCCGACGCCGGGCCGCGGCCTGACCGTCGACCCGGTCACCGGCGCACTGGTCTCGGTGCTGGTGCCGGAGACGGTGCTGCGCGACGGGGACGCGGGCTGACCGGCCGGCCCGTACGAACGACGGTGCCCCGCCACCGGACGGAAGTCCGGTGGCGGGGCACCGTCGCGTGGTGCGGACGGCCGAAGATCAGCCGGCCTTCTTGGTGCCGGCCGCGATGTCCGCGTCGATCTTCTCGATGTTGTTCTTGATCTGGTTGAACTGGTTGGCGAAGGAGTTGATGGACTCCACGGCCTTCTGCAGCGACGCGGTGAGGTTGTTGTACGACTCCTTCAGCGCCGGGCTGCTCTGCTGCATGAACATGCCGTTGTCCAGCAGGCCCTCGACGGTGGTCTTGGTGCTCAGCAGCAGCGGGTTGATGTCGTTGACGGCCTGGTTCATCACGCCGGAGACGCGCTGGATCTCGTTGTAGTCGAGGTTGATGTTGCCTGCGGGCATGGTGCTGACTCCTTGGGTCGGTAGGGGGTTGGGTGGGAATCCGGACGGGGTCCGGGGCGCGCCGGGCCGGGGGGAGAGGCCGTCAGTCGTCGGACTTCTTCGGCTTCCAGCCGGTGTCCCCCTTGGCGTCGTCGCTCGTCCACTCCTCCGTCTTGCCGTCGGTCACCACGGTCTTGGTGCCGCTGCCGTCCTCGTTGACCTCGATGGTGGTGGTCACCTCGTGGCCGTTGAGGTCGACGGAGGAGTGGGTGGTGCCGTTCACCGTCTGTTCGTTGCCGTCCTCGTCGGGACCGACGGTGGTGTAGGTGGTCTTCGTTTCCCGGTGACCGGTCTTCTGGTCGGTGACCGACGTGGTCGTGCCGGTCGTGGTGCTCTCTTTGCCGTCGGTGTCCTTGGTCTTGCTCTTGAAGTCGTCGGTGGTGGTCTTGTGCTCCGCCGTCTCGGTCGTCGACGAGGTGCCGGTGGTGTTCGTGACGTTGCCGTAGACGTCCGTCGACTTCGAGTCGTAGGTACCGTCGGGGTGGTAGTTCGTGGTGTCGGTCGCCTTCAGGCCGGTCTTGGTCTCCATGGACGTGGTGACCTTCGTCGGCTTGCCGTCCGGCCCGTACTCGTACGTGGTGGTGGTCTTGTTGCCGTGCCCGTCGTCGGTGGTCCACTCGTGGGGGCGCTCACCGGGCTTCTCGGGCTCCTTGGGCAGGAGGGACGGGTCGAGGTCCGGGTGTTCCTTCTTGGCCTTCTCGACCGCGTCGTGCCACGCGTTCCACTCCTCGTTGCGGGCGTTCCACAGGTCGGAGGAGATCTGGGCGCTCTGCTTGGCCGCCTTGTTGGCCAGGTCGAAGTCCCAGTCGGCCCACTTCTGCGCCACGCCCGTGTAGAGGTTCTTCAGCTTTTCCAGTTTCTCCTCGGAGCGCTTGAAGGAACCTTTCCACGTCGCGTAGTACTTGCGGATCGCGGCGACCGCCACCCGTGAGCCGACCTCGTCGACCGAGTACTCCTGCTTGCTCTCGCGGGCCTGCTTGACCTCGTCCTTCAGCTTGCCGGACTTCTGTGCGACATCGTTGAGCAGCTCGTAGTCAACGGCAATGTCGGACACGGTCACACCCCTCGCGCGGTTCGGAGATCACTTCACGTCTCTCATGGTCAAACGCACGGCGAAGCGGAACGGTTCATCGCTGAACCGCGGAAGCGGTGCGAAGTGATGTCGTTCACACGATGAACCGATCGTGCCGCAGATACGTAAACGTAGGTGTGGTGTCCATGAGTCCGGTGCGCGGAAAGCGCCGGAGGGGACACCGGTGAACGGTCTGCTGCGCGAAGGGAAGAGGCTTGGCTACGCGTCCCGGTGACTGGGGGGCCCTCGGCCTCGACGGCGACCCGACCCCGGGCGACGCCTCCGCCATCACCACCATCGCCGACGCGATGCGCGACCTCGCCACCCACGCGGGCACCATCAACAACGGCCTCAAGGCCCTCCAGCAGACCGCCGGGGACGGCCAGCGCTTCATCGGCAAGACCGCCGACCAGCTGCGCGACATGGTCGACGACCACCTGCACAACTTCGTCGGCCACGTCGAGGAGTCCTTCACCCAGGCCGAGGCGGCGCTGCGCAAGTACGCCACCGCCGTCACCGACGCCCAGGCCGACGCCGACGCGGCCCTGACCGCCATTCAGGGGCTGGACGAGGACGACCCGCAGCGGCAGACCCACAAGGACCGGGCCGACGACGCGAAGTCCGCGCTCGCCACCGCGGCGAGCACCCTGGACAAGGCGCTGACCTCGGCCGGTTCGCTGATGGTCCAGCCGGTCAGCGACTGCGACCTGTTCTGGGAAGCCTTCCAGTGGCTGACCATCATCCTGTCGGTCATCGCCATCTTCACCGGCGGCGTCCTCGCGGTCCTCGCCTGGGGCATGAACGCGGTCCTGCTGATCAAGACCATCGTCGACTTCAGCCAGGGCAAGGCCAGCGGCCTGGAGCTGGGCCTCGCCTTCCTCGGCGTACTCTTCCCCACCACCAAGGCCCTGCCGGTCGGCTCCATCATCAAGGGCCTGGGCAGCGCCCTCAAGGGCGGCATCGAGGGCATCGCCGGCGCCGGCAAGAACATCATCAAGGAGATCGGCCACCTCTCCTCGCTGCACGACATCCCGAAGGTCGTGGTGGCACCGATCGTGCTCGGCATCCACGTGGCCCCCGCCTTCAACGTCGTCAACGGCTTCAAGGGACTGGGCAATCTCGGCAAGGGCGGCTGGGAGTCGCTGGTCAAGACCGTCACCAAGGACTGGGTGGACGTCACCAAGGGCGTCAGCGGGGACTGGGGCAAGATCGGCGCGTACGCGAAGGTCACCTTCGAACGGCTCGGCCGGGCCGGTATCGCCACCGTCCTGCCGCTGGACTTCACCGAGATGGGTGTCCTCGGCATCGGCGGCGCCGCCCGGCTCGCCTTCGCCGAACGGGTGCTCGGCATCCCGCAGAACGACCTGCGCCCCCTGCTGGCCAACGCGGGACGCACGGACGCGGCGCTGCGCAACGGCGTCCCCACCGGCAACTTCGGCGGGCTCGGCACGATGGTGCCGTTCCGGCCCGTCGGCGGCGTCGGCGTGCACTTCGTACCAGGCAGCTTCGTGGACCTGTCGGCCCTGCACTTCGTCCCCGGCGGCTTCCACGGCACCTCGTTCCCCGCGGTGCACATCCCCTCCGCCGGCACCGGCGCCCTCACCACGTTCCCGGGCGCCGTCGTCCCGGGCGGCATCGGCGGGCTCACCCTGGACGGGATCGGGGCGTTCCGCCCGGCCGGAGTGGGCGCGTTCAACGTCAAGGTCCCCGGCAACCTGGTGCCCGGCGGCCTGGGCTCGTTCGGCCACGGCAGCCTGAACCTCAACCTCCCCGGCAACCTGGGCAATGTGGGCGGCCTCGGCAATGTCGGCGGTCTGGGCAACCTGGGGAACCTGGGCGGTCTGGGCTCCAAGGGGCTGGGGACCGTCACGCACACCGGCGTGAACGTGCCGCACGGGATCAACACGCCGCACGGGATCGGCGCGCCGCACGGCATCACCGTGCCCGGCGGCTCCTTCACGCACACCGGCCTGCACATCGACCAGCCCGCGCTGGTGACCACCCCGCACCTGCCGGGCACCACCACGCTCGACAACGGCCTGACCGTCCCGGACGTGCACGGCGCGGGTGCCACCCAGCTCATTCAGCAGGCCGACTTCGCGGCGGGCAACGTCCGCCTGGACAGCAACCTGCTGCTGTCCGCGGACACCGCCATCGACCTGCTCAAGGACGCCCACGTGTCGTCCCCGCTCGCGCACACGGGGACGGAGGCTGCGCACGTCCGCGTCCCCGAGGTCTCGTTCGACAGCGGCTTCGTGCACGGCATCGGCGACGGCCACTCCATGGCCCGCGGCGCCATCGGGCACGGCGAGGCACTGGAGGACTGGACCTTCCCCGAGCTGACCGCGCTGGCCAACGGCGATGTCGCGGTGACCTCCTTCCACGCGGACGGCATCAGCTTCCGCATCGGTGACGCGGCGCCGCGCACGATCACCGCCGACGATCTGGCGAGCACGGCGCCCGGTATGCCCCCGCGGGTGGAGGCGGCGGGCACCCAGAACGTGGTGAACACCCAGAACGTGGTGAACACCCACCACCTGACGGGTACGCAGCAAGCGCCCGGCGCGGTGCAGGTGCCGGGCGTGCACGGCGGCGGCGCGGAAACGTTCCGGCCGACGGGCATCGGCGCGCACGGCGACACCCCGAACCTCCAGGGCGCCGTGCCCCCGCCCCGTGACCTCGCCAAGGCCCCCGCCGACATACCGGCGACGGCCGGCGCGTACGACCCCGTACGGCTGAAGACGCCCGGGACCGGCAAGGCCACGACCACCGGCAGCGGCGCCACCGACAGCGTCACCAACGGCGCCACCGCCAAGGCGAGGCCCCAGCCCGTCGTGAACGAACACGACCTGGCGATGAGCCTGCTGGACACCGGCGACCGCAAGCCGCTCCCGTCCACCGGCCACAGCGCCGCCTCCGACGGCCCCTCCGGCGTGTCCGCCCTCCCGGACCTGGACGGCGCGGGAGCCCGCGGCGCGGACGACAGCGTCCTGGACCTGATCGCCCACCCGGGCGGCCCGGCGAAGGCGGCGGACGAGGCCGCGGCCGGCGTACCGGCGGCGGTCAAGGCCACCGAGCACACCCCCACGCCCGCCCCCACGCCCGCCCCCGCGCCGAAGCCCGAGGCCGCGGCCGGCCCCGCGCCCGGGCCGAAGGCCGCCGGCCCGGTCGCCGGGGCCCCGCCCCACCGCTTCGGTGGTTTCTCCGGAGCCGCGGGCATGAACCAGCGCCTGCGCGCCCGCGACGACCTGATCCTCGGCGGTTCGGTCGGCCCCGAGGCCGGCACGAAGCTCAACGCGTGGGCCGGGTACGAGCACGCGCTGTCGCAGCTCGGCAAGGCCGAACGCCAGGTGGACGCGTTGACGCCGCCCCCCGGCGTGACCGCCGGCAAGCCCTCGCCCGCGCTGTCCGAGGCGCTGGACGACTTGGGCGTCAAGCGCGCGGAGGTCGCCAAGGCCGAGGCCAAGCTCGACGAACTGGGCATCGACGGCCCGCGCACCCGCAAGCAGATCAACGCCCTCACCGGCGGCATCTTCGGCGAACACGGCCTCGGCGGCGGCCCCCGGCCGCACCCCCAGCCGCAGCCGGAGGTCCAGGCGGTACCGACGGCCGACCTCGGCAAGGGCAAGGCGGACGCCGTGGACGTCGAGCCGGTCCCGTCCGCGGACAAGGGCAAGGGCAAGGCGGACGCCGTGGACGTCGAGCCGGTCCCGTCCGTGGACAAGGGCAAGGGCAAGGCCGACACCGTGGACGTCGAGCCCATCCCGTCCGTGGACAAGGGCAAGGGCAAGGCCGACACCGTGGACGTCGAGCCCATCCCGTCCATCGACAAGGGCAAGGGCAGAGCCGACTTCGCCGACCCCGAGCCCGTACCGGAGGCCCACATTCCGCGGCCCCCGGCGCAGGACCGGCTCGGCCACACCCCCGGCTCCGGGATCGGCGACCGTGCCGCCGCCCGGCACGAGATCATCACCGGTGGTACGAGCGGATCGGAGGCCGATCTGCGGCTCGGTGCCTGGGAGCGGTACGAACGCGCGTCGGCCGACCTGTCCCGTGCCCAGGGGCGGGTGGACGATCTGGTGCCCGGTCCGAACGCGGCCGGCCCGTCCCAGCCGTCCGCAGCGGCGCTCGACGCGCTGGACGACCTGGGCGCCAAGCGCGCCGAGTTCACCGCGGCCGAGACCCGCCTGGACGAGCTGGGCATGGACCCGAACGCCATCCGGCAGCAGATCGACGACGCCAACCACGCCATCGCCGTCGACCGTGCGCAGCGCGGCGAGTACGTCGGCCCGCTGGGTGGCGCCCCGGCCCCGCGTCCGGACGGGCCGCACGGTTCGCACGGTTCGCACGACGTCGAGATGACCGACGCGGCACCGGGCACGTCGGCCCCCGGCGGCAACCACACCCTGCCCGCCGGGCTGCAGTGGGACCGTGAGCTCAGCCGGGGGACCACCACCGGCGACATCCGGGTCAACGGCGCGTTCCGGGACCTCCACGGGCACAGCCAGCGGCCGCTGTCCGAGACGGAGTACCTGGCCAACCTGCGGCAGAGCCTCGACGAGCGGCGCCCGGTCTCCTACATCGTCAACGCCGTCGTCCGGTACGACGAGTTCGGACCCGGCCAGCTGCAGGACTTCCTGCGGGCGGTCCGCACGAACCTGCCGGACCGCTTCGACGGACGCTTCGGCGTGGTCATCGGCGTCAACGGACCCGCCGCGGAGATCGGCCGGATCAACGCCGCGGTGCGCCAGGTCCTGGACGGCGTGCACACGGACTTCCCGCTCGCCGTCGTCGGCGTCGGCTGGCCCGGCAGCAAGTTCCCCTTCGGTACCGTCCGCAACAGCGTCATGACCAGCCCGGCCGGCCGGTCGATGATCCACACCATGATGACCGGCGGCGCCGACGGCACGGGCGCCACCCATCCGTACATCGCCTTTATGGACTTCGACAACTTCGAGCACGTCGTGCCCAGCGGCCGGCACATCTTCGACTACTTCGAGAAGAAGTTCGAGATGCGGGGCGTCGAACGGGCCGGGGAACCGTCGTCCGCCCCGCCGCTGCGCCCGCTGATGATGACCGGCGGCTACCGGGTGCCCGAACCGCCGGCCGCCGGACTGCCCGACCCGCTCCTGGTCAAGACCGACGAACACATGGCCAAGGCCGAGGCGAAGGCCGCCGAGGAGGCCTTGGCGGCGGGCGCCGCGAACAAGCTGCCGGACGACGCCGGACCGTCGTCCGCCGCCGACCCCGGAGGGGCCAAGGGCAAGGGGAAGGGCAAGGCCAAGGCCGTGGCGCCGCCGCGCCTGCCGGGCGAGCTGCGGGTCACGCCGGACGACCGGAAGATCTTCGTCAACCGGATCGACGCGGACACCCTCGCCCGCGTCGGCATCGCCGGCCTCCACGACCTGCTGCCGTACGCGCCCGAGCCCAACCTCTTCGTGGACGCCTCGGCGACGCTGGTGGACACCGCGCCGGTCAAGAACTGGACGCCGCTGCGCTTCGGCCCCCGCGGCGCCGAGTTCCACCAGATGAGCCGCGCGCTCAACACCTTCAACGCCTGGGAGCTGGACACCACCCTGCCGCGGCTCACCGAGGCCGACTTCCCCCGGCTGGAGGGCGAGAGCCGGGACGACTGGCTCAAGCGGGTGGAGGACGGCATCACCGACCGCGACGCGCAGCGCGCCATCGCGGCCGGCAACCACACCCTGCCCGACCGCGGCGTGGCCTTCGTCACCGAGTACGTGAGGGCGGCCATCCCCACCGACCTGTCCCGGATCATGGCCAAGTTCTTCGGCAAAGAGAAGAAGCTGCTCCAGGACCACGCCGGGCTGTCACAGCTGGAGCGCCTGGTCGAGAACAAGGACGCCAAGTCCGGGCTGGAACTGGCGGACGTCCGCGACCACCGCTTCAAGCTGTCCCCGCAGGCGGCGGACGACATCAATCCGTTCCGGCCCGTCCTGAGGCCGGACCAGGAAACGCCCCGCGAGGTGGCCGCGCGGCTGAGCGACGCGATGGGCTCGGACGCCCACCCGCTGGGGCCCCAGGTCTCCGCCCCGCTGCCCAGCGACCCGTCGGTACGGGCCGGCATCCGCCAGGAGGACATCCGGCTCGTCACCCACGCCTACGCGCACAACTCCCAGGCGTCGCGGTTCCTGGACCACCTCGATTACGCCATCGTGCACCCCTCGCACCAGCCGCCGCCCACCTCGGTCTTCCACGCCTTCGAGCACGCGCCCGAGCGGCTGGGCCTGCCCTCGCCGCTGGAGCTCCTGCGCGGCGTGCGGAGCCAGCTGGAATTCCGCGGCAACACCAGGACCCGGGTCGACGCCGCGATCGCCGAGGCGATCGCGCGCGGGACCAGCGGCCGGGAGCTGTACATCGCCCTGACCACCGGCCGGCTGCGCACCGCCAACTTCCTTCCCGACGGCCTGGTGGGCCCGGCCGGCGGACCTGCCAGGAACACGGCCGAGGACCTCGCCCTCCAGAGCTTCACCAACGTCCTCGGCCGCGAGCTGCACATCACGTTCGCCGACGGCAGCATGGCCACCTTCGCCCCCGACAACCTTCCGAAGAAGGTCAAGCGGCTGCCGCCCCCGGTCGAGATCGTCTGGACGGCCAGCCCGGACACCACGCGCTACCCGCAGGGCGGTTACTGGAGCATCGCCGACACCGACGGGGCACCGGCCGCCGGCGGCAAGCGCGGCCACGACAGCGCGGACGGGCCGGGCGGCGACGACGGCAGCCACAAGCGCCCGCGCAAGGGCAAGGGCCGGGCCGCCCCGCCCACAGACCAGGACACGCCCATGGGAGACGCCCGATGACCACCGACCAGACGGCTCCGGGTGCCACCGTCCACCACGTGGCGCCCGGCCGCCCCGGCGCCCACGCCACCCTGGCCGCGGCGCTGCACGCGGCCGCGCCCGGTGACGAAGTACGCGTCGCCGCGGGCGTCTACGAGGAGTCGCTGCGCGTCGAGGGGGACGTGACCCTGCGGGCCGCCGACGGCGGCACCGTCACCCTCGCCGCCCCCGTCGGCGGCACGCCCGCGCTCGAAGTGCTGCCCGGCGCCCGGCTGACGCTCGACGGACTGACCGTGCGCGGCGGCGCCGCCGACCGGCCCGCCGTCCTGCTGTCCGGCGGCGCCACCCGCTGGCACGGTGGCGGCACCGACCGCGGACGCCTGGAAGTGCACCGCGAAGCCGCGCTCACCATGACCGGCGCGCGCCTGACCGGCGCGGCCCTGGCCGGGGCGCTGATCCGCACCACCGGCGCGGTCCGGCTCACGGACTGCGTCCTCGGAGGCGCCCAGGGCACCGGCGTGGTGGTGGGCGGCGACTCCCGCCTGGAACTGACCGGCACCCGCATCAAGGGCGCCACCGGCTCGGGAGTACGGGTCCGCGAGGACGCGCGCGTCGTGCTGCGCGACTGCCTCATCGACGGCGCGGGCCGCAGCGGGCTGCTGTTCGAGGACCGCTCCGCGGCGCTGCTCGTGGACTGCCGCATCCGGGATTGCGGCGGCGAGGCCGTACGCGTGCTGGACTCCTCACCGGTGCCGAAGGACGGCGATCCGTACGAGGCCGCGGAGCGCGTGGTGCCGGAGCAGGCCCGGGGCGGACTGCTGCTGTACGGCTGCGAGCTGGCGGGCGCGGGCGCGGACGCCCTGCACGTCGCCGGCTCCGGTGACGCCGTCCTCGACGGCTGCGTACTGCGCGACGGCGGCGGCGCCGGCGCCACGGCGGGGGAGCGGGCCCGCGTACGGCTGGCCGACACCCGGATCGTACGGACCGCCGCCGCGGCCCTGACGGCACACGGCACGGCCACGCTGGAGGCGCGCGGCACGACCGTACGCGGCTCCACGGCCAACGGCCTGCTGGCCACCGGCTCCGCCACCGTCACCCTGACCGACGGCGAGGTGACGGACTGCCGGTTCAGCGCCGTGCACGCGGGCGGCAGCGCCGATCTGACCCTGACCCGGCTGCGGGCCGGCAACACCCCCGAACACGGCCTGCACGCCGTCGCCGACAGCCGCCTCACCCTCACCGAGGTGCACCTCACCGACTGCGGCATGTCCGGCCTCGACCTGTCCGGCGCGGCCGCCGCCGAAGCCGCCGAACTGTCCGTGGTCCGCAGCCGCAACGGCGTCGTCGCCGCCTCCCAGGGCACCGTGCGCCTGACCGGCTGCACGGTCACCGACGCCGAACGCGCCGGGCTCACCTTCGGCGGCGGCGACGCGGAACTGACCGGCGGCCGCATCCTGCGCGCCGGCACCGCCGGACTGGTCTTCCAGGGCGGCGCCACCGTACGCGCCCAGGACGTCGAGATCACCGAAGCGGCCGGGTCCGGCATGGTGGTGGCCCCGGGCGCCACGCCCGGCGTACGTTCCGTACGGATCGTCCGCCCCGGCAAGAACGGGCTGATCGTCGACGCCAAGGGCGCCGGCTCCTTCGAGGACTGCGAGATCACCGGACCCGGCTTCCCCGCCGTCCACCTCGGCGAGGCGGCCGCCCCCGTCCTGCACCGGATCCGCGTCCAGGACGCCGAGGCCGACCTGAGCACCGAGGACGGCGCCGAGCCGGACGTGCGCGACTGTGTCTCCTGGCAGGTCCAGGACGCCCGGTGGCCCGCGCCCTTCGCCCCCGCCACGGCGAACGCCGCGACCGCCACCGGCACACCGTCCGCCGGCTCCCCGGCCGGTGACGGCACCACGACGACGGTCCCGCCCGCCGAGGAGGACCTCGACGACCTGCTCGGCGAACTGCACCAGCTGATCGGCCTGGACCGCGTCAAGCAGGACGTCGCCTCGCTCGTCAAGCTGATGCGGATGGTCCAGCGCCGCGAGGCGGCCGGGCTGGCCGCGCCGCCGCTCAGCCGCCACCTGGTCTTCGCGGGCAACCCCGGTACCGGCAAGACCACGGTGGCCCGGCTCTACGGGCGCATCCTGGCCGCCGTCGGCCTGCTGGAGCGCGGCCACCTCGTGGAGGCCGACCGCTCCGCGCTGGTCGGCGAGTACGTCGGCCACACCGGGCCGAAGACCCAGCGGGTCTTCATGGAGGCGATGGGCGGCGTGCTGTTCATCGACGAGGCGTACTCGCTGGCGCCCGCGCACTCCTCGGGCGGCAACGACTTCGCGCAGGAGGCCATCGCCACCCTCGTGAAGCTGATGGAGGACCACCGCGACGCGGTCGTGGTCATCGTCGCCGGCTACCCGGTGGAGATGGAGCACTTCATCGACTCCAACCCCGGCCTGGCCTCCCGCTTCAACCGCACGCTGCTGTTCGAGGACTACGACACCGAGGACCTGGTGCGGATCGTGGAACAGCACGCGGCGGCCCACCAGTACGAACTGACCGACGCGGCCCGGGCCACCCTCGTCGGCTACTTCGACCACGTACCGCGCGACGGCCGCTTCGGCAACGGACGCTCCGCCCGGCAGACGTTCCAGGCGATGACCGAACGGCAGGCGTACCGCGTGGCGGAGAACGACGCGCCGTCCGAGGCGGACCTGCGGACCCTGTCCGAACTGGACGTACCGGAACTGGTCCTGCCCCGGCAGGACCTACCGCAGGCGCAGCCGCCCGAGGGCACCGCCGTGGCGCAGCCGTACCCGTCCGGTCCCGGCGGGCCCGTCCAGCGGGCCTGACCGGCGCCCCGCCGCCGGTCCCGGCCCGACACCCCCGACCACCCCCAGGAGGAACCCCCGTTGTCACAGCCGAACAAGAGCGCCGGGCCGGACGGCTCCGGCGGATCCGACCCGTCCCGGTCCGGTTTCGCGGAGACCTTCTCCAAGGGCGCCCGGCCGCCCAAGCGCGGCCTGGCCCCCGGACGCCGGGTGTGGAAGACGGCGCTGGGCCTGCCCGTGCTGGCCGGTGTCGGCGTCGGCGCGGTGGCCCTGGCCACCCTCGGCGTCTCCAACGTGCGCTTCGGTGACGGCCAGGAGCAGGCCGTCGCCGCCAAGCAGCCGCAGCAGACCAGGACCGGCTCCCCGCTGCCGTCGGCCAAGCCCGGCAAGACGCCCGACGCGTCGCCGAGCGAGAAGAAGCCCGGCGACGCGGCCACGCCGGGCGGCGGGCAGAAGCCGCCGGCCGCTCCGCCGGAGCCCACGAAGAGCCCGACCCCCGAGGCGAAGAAGCCCACCCCGCCGCGCGTCGCGGGCGCCGGCGCCAAGGTGACGTACGAGGGCATCGCGGGCCCCGGCTGCCCGACGCCCCCGCGCGGCGGCTACCACCAGGCCGGCGTGCACGGCGAAGTCGGCGTCGGCTGGTACGGGCTGACCGGCGGCAGCACCCGCGAGGGCGGCTGCAGCGGCCAGTTCACGTCCGTACCGATGTCCGGTGACCCGAACAAGGACACCGACAACAACATCATGTGGTGGTGGGAGCCGGGCCCGGAGTCCCGCAGCTGCCAGGTGCTGGTCTACGTCCCCAGCGGCCCCAGCGAACGGGACGTCCAGGGCAGCCCGACCCACTACCAGGTGCTCACCGACCCCTTCAATCCGGGCTCGAAGGTCGGCGCCTTCACCGTCGACCAGGTCGCGCACCGGGGGAGCTGGCAGCAGGCCGGCGCCTTCCCGGTCCGGCAGAACAAGATCGGCGTGAAGCTGATGGACCGCGGCGACAACCACTCGCCGGGCCGGGACCGCGCCCACCACGGGGCCGGGGCCGTCAAGGTCGTCTGCCACGGCTGACGCCGGTCACGGGTTCGCCGCGGGCCGGTACCTGCCGTTGTGTGGCGCTGTGCCGCTACGTGTCGGTGTGGCGCTGCGCCGCTACGTGCCGGTGTGGCGCTGTGCCGCCGTGCCGCTGTGCCGCTGTGCCGCTACGTGTCGCACTCCAGCTCCGTGCGGCACAGTGCGCAGCGGGCCCGCAGCCGGCCGCGCACCGGGACGCGGATGCGCTGATGGCACGTCGGGCAGGGGAACGACACGCGTAGCGGCGCGCTCCCCTCGAACGCGTAGCCGCCGGCCGGCGGCGGACCGCCCGGCCGGCCGGCGCGCCGCGGGTCCTGGGCCGCGCGCCGGTCCTTGGCGTAGCGGCGGCGGCCCGCCCAGCCGGCCGCGGCCAGCGGCGGCTGCTGCGCGTCGCGGCGGGCCAGCGCCAGGCCCGCCTTGTACGCGTCGTACGCCTGCGGGCTGGTGAACCACGGCGCCGGGTCCTCGCCGAGCAGCAGCGCGCGCTTGGCGAGGACGTAACCGAACTCCTCAGGGGTCAGATAGCCCAGCTTCTGCGAGAACGGGCCGTGTTCACGGTACGCGTCGAGCAGCAGCCAGCCCGCGCCCAGGTAGGTGGTGGCGGTGTCGGTGAGGATCTCGTTGTCGCGGGTGCCGGGGAAGGACAGGCCGAGGCGGTGCAGGTAGACGTGCATCACCTCGTGGGCGAGGGCGGCGCCGACGTCCCGGCGGTGGGACTTGAAGCGGGCGTTCAGCTCGACGAAGTACTCGGGGCCCGCGGTGAGTTCGACGTTGGCCGCCAGCTGCATGTCGCGGAAGGCGACGATCACGCGCGCGTCGGGCAGCCGCAGGTGCTGCACCATGGCGCGGGCCACCCGCTGTGCGCCCGCGTACAGCTCCTCGTCGTCGCTGAAGGCGACATCGGCGGGCAGCACGCTGGTCTCGAAGGTGCGGACCGTGTCGTACGACAGGCGTTTGTAGAGCGCGGTGACGGCCGCGCGCACCGTGTCCAGATGCGGATAGCCGTGCTCGATGTCACCGCCGGAACTGCCCGGGTTTCCCGTCGCCGCCACCCGACCACTGTACGGCTCGTCGGGAACGTCCGGTATGGGGTGTACGTGGCGTGGGTAGAACAGGAGTTGGCCAGATGTACACCCTTGCCACTGTGATCGCCGACTCCACATAATCCAAGGGCGCTTTGCGGGCTCATCCCCCACTGGGTCCGGACGCCTTGCGGCGTGCTGCCGACTTTCGGCACGTTCTTCCGGCGGTCCTTTCCGGTTCTCGCGTTGGCATGGGCCTGACATCGGCGTGCAACCCCCCACGAAAGGAACCCCGTTGCGAAGCCAGCTGAAGCACCTCAGGAGAGCCACCGCCGCCGCGGCCGTCGCCCTCGCCGCCGTCAGCCTCCAGCCCGCCGCCGCCAACGCCGCCGCCACCCCCACACCTCAGCCCGGCGGCGCCCAGACGAAGATCGTCGGCGGCACCAAGGCCGCCCAGGGCGAATTCCCGTTCATGGTCCGCCTGTCGATGGGCTGCGGCGGCGCCCTGTACGCCAAGGACATCGTGCTGACCGCCGCCCACTGCGTGGACGGCAGCGGTCCCAACACCTCCATCACGGCCACCGCCGGCGTGGTGGACCTCCAGGACTCCCAGGCCGTCAGCGTGAAGTCCACCGAGGTCCTCCAGGCCCCCGGCTACAACGGCAAGGGCAAGGACTGGGCGCTGATCAAGCTCGCCAAGCCCATCGACCTGCCCACCCTGAAGATCGCCACGGACGACAAGCTCACCAACGGCGAGTTCGACATAGCCGGCTGGGGCGCCGACAAGGAAGGCGGCCAGCAGCAGCGCTACCTCCTCAAGGCCAAGGTGCCCTTCGTCGACGACGCCACCTGCAAGAAGGCCTACGGCGACCAGCTCACCCCCGGCGAGGAGATCTGCGCCGGCCAGTTGGACACCGGCGGCACCGACACCTGCCAGGGCGACTCCGGCGGCCCGATGTTCCGCAAGGACGAGGCCGGCCAGTGGCTCCAGGTCGGCATCGTCAGCTGGGGCGAGGGCTGCGCCCGGCCCGGCAAGCCCGGCGTCTACACCGAGGTGAGCACCTTCGCCGCGGACATCAAGAAGGCGGCCGACGGCCTGGCCGGCTGACGGCCACCGACACGGCGCGGACGCCGCGCCCTGGTGCTCAAGGGCATCGGGGCGCGGCGTGCGTGCGTCGGGCTCCGGGCTCGGGTGCGCCGTGTGTCCTGCGGGGAATGCGGGTCTGCCGGGGAGGGGCCAGGCTCGTACTTCCGGCCGGGTACGGGCGCCGGCGCTTGGCCGGAAAGCCGATGCCGGTCCGCCCGTCCCCTTCCTGGCGTGGGCCGTGTGACCACCGAGCCCCGCTCCCGCCGTACGCCGCGGGCCCCGCGCCACGGCCCCGCCCGCCCCGGTGACCACCGCACGACCGTGATCGCCGCCCTGCTGCTGGCCGCCGCCGCGGCCGTCACCTGGCTGCTGCTGGGCAGCCGCGGACACAGCCTCCAGACGGATCCCACGGTGACACCCACCGCCGTGCGGCACACCGCCGTGCGGCACACCGTGGTTCGGCAGACCGCCACCGACGAGCCCCGTGGTGGGGCGCGTAGCGGCGCCGACCGTGCCGTACCGGGCACCTCGGACGCGCGGCTGAAGGCCGTCGCGGACGTCACGAACGGCGCGGCGACCCTGCCCGCGGTCACGTGGCTGCGCCCCGGCATCCTGCCGCTGCCCCGTTAGTCCAACACCTCCCGTCCCTTTGTCCATGGGCGCGCCCGCCGCGTACCCAGGACCCTGGCCCGCGACGGACAGAGCCGGTGCGAAGGACGGAGAGCGCGCGTGAACGGACCGACAGGAACGGGGCGGCCGGCCGGCGAACCAGCACCGGCGGGCGCGAGCGAACCGGCGGACACCCGGGAACCGGCGGGCGCGGCCGCCCCGGATGCCCCGGAACCCGGCCCCACCCGCAGGAAGATCGTCGTCGGCACCGCGCTCGCCGGGCTCGCCGGCGCCCTGCCGCTCGGCGGCGGCAGCGCGTACGCGGACAGCCGCAGCACCGGTACCGGTACGAGCGCCGGCCCGCTGCCGAAGACCCGCGCCGGTGAGGCGGTCCTGCAGTCCGACGCGCTGGAGGTGCGCGTCGACACCGCCTTCCCCCGCGTCCTCTCCTACACCGACCGCGGCACCGGCGCCGTCCTGTACGGCCAGCCCGACCCGGTCACCCAGATCCTCGTCGACGGCATCGCCCGCACGCCCCGGGTCTCCTCCCGCCCCGCCGCCGGCCGTATCGCCTACACCCTCGCCTTCGACGGCGGTACCGAGATCGACACCGAGATCACCGTCAGGGGATGGCGCGTCGACTGGCGCGTCACCAGGATCGCCGACACCCCGGCCTGCCGCGTCGGCACGCTCCAGGTCCCCGGGCTCGCCCTGCTGAGCGTGCGCAGCGACCAGCCGGGCGCCGCCCTCCTCGCCGCGCGCATCGACCTGGACCAGGCCCGGAGCGGCGACACCCTCGTCCAGCTCACGCCCGGCACGCCCGTGGACGCCGCGCCCGCCGGCTGCGCGTACGCGGTCGCCGCCACCGGCCGGCTGGCCGCCGCCATCGAGACCAACACCGTGTACGACCGGCCCAGCGGCGCCACCACCTGGGAAAACGGGCGGCTGTGGCGGCAGACCACGGCGAGCGGCGGCCACCGCTTCGCGCGCCTCGGCTGCGGCCAGTGGACCCACCGCGCGGCCACCGCGCCGCTGCACGACACCGAGCCCCTGCCGTACGCCACCGTCATCCTCACCCGCGACCGCAACGGTGACGGCACCGCCGACTGGCAGGACGCCGCCATCGCGCTGCGCGACATCATGGTCAGTCCGCTCGGCGCCGACGAACAGCACCTGCGCGTCGTCGCCCACATTCCCTTCAACTTCGCCAGCCAGGCCACCAACCCCTTCCTGGCCACCCTCGACAACGTCAAGCGGATCGCGCTGGCCACCGACGGGCTGCGGCAGTTCACGCTCCTGAAGGGCTACCAGTCCGAAGGCCACGACTCCGCCCACCCCGACTACGGCGGCAACCACAACCAGCGCGCGGGCGGACTCGCCGACCTCAACACGCTGCTGCGCGCCGGGAAGCGGTGGCACAGCGACTTCGCCGTCCACGTCAACGCCACCGAGTCGTACCCCGTCGCGCACGCCTTCTCCGAGACCCTCGTCGACAAGAACGACGCGCAGTGGGACTGGCTCGACCAGTCCTACCGCATCGACGCCCGCCGCGACCTGGTCAGCGGCGACATCGTCCGCCGCTTCCGGCAGCTGCGCGAGGAGACCGACCCCGCCCTGAACACCCTCTACATCGACGTCTTCCGCGAGTCCGGCTGGAACTCCGACCGCCTCCAGCGCCACCTGCGCGCCCAGGGCTGGCAGGTGACCACCGAATGGGGCCACGGCCTGGAGCGCTCCGCCCTGTGGGCACACTGGGCCAACGAGACGGACTACGGCGGCGACAGCTCGCGCGGCATCAACTCCCGGCTCATCCGCTTCGTCCGCAACCACCAGAAGGACGTGTTCGCGAACAAGTGGCCCACGCTGCTCGGCGGCGCCCGCATGGGCAACTTCGAGGGCTGGGTCGGCAAGACCGACTGGCACGCCTTCTACAAGATCATCTGGGTGGACGCGCTGCCCGCCAAGTACCTCCAGGCGTACCCGATCCGCACCTGGCGCGACCACGAGATCACCTTCGAGGGACCGACCGCCACCACCGTCACGGACACCGGCGGCACCCGCCGCATCACCACCGACGGACGGCTCGTGTACGACGGCGGCAGCTACCTGCTGCCCTGGGAACCACGCCGCGCCACCGACCCCGAGAAGCTCTACCACTACCACCCCGCGGGCGGCACGACCACCTGGACGCTGCCGCGCGGCTGGTCGGGCAGCCGCAGCGTGTACGCCTACCGGCTCACCGACCAGGGCCGCAGCCGTCCGCAGCGGCTGACCGTACACGGCGGGAAGGTCACCGTCACCGCCGCGCCCGGACAGCCGTACGTCCTCTACCGCAAGCCCGCACCGGCCCAGGGCGGCCGGGGCTGGGGGCAGGGGAGCGGGCCCGGCTGGGGCGAGGGCACGCCGCTCGCCGACCCCGGCTTCCACTCCGGCAACCTCGACGCCTGGCAGGTCAGCGGGCCTGCCACGGTCGAAATGAGCCCGCTGGGCGACTACGAGTTGGTCGTCGGCGCCGGCGGCGCGGCAGCCGTCGGCCGGCGGCTCACCCGCCTGGCACCCGGCACCTACGCGGCCTCCGTGCAGGTCGAGGTCGGCGCGCGACCGGGGGAGCGCCGCCGGGCCACACTGGAGGTACGCACCGGTGACGGCGTCACGGCCGCCAACTGGACCGAGACCTCCACCGCCGGCAACTTCGTCGCCGCGGACCGCAAGCACGGCACCCGCTTCCAGCGGATGTTCACCCCCTTCACCGTCCCCGAGGGCGGCGGCCCCGTCACCCTCACCCTCGGTGTCGCGGCAGGTACGCCCCGTGTTCGCTTCGACAACGTGCGGGTGGTCCCGGCAGTTCCCACGCACCGGCCCGGCACCGTCGCGTACGAGGACTTCGAGCACGTACCGCAGGGCTGGGGCCCCTTCGTCAAGGGCGACGCGGGCCGGGTCACCGACCCACGAACGCACATCGCACAGCGGCACGCCCCCTTCACCCAGCGCGGCTGGAACGGCAAGGCCGTCGACGACGTCGTCGACGGCGGCCAGTCCCTGAAGTCCCGCGGCGAGAACGAGGGACTGGTCTACCGGACCGTGCCGCACACCGCGCGCTTCCTCCCCGGCCGCCGCTACCGGGTCACCTTCCGCTACGAGAACGAGAAGGCCGGCCAGTACGCCTGGATCACGGCCGCCGACGAACCGGCCGCCCGCGAACTGAGCCGCACCCCGCTGCCCGCCGCCACCCGGCCCGCCACCCACACCTACGAGTTCACCGCCCCGGAGAGCGGTGAGGTGTGGGTGGGGCTGCGCAAGACGGGCGGCGACGGGAAGGCGGAGTTCGTCCTGGACACCTTCGAGGTGCGGGAAGTCTGACGGGCGCCGGGCCCCGGGGAACGGCGCGCCCGCACCGTGGCCCGGTCCGCCCGGGCGCGGCAGACTGACGCGTCAGGGCACCAGACGGGGCGCCCCTGCCCGCTCCCCCTCAAGAGCGGGGGCGCCCTCCAGCTCCAGCAGGAGCAGCTCGTTGGCGCCCGGGCGCAGCACCGGGCCGGGGACGAACAGGGTGTGCTGCGGCCCGGCCGCCCAGTAGCGGCCCAGGCAGAAACCGTTCAGCCAGGCGAAACCGCGCGACCAGCCAGGCAGTTCGAGGGCGGCGTCACCGGGGGAGGGGACGGAGAGAGTGGCCCGGTAGAGGCCCGGCAGCCCGCCGCCGGCGCTCCGGAACGGCACCCGCCGCACCGCCGCCGCGTCCTCCAGCGCGTCCAGCCGCAGCCCCCGCGCCCGTACGCCGTGCACGTACTGCCGCTCGTGCAGCACCCCGCCCGTGACGCCCTTCGGCTCCGCCAGCCGCGGCCCGTAGTTCACGCGCCCCAGCGACTCCACCCACAGCTCCACGGTGGCGGGCCCGGCCACCGCCGCGCCGATCTCCGCCTCCTCCTGGAACAGCGTCGGCCCGCGCACCCCGTCCACGTACGGCACCGCCACGTCGCGCAGCCCCGTCACCCGCAGCGGGAGCGGCCCGCGCGGCCCCGGCACCTCGAAGCGGTAACGGACCACGCCCCGGTCCACGTCCAGCTCCTCGAAGGCCGGCGGTACCCCCGACGCCACCTCCGGGCCGCCGAGCACGTCCAGGACGTCCGGGAGCGCCGCCCAGCCGCCGGGGACGGCCTGTACGGGGGCGGGGAGCACCGGCTGCGGCTCGGGAATGCCGGGCAGCGGGCCCGGCGCGTACGCGGCCAGCACCTCGCGGAAGCGGTGGAACTTCTCGGTGGGGCGGCCGCGTTCATCGACCGGCGCGTCGTAGTCGTACGACGTCACGGTGGGCCGCAACGCCCCGCCGTGCAGTTCGCCGGAACGATTCGCCCCCGCCCAGCCCCCGAAGTTCGTCCCCCCGTGCGCCATGTAGACGTTGACCGAACCGCCGCACTCCAGGACCTCCCGAAGCGCCTCCGCCGCCTCCTCCGGGGAGCGCGTCACCGGCGTGTCACCCCAGTGGGAGAACCACCCGCACCAGAACTCCATGCACATCAGCGGCCCGTCCGGCTGATGCCGGCGCAGCGCCGCGAACGCCTCCCGCGCCCCGGAACCGAAGTTGGCCGTGGCCAGGACACCCGGCACGGAACCCCCGGTGAGCATGTGGTCCTCCGGACCGTCCGAGGTGAACAGCGGCACGCGCACGCCGAGACCCCGCAACAGGTCCACCAGGTGCGCCAGGTACGCCCGGTCGCTGCCGTACGACCCGTACTCGTTCTCCACCTGCACCATCACCACCGGACCGCCACGGTCGTACTGCCGCGCCACCACCTGCGGCAGCAGCCGCCCGAACCACGCGTCCACCGCCCGCAGAAACTCCGGATCGCGGGTCCGCACCCGCCGCCCCAGCGGGCCGGTCAGCCAGTGCGGCAACCCGCCGTTCTCCCACTCCGCGCAGATGTACGGACCCGGCCTGACCAGCGCGAGCAGCCCCGCCGCCGACACCGCGTCCAGGAAGCGGCCCAACGCCCCCGGATCCCGGTACGCGCCGGGCCGCGGCTCGTGCAGATTCCAGGGCACGTACGTCTCCACGCAGTTCAGACCCATGGCGCGCAGCATCGCCAGCCGGTCCCCCCACTGCGCCTCGTGCACCCGGAAGTAGTGCAGGGCTCCCGACAGCAGCCGCACCGGCCGCCCGTCCCGCTCGAAGTCACGCCCGCCCACCACGAACTCACCCACGCGCCCACCCCTCCGCCCTTCAGTCCCGCGCCCACCCTCACCCCTGGCGGCACACGGGTCCATGGACAAAGATCGACGCTGATTGGACGGAACCGGCCGCGACCGCCGTCGGCAGCACGGGAAGGGGCCCGCATGTACCACACCTGGATGCGGTACTTCACACCGAGCCCGGCCCACCACCGGCTCGGCCTGGTGTGCCTCGGCGTCGGACTCCAGCACGGCACCCTGCCACCCGTCGGCCCACGCGTCCTCGACCACCACGTCGCCGTCGTCGTCCGCGCCGGCCACGGCTGGTTCACCACCCCCGACGGCACCCGCACCCCCGTCACCGCGCCCGCCCTGCTGTGGCTGGTCCCCGGCGTCACCCACCACTACGGCGCCGACCCGCACACCGGCTGGGACGAGAGCTTCGTCGACTTCACCGGCCCCGCCACCACCACCTACACCGAACTCGGCTACATCGAACCCGACCGCCCCCTCGTCCCGCTCGCCGACACCGCCGCCGCCCGCACCGCCATCGGCCGCATCACCCGCGCCGCCCGCCGCGGCAACCCCCTCCTGGAGGTCGAGACCGCCGCCGCCGTCCACGAACTCCTCGTCGCCCTGCGCCGCGCCCGCGCCGATACCGACGCGGACGGCGACCCCGTACTCCAGGCCCTCGCCCGCGACGCGTTCCTGCCCCTGTCCGTCGCCGAGCACGCCGCCCGCCACGGCATGACCCCCGCCGCCCTGCGCACCGCCGTACGCCGCGGCGCCGGCTGCAGCCCCAAGGACTACCTCCTGGCCGTCCGCCTCGGCCACGCCAAGGAACTCCTCACCGCCACCGAACTCCCCGTCGCCGCCGTCGCCCGCCGCGTCGGCTACACCGACCCGGCCTACTTCAGCCGCCTGTTCACCCGCCGCGTCGGCACCGCACCCGCCCGCTTCCGCGCCCGCCAGGGCCACAGCGTCCCCGGCGGCTGGTCCACCCGCGTACCGGACCCCGACGATCCGCCGCGCATCGGCTGAGACGACGGCGCCCGGGAGCGCGCCGCACGACGGCAACGCGCCGCACGCACGGGGCGAGCGAAGCACGTACCGGGCGCGCCGACCGGGAAAAGAGAGATGTCGAGTGCGCGGTGTCAGTGCCGTACGGCAGCATGAGGACATGCCCGCACTGACGCGCGACGAGGCGCAGACCCGAGCCCGACTCCTCGACGTCCACCGCTACGCGATCGACCTCGACCTCACCCACGGCCCCGACCACTTCGTGTCCCGCACGGCCGTCCGCTTCAGTGCGCGCACCCCCGGCGACACCTTCATCGAAGTCAAAGCCCACGAGCTGCGCTCCGCCACCCTCGACGGGCACCCCCTCGACCCGGCCACCCTGGACGGCAACCGCCTGCCGCTGCCCGGCCTCACCGAAGGCGACCACGAACTCCGCGTCGAAGCACTCATGTCCTACTCCCGCACCGGCGAGGGCATGCACCGCTTCACCGACCCCGCCGACGGCGAGAGCTACGTCTACACCCAGCTCTTCCTGGACGACGCCCAGCGCCTCTTCACCGCCTTCGACCAGCCCGACCTGAAGGCCGTCTTCGAGCTGACCGTCACCGCGCCCGCCGGCTGGACCGTCCTCGGCAACGGCACCGCCACCCGCCAGGACGGCGAGACGAACCGCTGGGACCTCGCCGCCACCCCGCCCATCAGCACCTACCTCGTCGCCGTCGCCGCCGGCCCCTGGCACACCGTCCGCACCGAACACGCCGGGCTGCCCTTCGGCCTCCACTGCCGCCGCTCCCTGGCCCCCCACCTGACCGCGGACGCCGAAGAGATCTTCGACATCACCCGCCGCTGCTACGACCGCTTCCACGCCCTCTTCGACGAGCCGTACCCCTTCGACTCCTACGACCAGGCCTTCGTGCCCGAGTTCAACGCGGGCGCCATGGAGAACCCCGGCCTGGTCACCTTCCGCGAGGAATACGTCTTCCGCTCCGCGGTCACCGACACCGAGCGCCAGGTGCGCGGCGTGATCATCGCCCACGAGATGGCCCACATGTGGTTCGGCGACCTCGTCACCCTCCAGTGGTGGGACGACATCTGGCTCAACGAGTCCTTCGCCGAGTACATGGGCTACCAGGTCCTCTCCGAAGCCACCCGCTTCACCGACACCTGGACCGACTTCGCCATCACCCGCAAGGGCTGGGGCTCCGACGCCGACCAGCGCCCCTCCACCCACCCCGTCGCCCCCGCCCCCGAGGACGTGCCCGACACCGAATCGGCCCTCCTCAACTTCGACGGCATCTCCTACGCCAAGGGCGCCTCCGCGCTGCGCCAGCTCGTCGCCTGGATGGGCGAGAAGGACTTCCTCGCCGGCGTCAACGACCACATCACCCGCCACCGCTTCGGCAACGCCACCCTCGCCGACTTCGTCGACTCCCTCGCCCAGGCCACCGACCGCGACGTGCACGCCTGGGCCGCCGACTGGCTGCGCACCACCGGCGTCGACACCCTCACCCCCGCCCTCGGCACCGCACCCGACGGCGGCTGGACCCTGCGCGTCGACCGGGACGGCAGCCGCCCGCACCACCTGACGGCCGGGCTGTACGACCGCGACCCCACCGACACCGCCCGCCTCGTCGCGCGCGACCACCTCGCCTGGGACATACCGGCGGCGGACCGCCCAGGGCAGCCGGAACAGCTGGGCAGGCCGGGCCACCCGGAACACGTCGCCGCACCGGCTCCCGGCGAGCCCCGCCCCGCGCCGCCCGCCGACACCGGCACACGGGGCACCACCTCGCAGCGCCTCCACACCGCGCCCGGCCCCCGCCCCGCCCTGGTCCTCCTCAACGACGGCGACCTCACCTACGCCAAGGTCCGCCTCGACCCCATGTCCTGGGACACGGTCCGCGAAGCGCTCTCCGGCCTGCCCGACCCCCTCACCCGCGCCGTCGTCTGGAACGCCGCCCGCGACATGGTCCGCGACGGCGAACTGCTGCCCGCCGCCTACCTGGACGCCGCCCGCGCCCACCTCCCGTACGAGACCGACATCGCCGTGGTCTCCGGCGCCCTCGCCTTCGCCCGCACCCAGATCGCCGACCGCTACCTCCCCGCCGCCGACCGGCCCGCCGCCCTGAACACCCTCAGCACCATCGCCCGCGACATCCTGCGCCGCACCGAAGGCTCCGAGAACGGCGACGGCCAAGGACTGCGCCTGGCCGCCGTCCGCACCTTCATCGACTGCGCCACCACCCCCGACGGCATACAGGACTGGCTCTCCGGCGGCAGCGTGCCCGGCGGCCCCGTCCTCGACCCCGAGCTGCGCTGGCGCATCCTCGGCCGGCTCGCCGTCCTCGGCGCCACCACCCCCGCCGCCATCGAGGACGAACTGGCCCGCGACCCCAGCGCCACCGGCCGCCAGGGCGCCGCCACCTGCCGTGCGGCCCTGCCCGACCCGGCCGCCAAACAGGCCGCCTGGGACGCCCTGTTCACCACCGACGAGCACACCGACCTGTCCAACTACCTCTTCAACGCCACCGCCACCGGCTTCTGGGCCCCCGAACAGCTCGACCTCGTGCGCCCGTACGTGGGCCGCTACTTCCCCGCCGCGACGGCCCTCGCCACCCGCCGCGGCCCCGCCCTCGCCGACTCCGCCGGCCGCTACGCCTTCCCCACACCGTTCGTCGACACCACCACCCTCGAACTGGGCGAGGAGTGCCTGCGGACCGCCGGCCCGTCCCCGGCCCTGCGCCGCAAGCTCATCGACCAGCTCGACGACCTGAGGAGGGCACTGCGGGTACGGGGCGCGTAGCGGCCGGCCTACGGGGCGACAGCGGGCCCGGTGGTGCGGGGCGCGCACGCGGGCGCGTGACCGGGAGAAAAGGATCCGGCACGCGCCCCCCTGACCCGGCCGTGCCACCCTCTCGACCCTGGCCCCGCCACCCCTCCGGTTCCAGCCCTGCCGCCCCTTCCGGCCCCGAGCGGGCCGACGTACGTACAGACCCTACGGACTGCATAGCAGGCAATCCGATCACCACCGCCCCGCCCAGCACCTGGGTACCCCTTTCGGGTTGAGCTCGCCCAGCACGGCAGGTCCGCCACCCGGCCCCGGCCAGTCTGTGGTGTGCCCGCTGTCGCGCACCCGAAGGACTGCCCATGAACACCCCGCCCCTCGCCGGCGGAGCCGCAGGCCCCGACGCCCTGCGGCCCCTCCTCGGCACCGTCCTCGACGCTCTGCGCGACGGTGCGGAAGCCAGGGGCGGGCCGCTGCCCGCCGGCGGCCCCGGCCGCGTCGCCGCGCGGCTCCGGGAAGCCACCGGGCCCGTCCTCCCGGAAACCGGCCGCGGCCCGCACGCGGCGCTGCGCGCCCTCGTCCACGCCCTCGCCGAAGGCGCCGCCGACCCCGCCGACCCGCACTGCGCGGCCCACCTGCACTGCCCGCCGCTGGCCCTCGCCGCCGCGGCCGACCTGGCCGCCGCCGCCCTCAACCCGTCCATGGACTCCTGGGACCAGGCCCCCGCCGCCTCCGCCCTCGAAGCCCGCACGGCCCGCGAACTCGCCGCCCTCGTCCACCCGTACGGCCCCGACGGCACCCCCCGCCCGTACGGCCCCGACGCCCCCACCGGCCCCGGACGCACCCACGAGGACGAACAGCCCGACGCCCTCGTCACCACCGGCGGCACCGAGTCCAACCAACTCGGCCTCCTCCTCGCCCGCGAACACGCCCGCACCCGCCACACCGAGCCCCTGCGCGTCGTCTGCGGCGCCAACGCCCACCACAGCATCCACCGCGCCGCCTGGCTCCTCGGCCTCCCCGAACCCCTCACCCTCCCCACCCCCGACGGCACCCTCGACCCCCACACCCTCCACACCGCCCTCACCGGCCTCTGCCACCCCGGCACCCCCGGCGCCCCCGTCCTCGTCTGTGCCACCGCGGGCACCACCGACACCGGCGCCATCGACCCGCTCCCCGCCCTCGCCGACCTCACCCGCACCCACGGCGCCCGCCTGCACGTCGACGCGGCCTACGGCGGCCCCGTCCTCTTCAGCACCACCCACCGCACCCTCCTCGACGGCCTCCACCGCGCCCACACCGTCACCCTCGACCTGCACAAACTCGGCTGGCAACCGGTCGCCGCCGGCCTCCTCGCCGTCCCCCGCGCCGCCGATCTCGCCCCGCTCACCCACCGCGCCGCCTACCTCAACGCCGACGACGACACCGAAGCCGGCCTCCCCGACCTCCTCGGCCGCTCCCTGCGCACCACCCGCCGCCCCGACATCCTCAAGATGGCCGTCACCCTCCAGGCCCTCGGCCGTACGGGGCTCGCCGACCTCGTCGACCGCACCCTCGCCGCCGCGCACACCCTCGCCGGCCTCATCGACGACCACCCCGCCTACGAGCTCCACTCCCGCCCCACCCTCAGCACCGTCCTCTTCCGCCCCACCGGAGCCGACGACACCACCGTCGCCACCATCCGCCGCCGCCTCCTGCACCGCGGCCGCGCCGTCCTCGGCCGCGCCGCCACCCCCACCGGCCTCTGGCTCAAGGCCACCCTCCTCAACCCCTACACCACCACCGACGACCTCGCCTCGCTCCTCAAACTCGTGGAAGGCCACACCCCCCGATGAGCACCACCCCCCACGCCGAAGCCATCACCCTCCAACTGCCGTCCCCGGACCCCGGACGCCCCGCCCCCGCCGGCCCCGGCACCACCAGCACCCGGCTCCCCGACCCCGAACGCGCCACCGCCCGGCCCTCCACCGACCCCGACCGGCCACTGGACCTCGCCGGCATCGGCATCGGCCCCTTCAACCTCTCCCTCGCCGCCCTCGCCCAGCCCCTCACCCACCTGCGCACCGCCTTCTACGACCAGCGCCCCGCCTTCCACTGGCACCCCGGCCTCCTCATCGAGGACGCCACCCTCCAAGTCCCCTTCCTCGCCGACCTCGTCACCCTCGCCGACCCCGCCAGCCCCTGGACCTTCCTCAACTACCTCAAACACCGCGAACGCCTGTTCCCTTTCTATTTCGCCGAACGCTTCCACATCCACCGCGCCGAATACGACGCCTACTGCCGCTGGGTCAGCGAAAACCTCCCCGGCCTGCACTTCCGCCACCAGGTCGACGCCGTCCGCTGGAACAGCGACCGCGACGCCTTCGAAGTCGACTACACCCAGCTCGGCGAGGACGGCGAAGCCGAAGCCCTCGGCCGCACCCACGCCCGCAACCTCGCCCTCGGCGTCGGCACCGTCCCCTACGTACCCGACCCCCTCAAGCCCCTCGTCGACGCCCCCGCCGTCCCCGTCCTGCACGCCGCCGACTACCTCGCCCACCGCGAACGCCTGCTCACCGCCGAACACATCACCGTCATCGGCGCCGGCCAGTCCGGCGCCGAAGTCTTCCTCGACCTGCTGCGCGCCCGCCCCACCGGCCGCGAAGGCCTCCACTGGCTCGCCCGCACCGCCGCCTTCGCCCCCATGGAATACAGCAAACTCGGCCTCGAACACTTCACCCCCGACTACACCCGCTACTTCCACGCCCTCCCCGAACCCGTACGCGACCAGCTCCTCCCCGGCCAGTGGCAGCTCTACAAAGGCATCGACCACGCCACCCTCGCCGCCATCCACGACGAGCTCTACCGCCGCACCCTGCACGGTGGCTGGCCCGACGCCACCCTCACCCCCGGCGTCACCGTCCGCACCGCCGGCCGCGTCGGCACCACCAAGGTCGAACTCCACCTCGACCACCCCCACCAGGGCGCCCGCTCCCGCCTGACCACCGACGCCGTCGTCCTCGCCACCGGCTACCGCGAAGGCCGCACCGACACCCTGCTCGCCGCCCTCGACCCCTACATGCGCCGGGACGCCGCCGGACGCCCCCGGATCGACACCGACCAGCGCCTCCTGCTGGACCCCTGCGTCACCGGCTCCGTCTACGTCCAGCACGCCGAACACCACACCCACGGCGTCGGTACCCCCGACCTCGGCCTCTCCGCCTGGCGCAGCGCCACCATCCTCAACTCCCTCACCGACACCACCACCTACCCCCTCCCCACCCGCACCGCCTTCACCACCTTCGGCCTGCGCCCCTCCCCACCCCGCACCCTCACCGACATCCCCCGCCCCAACTCCACCCTCATCGAAAACCCCTGACCCGCCCGGCCCAGGCTCCGCCCCTACGGACACCTGGGCCGCCGCGCACCGCGCCGGAATCAGAACACCGGCACCCCGTCCCGGGTCAGCCGCCAGTCCACCGACGCGAACCGCGCCCCGTCGATCTCCCCGGTCTCCTTCACCCACCCGATGATCACGTTGCGGATCTCCTCCGACGTCGACCACACCTGCGGCGCCTTCGCCACATGCGGGAAATTGCCGCCACCGCCCGCCCGGTAGTTGTTCACCGCCAGCACGAACCGCGCGTCGTCCGCCACCGGCTTCCCCTCGAACGACAGCTTCCCGATCCGCCGCCCCGGCTCCTTCGCGATGTCGATCTCGTACGACACCCCGCTCACCGCGTCGTAGTTGTAATCCGGAATCCCCTCCGCGTTCGTCAGCTTCGCCGGATCGACCGGACCACCCGCCGGCGTCCGCACGTAATACCGCGCGGAGAACTCCAGATACTCCCGCAACTGCTTCCCGGTCAAAACCCGCGCCTCCAGCGTATTGTCGAACGGATACAGCGCCGCCATCGACCGGATCGTCACCTCACCCGCCGGCACCGTCGCCGAACGCGAGAAACACGAAGCCTGCGACAACACCGGCAGCTTCGCGTACTCACCACCCGCCAGCGCCTTCCGCACCGCCTCCGCCTGGACGAACGCGATGAAATCCAGCACCGGCGTGTCCTTGTACGGCGCCTCCGCGGCCGTCATCTCCGCCTTCGACCGCCCGATGACCTGATTGACGTACGCCACCACCTTCCGCTGCTCCGCACGCAGCAGCCGCGTGATCCGCACATCCTCCGGCACCGCATTGGAATTCAACACCTTCGCCGACACCGAATCCACCGACCAGCGCCCCCGCGACCGCACCAACTCGAAGTCGAAGAGCGTCAGCCGCTGCCCCCACTTCAACGGCTCCGACAGCACCACCTCACGACCGGTCTCGCGATTGACCACCCGCCGCTCCGGCACCTCCACGTGCGCGTGTCCCACCAGAATCGCGTCGATCCCCGGCACCCGCTCCGCCACCAGCGCCGCCGCGTTCTCCACGTACGGCAGCTGGTCCCCGTACGACGACGTGCCGCTCGTCCCCGAATGCGCCGACACGATCACCACGTCCGCGCCCATCGACCGCAGCTTCGGCACCCACTTCGCCGCCTGCTCCTCCAGCCCGGGAAACGCCAGCTTCCCCTGCACATGCGCCTTGTCCCAGATCGCGATGCCAGGATTCGTCAGCCCCAGCACCGCCACCGTCACCTGCCCGCCGCACGGCGTACGCAGCCGCTTCATCCAGTACGGCGGAAACGCCGGCCGCAGCGACTTCGCGTCCACCGCGTTCGCCCCCAGCAGCGGAAAGTCACAGCTCTCCTCGAACTTCCGCAGCACCGCCAGACCGTAATTGAACTCATGGTTGCCGAGCGCCGCCGCGTCATAGCCGATGGCGTTCATCGCCTTCGCCATCGGATGCACCGGACCGTTCGGACCGGTGATCGGATCGACCTTCGCGTAGTAGTACGCCAACTGCGTACCCTGAATCGTGTCACCCGCGTCGATCAGCAGCGTATTCCGCGCGCCCTTCTCCTCCCGGACCCGCCGCACCAGCGTGGAAATCTTCGCCAGTCCCACATCATTGTGGTCCTTGTCGTCGAATTCCGCGTCGGCCGCGTAATCCCAGTTGAAGACGTTGCCGTGCAGATCCGTGGTCCCCATGACCGTGAAGGCGTAACGCCGCGCGGGCCGCGCCCCGCCGGACACCGGAGCGGCCACCGCCGACGGCGCCGCCGTACCGATGAGCGCGGCCCCCGCGCCCGTGGCGACCGAACTCCCCAGGAACTTCCTACGGCCGAGCGGCATGAACATCTCCTTCGACGAAACACGACAGCGGACCGCGGCGACGGCCGGAACCGGCGGCCACCACGACATCCAAGGACAACGCGCGTAGATTCTGGCTCACCAGCCCCACCCGCAACAGCCCTCACAGGTTGCGATCAGATGACCGCCCACCCGGCCGCACCCTGACAAACACCGCCCCCCGTGCCAGGCTGCCCCCATGACCGACGCCCCCGACCCCCGGCCCGCCGCCCTCCCGTACGGCACCCCCGACGCGCCCCGCCTCGCCGTCCGCGGCGAAGCCCGCATCGAAGCCGACCCCGAGATCGCCCGCATCGACATCACCGTCCAGGCCCGCGGCACCGACCGCACCGCCACCCTCAAGGACCTCACCCACCGCAACGACCAGGTCCTCACCCTCGTCAAGAGCTACGGCGACGCCGTCGAGAAGCTCGACACCGGCGCCTTCTCCGTCACCCCGGAAATCACCGCCAAGGGCCGCCACGAACGCGTACGCGCCTACCACGGACGCGTCCGCATCACCGCCACCCTCGCCGACTTCACCGCCCTCGGCGAACTCACCACCCGCCTCGCCGACCTCGACCTCACCCGCGTCGAAGGCCCCTGGTGGGCCCTGCGCCCCGACTCACCCGCCCACCGCGAAGCCCGCCGGCAAGCCGTGCACGAAGCCGTCCAGCGCGCCCGCGAATACGCCGAAGCCCTCGGCGCCCGCCTGGACGCCGTCCTCGAACTCGCCGACACCGGCGCCGACGACGCCACGCCGATGCCGCCACCCGGCGCCATGTACCGCTCCGTCGCCTACGGGGGCGCGGCCGCAGCCGAAAGCACCCCCGCCCTCGACCTCGAACCCGCACGTCAAGAGGTGTACGCGCAGATCAACGCCCGCTTCACCATGACGCGCCCGACCCTGTGACGCCACCGGCCAGGGCCCCGCTCATCCGCTCATAGGAGCGCCGCCCCGCGCATTCAACTACTTGTCAAGAGCCTTTCACGCAAAGGCCGTTGGGCAGTCGCTTCCCCACAGTTCCCTACCTATGAGTAGGTCGTAGGGTCGGACCATGCGCCGAGCAAAGATCGTCTGCACACTGGGACCTGCCACCGACTCGTACGAGCAGATCAAGGCACTCGTCGAAGCCGGAATGGACGTAGCCCGCTTCAACCTCAGCCACGGCACCTACGCCGACCACGAGGCGCGGTACGAGCGGGTACGCAAAGCGTCCGAGGAGACCGGCCGCAGCGTCGGCGTCCTCGCCGATCTTCAAGGCCCGAAGATCCGACTCGGCCGATTCCGCGAAGGCCCCGTACTTCTCGAACGCGACGACGCCTTCACCATCACCGTCCGCCCCGGCGTCGAAGGCGACCGCCACCGCTGCGGCACCACCTACGAAGGCCTCGCCGCCGACGTCACCCCCGGCGAACGCATCCTCGTCGACGACGGCAAGGTCACCCTCCAGGTCACCGGCGTCCGCGACACCGAGGTCCACACCCAGGTCGTCGAAGGCGGCATGGTCTCCGACCACAAGGGCCTCAACCTCCCCGGCGTCGCCGTCTCCGTACCCGCCCTCTCCGAGAAGGACTGCGAAGACCTGCGCTGGGCCCTGCGCATCGGCGCCGACATCATCGCCCTGTCCTTCGTCCGCAGCGGCGACGACATCGACGACGTCCACCGCATCATGCGCCAGGAGAACTGCTTCCGACCCGTCATCGCCAAGGTCGAAAAGCCCCAGGCCGTCGACGCGATCGACGACATCGTCGCCGCCTTCGACGGCATCATGGTCGCGCGCGGCGACCTCGGCGTCGAAATGCCCCTGGAAACGGTCCCGATCGTCCAGAAGCGCGCCATCAAACTCGCCAAACGCAATGCGAAGCCGGTCATCGTCGCCACCCAGATGCTCGACTCCATGATCGAGAACTCCCGGCCCACCCGCGCCGAAGCCTCCGACGTCGCCAACGCCGTCATCGACGGCACCGACGCCGTGATGCTCTCCGGCGAGACCAGCGTCGGCAAGTACGCCACCGAAACCGTACGCACCATGGCCCGCATCGTCGCCGCCGCCGAAGAGGACATCCTCACCAAGGGCCTGCCCCCGCTCACCGACCGCAACAAACCCCGCACCCAGGGCGGCGCCGTCGCCCGCGCCGCCGCCGAGATGGGCGACTTCCTCGGCGCCAAGTTCCTCGTCGCCTTCACCCAGTCCGGCGACACCGTCCGCCGCCTGTCCCGCTACCGCTCACCCATCCCCCTCCTCGCCTTCACCCCCGAACCCGCCACCCGCTCCCAGCTCAACCTCACCTGGGGCGTCGAAACCTTCCTCGGCCCCAAGGTCGACTCCACCGACGAAATGGTCGCCCAGGTCGACGAAGAACTCCTGCGCATCGGCCGCTGCGAACGCGGCGACGTCGTCATCATCACCGCCGGCTCCCCACCCGGCGTCGCCGGCTCCACCAACCTCGTCCGCGTCCACCACATCGGCGAAGACGACACCCCGAAGTAACCCCCACCCTCACCACTTCGGCCCGACGCGCACATCCATCAGCATCACGGAGGCGCGGCGGGCCCCTGCTCCGTACCGGCGCGATCAGTATTTCGGGCCGACGTGGGTGTCCATGAGGGCTACGGACGCCCGTTTGGCCACGGAGATGTTGAAGGGGTCGCTGTCGCGCGCGAGGGTTGTCCATTCGACGCCCACTTTGGTGAGCGTGTCCGAGTACAGCCTGCGGATGTCGTCGGACTTGTTGGTGAAGAAGTAGCGCGGGTATTCGTAGCGCTTCTTCCGGCCGCCGACCGTGCGCGTCGTCCAGTTGGTGATGCGGCAGCCGTCGGAGTGCACCAGGCCCCGGATGAATGCCCATGGGTGGGTGTCCACGATGTGCTGTTGCCACGGCTCCAGAATGATCGGCCGGTCGTGCTTCTTGCCGGGGCCGTGCTGCGGGAACAGGCACCATAAATGCTTGGAGTACAGCTTTACGTTGTGACAACCGGTCCGGCGGACGCGGCACACGGAATTGTCCGGGAAGACCGCGCGCATCGCGGCTTCGCACTCGTCCATGAGGCCGGGCCAGGCGTCGTCGCAAGCGATCATGAGGCTCGGCACGCGATGCTGGGAGCACTGGATGATGTGGCCGTCACCCAGGTAGAGGGCCAGCAGGTAGGAGTAGGCGGCTTCGTCGAGAGGGGATCCGTCGCACCGAGGGCACTGGGGGTTGTGTGAGCCTGGGCATGTTCCGCGTTTCGAGCGGTCCACGTGCAGCCAGTAGCTGACCGTGCCGAGTGGCACGTCGAGCGCCCGGGCGACGTCCGCGTTCCTGGAACCCGCGCGAAGCAGGGACAAGGCCCGCAGGCGCACTTCAGAGCTATGCGTTCGCATGCGATAACTCTTCGTGATGGCTGCGGGCTGTGTGGCGTGACGCCGAGATTTCACGAGAACGTGATCGTCCGCTTTGCTTAGGGGTGCCCGGTGTGGGATTCGAACCCACACGCCCTATGGGCACGGCTGTTTGAGAGCCGCGTGTCTCGCCAGTTCCACCAACCGGGCCGGTTGCGTAAGACACCATACCGTGTGCTGGTAAGCAGCCGCTGCTAGGTAGGCTGCTATGGCACCACCTGCCTGGAACGAGGAGACCCGTGAGCGCCGCCGAGCCCGAGCAGCCCGTCGCCGACGACGACCAGTCGCATGTCCCGCCGCAGACGACCCGTGTGGTCATCGCCGAGGACGAGGCTCTCATCCGTCTCGATCTCAAAGAGATGCTGGAGGAGGAGGGCTACACCGTCGTCGGTGAGGCCGGGGACGGTGAGAAAGCCGTGGAGCTGGCGCGGGAGCACCGGCCGGATCTGGTGATCTTGGATGTGAAGATGCCGATCCTGGACGGGATCTCCGCCGCGGAGCGGATCGCCGAGGAGAACATCGCCCCGGTGCTGATGCTCACCGCGTTCTCGCAGCGCGAACTGGTGGAGCGGGCGCGGGACGCCGGGGCCATGGCGTACCTCGTCAAGCCGTTCAGCAAGAGTGACGTGGTGCCGGCGATCGAGATGGCCGTCAGCCGGTTCACGGAGCTGAAGACGCTGGAGAAGGAGGTCGCCGACCTCACCCAGCGGCTGGAGACCCGCAAGCTGGTGGACCGGGCGAAGAGCATCCTGCAGACGCAGTACGGGCTGACCGAGCCGGCCGCCTTCCGCTGGATCCAGAAGACGTCGATGGACCGCCGGCTGTCCATGCAGCAGGTCGCCGAGGCGGTCATCGAGGACGCCGAGGAGAAGAAGCAGCAGAAGGAGAAGGAGAAGAAGGGCAAGGAAGGCGAGTAGCGGTCAGCGCTGAGGCGCGGGGGCGGCGGGGCGCGGTGCCAGTAGGGCGCGTACGTCGTCGGCCTCGGGGGCGCGCAGCGGCGCGAGGAGCGCGAGCGCCTGGTGCCATACGGCGCGTGCCCGCTCCGGCGCGCCCACTGCCCGCAGGGCGTGGCCGAGGGTGACGAGGACCTTGCCGCGCCGCCAGGCGCCGCCGGTGTCCTGGAGCGCTTCGAGGGCCTGCTCGGCGTGGCGCGCGGCGTCGAGGGGCCGCCCGGCGTCGAGGAGGGCTTCGGCGAGCCGGTAGAGAGTGAGCCCGGTCCACAGGCCCTGGCGTTCTTCGCGGAAGAGCGTCAGGGCTTCGGCGTACCGGGACCGAACGTCGTCCAGCCGGCCCGCCGCGGCCAGCGTGAGCCCTGTCGTGTACAGGCCGTGGGCCAGTCGGACGGAGGCGCCGAGGTCGCGGTAGTGGCGCAGCGAGCGGTCCGCGGCGGCCAGGGATTCCGTCTCGCGGCCGAGTCCGAGCAGGGCGCGGGCCTGGTGGGCGAGGGCTGCCGCTTCGCCGTACCGGTCGTGGTCCTGCCGGAAGGCGTCGAGGGCCTGGGTGAAGTACGTGAGGGCGTCCGCGTGGCGGTGGGCGGTGAGTGCTTCGACGCCGCGGAGGTTCAGGGCCCGGCTGCGTACGAGGGGGTCGTCGGAGAGCTGGGCGAGGGTGAGGGCCGCGCGTGACTGGGCCTCGGCTTCCGGGAAGCGGCCGAGCCGGGCGTGGGCGCGGCTGAGGAGGAGGCGGGCGCGGGCTTCGGTCCGGGTGTCCGCTGTCTCCTGGGCGGCTTCGGCCAGGGCGCGGGCGGTCTGCTCGTAGGGGGTGAGGAGGGCGGGGGAGCCGAGCAGGTCCTGGGCGAGGAGGAGCAGGTCGGCGGCCGGGCGCAGTGCGTGGGGGTTGCGGCCGGGGGCGGTGGCCTGGCGTACGGCGGCCAGGAGGTTGTCGCCTTCGGTGGCCAGCCAGTCCAGTGCGGCGCTGCGGCTGGTGAACACGGTGCCGGGCCGGGTGGCCGGGGTGAGGTGGTCGAGGAGTCGGTCGCCGGGGCATTTGAGCTGGTGGGCGTCGGTGGCGGTGGCGAGGTAGTGGTGGAGGAGCCGGTTGCGGGCGCTTGCGTGCGTCGCCGGTTGTTCGTCGCGTGCGGCGCGGTCGTGGGCGTAGAGGCGTACGAGGTCGTGGAAGCGGTAGCGGCCGGGGGCGGCGGTTTCCAGGAGGGAGGTGTCGACGAGGGTTTCGAGGAGATCTTCGACGGTGGTGGTGCTGGTGTGGCTGGGGCTGGTGGGGTCGGTGGGGTCGGTGTCGAGCAGGGCCGCCGCGGCGGGGAGTGAGATGTCGGGGCCGTCGGCGAGGCCGAGGAGCCGGAAGGCTCGTGCCTGTGGTGGTGTCAGGCGTCCGTAGGTGTGGTCCAGGGCGGGTCTCACCGCGAGGTCGCCGGCGTGCAGTTCGTCCAGCCGGTGGCGTGCGTCGGCGAGTTTGGCGGCGAGGTCGGAGACGGTCCAGGTGCGGCGGGCGGCGAGCCGGGCTGCGACGATGCGGATGGCGAGCGGCAGGTGTCCGCAGGCGCGGACGACGTCCCGGGCGGCGGCGGGTTCGGCGGCGACGCGCTGTTCGCCGACGATACGGGTGAAGAGGGCCAGTGCCTGGTCGGGGCTCATCACGTCGAGGTCGACGAAGCGGGCGCCGGTGAGGTCGACGAGGCGGGAGCGGCTGGTGACGAGGGCTGCCGAGCCGCCCGTTCCGGGCAGGAGGGGGTGGACCTGGGATGTGTCGCGGGCGTTGTCGAGCAGGACGAGGACGCGGCGGTCCGCGAGGAGGGCGCGGTAGCGGGCGGCGCGTTCGTGGGTGCTGTCGGGGATGTGGGACGCGGGTGTGCCCAGGGCGCGGAGGAAGGTTTCGAGGACGGCACCGGGGTCCGCGGGGGTGTCGGGGGCCTGGAGGTCGACGTACAGCTGGCCGTCGGGGAAGCGGTCGCGGGCGAGGTGGGCGACGTGGACGGCCAGGGTGGTCTTGCCGACGCCGGGGATGCCGCTGATGACCGAGACGGTGGCGGGCGGTCCGTCGGGGGTGGTGAGCTGTTCGGCGAGCTGGGCTGCGGTGGTGCCGGGGGTGACGAAGTCGGGAGGGGTGGCGGGGAGTTGCCGCAGGCTGTAGGTGGGGGGTTCGTCGGGGCTCCGGTCGGCGGGGAGGCCGAGTCCGGGGTCGGCTTGCAGGATGCGCCGTTGCAGGTCGGCGAGGGCGGGGGCGGGGTCCACCCCGAGTTCGTCGGCGAGCAGGCGGCGGGTGTCGGCGTATACGGCGAGGGCTTCGGCCTGGCGGCCGCTGCGGTACAGGGCGAGCATGAGGAGTTCCCGCAGCCGTTCGCGCAGGGGGTGGGCGGCGACGAGCGCGGTCAGCTCGGGGACGGCTTCGGCGTGGTTGCCGAGTTCGAGGTCGAGGTCGAGGCGGGTCTCCATGAGGGAGAGGTGCCATTCCTCCAGGCGGGTGCGCTGGTTCTCCGCGTAGGGTCCGGCGAGGTGGGCCAGTGGCTCGCCGTCCCACAGGGCCAGCGCGGAGTCCAGGAGGTTCCGGGCGCGGCAGTGGTCGCCGGCGGCGCGGGCCTGTTCGGCTTCGGCCGCGTACTGCTGGGCGTGGTTCAGGTCGAGGTCGAGCGGCTGGTTGCCCAATGGCCGGAGGGCGTAACCGCCGGATTCGGCGATCAGGAGGTCGGCGTCCGCGCCGAGTGCTTTGCGGATGCGGGAGGCGTAGGTGCGGAGTGCGGCGAGGGCGGCGTGCGGTGGCTCGTCGCCCCAGAGGGCGTCGACGAGTTCGGGTGCGGTGGCGGCCCGTCCGCCGCGGAGCAGCAGGACGGCGAGGAGGGCGCGCTGTTGCGGGGAGCCGGTCGCCAGTGGCGTCGCGCCGCGCCAGGCTCGTACGGGGCCGAGGACGGTGAAGCGGAGCCGGGCCGGATGTGCGCCCGGAGCCTCGTGGGCCGGGGGGCGGGCTTGGGAGGGGTGCGTGGGCTCAGGTGAGGTTGCGGGGAGGGGGGCGGAGGGGACGGAGGCAGCGGTGGGGACGGAGGGGACGAACAGGGCTGACGCGTCCGGAGTGGCCGGACCTTTCGCGGCCTCCCTGATCGCGGACTGGAGCTCCTGGAGGCGGGCCGGTAGTCCGGTCCCGTACGCCGTTGTCAGCGCGTCGCCGAGCCGTTCCAGGACGCGCAGTGCCTCGGCGGTGCGGCCGGTCGTGTGGAGGGCCGTGGCCAGGTGGGCGTGGAAGGTTTCGTCGTGGGGGTGTTCGTCCACGAGGGTGCGGAGTTCGGGGACCGTGCGGGCGGCCCGGCCCGTGCGGATGTCGGCTTCGATGCGCAGGCCGAGGGCTTCGGTGCGCAGTTCTTCCAGGTGGCGTACGTGGGTGGCGAGGCCGGTGCCGGTGCCGAGTCCGGCGAGTGCGGGGCCCCGCCAGGTGCCGAGGGCGTCGGTGAGGAGGGTGCGGGCGGCGGCGGGGCGGTCGGCGGTCAGGTGGGTCCTGGCTTCGTCGAGGGCGGTGACGAAGCGGGTGAGGTCGATGTGGCGGGCGGGGAGGTGCAGTGCGTAGCCGTTGTGGTCCCAGGTGAGGAGGTGGCGTCCGGTTCCGCGGCCGGCGGCCTGGTCGAGCTGTCGGCGGATGCGGTGGACGTGTGTCTGGATCTGTTCTCTGGGGGTGGCGGGCGGGGTGTTGCCCCAGATGTCCGTGATGAGGGTGGTGACGGGGACGGTCCGGCCGTGGTGCAGCAGCAGGGAGGCGAGCAGCGCCTGCCGGCGGACGGCGGCGGGGGTGACGTCGGTGCCGTCGAGGGTGAGGTGGAGCGGTCCGAGGAGCCGCGCTTCAAGATGCATCGCGCCGGCCCGTGGTGCCGAGGAGGAGGGTCGCGTGGGCGTGTGCCAGGGAGGGCGGCCGGATGCCGTCGGTGCGGTGCCGGCGTTCGAGTTCTGCGCCGAGGAGGTGGACGGCGCGGCTCTCCGCGCCGCTCGCGCACAGGGCGCGGGCCAGGGCGATGACGGTGGCCTCGTCGTCGGGGTGCTGGTCGTGCAGGTCCTGGAGGGCGAAGGTGGCGCGGGAGACGGCGCCGGTGGCGAGCAGGGCGGTGGCCCGGCGCCGGGCGGTGTCCAGGTGGATCTCGGTGAGGGCGCGCCGGGTGTGGCGTACGAAGGCGGAGGGCTGGAGGCCGGTGAGGGGTTCGCCGCGCCACAGGGCCAGGGCCGCGTCGTAGCGGTCGAGGGCGCCGTGGTGGTCGCCTCGGGCGTGGTGGTCGGCGCCGTCGTCGGCGAGGTGGCGGAAGCGGCAGGCGTCCACGTGGTCGGGGGCGACGTGGAGGAGGTAGCTGACGGTTTCGGGGGTGTGGCCCGGGTGGGTGGTCAGGCGGGCCGGGGGGTCGCTGTCCGGGCCGTCGTACTGCGCGAGGGTGCGGCGCAGGTGGTGGATGTGCAGGTGGATCGCGGAGATCGCCGAGGCGGGGGGCGGTCCTGGCCAGACGCGTTCGCGGAGTGCGGCGACGGTGAGGGCTTGTCCGGGTTGCAGGAGCAGGGCGCTGAGGACGGCTCGGCGCTGCGGGGGGCCCAGGGTGACGGGCGCGCCGGCGTAGTGGGAGGTCACCGGCCCCAGCAGGCCGAAGCGGAGCGCTGCCACGTCGTGTGCCCCTTCCGGTGCTCCGGTGCGCTGTACGCGCTGTACACGCTGCCAGGGAAGATAGCAGGGCGTTCAGCAGACGTTAAGTAGGCGTGTATCGCTGCTGGTTGAAGGCCTGTACGTGGCCGCTCGGAGTGGGTGGGTGCGGCGTTCATCGTTCGTTTACGGTGGGCCAGCACTCTTACAGGACAGCGTCCTGAGACTCATGCCTGGTCCGGCGCGCTTTCGGCAGGGTTCCCGGGGGTGGTAGCCCGGGCGCCCTGCCTTGCCGTATTTCTTTCTCAACTGTGGCCCACGAGACGTGATTTGGGCTACCGTCGTTGCGACTCTTCGCGTCGCCGTGCACCGACGTGGGCTCCCTTACCACGGGCCTGCCCGGAGCGTTCCGCGGTCGTGCGCCGAGGTCGCCCGCTGGACTAGGCATGGTCGAAGGGAGAGTGCGTCATGCACTCGCAGTCATGGATGTGGCTCGCCGCGGGGGTGGTGGTGACGCTGGCCTTCTTCGGGCTGGTCGCCTACCTCGTACGGGAGTTGAAGTCGACGCGGCGGCTGCCGGCGGTGCTCGCCGCCGTCGCGGTCCTCGTCGGAGCGCTGCCGGCGGTGCTCTACGCGCTGTACCACTCGCTGGTGGTGAACCAATAGGCAACTGGTGAACCGAGCGGCAACTCGGGCGCCCCGGCCCGGCGTTCATCCGGGCCGGGGCACCACAGCGTGTGCCTCGGTCCTCAGTCCTCTCCCAGATACGCCTTCCGTACGGACTCGTCGTGCAGCAGTTCCTGTCCGGTGCCGGACAGGACGACGGTGCCGGTCTCCATGACGTGGCCGTGGTCGGCGAGGGAGAGGGCGGCCTGGGCGTTCTGTTCGACCAGGAGGATGGTGGTGCCCTGGGCGCGCAGTTCGCGGATGGTGTCCATGATCTTCTGCATCATGATGGGGGACAGGCCCATGGAGGGCTCGTCCAGCATCAGCAGCTGTGGCCGGGACATCAGGGCGCGGCCCATGGCCAGCATCTGCTGTTCGCCGCCGGAGAGGGTGCCGGAGGCCTGGCGGCTGCGTTCGCCGAGGATGGGGAAGAGGTCGTAGACGCGCCGGATGTCGGCTTCGATGCCGGCCGGGTCCTTGCGCAGGAACGCGCCGAGCTTGAGGTTCTCGGCGATGGTCAGGCGGGGGAAGAGGCGGCGGCCTTCGGGGGAGTGGGCGAGGCCGCGTTCGACGATCTTGTGGGCGGGGACGCCGGTGAGCGGTGCGCCGTTGAAGGAGATCCGGCCGGAGAGGGGTTTGAGGAGGCCGGAGAGGGTGCGCAGGGTGGTGGTCTTGCCGGCGCCGTTGGTGCCGATGAGGGTGACGACCTGGCCGGCCTCGACGGTGAAGGAGATGCCTTTGACGGCTTCGATCTTGCCGTAGGCGACGCGCAGGTCGTCGACCTGGAGGAGCGGGGCTGTGGTCATCGGGCGTCTCCTTCCGGGGCGGAGGGCCCGGACGGGGCGCCGGGTGGCGAGTCCTCGGGGACGGCCCCTGGCGCGGCCCCGGTTCCGTGCTCCCCGCCCCGCGCCTGTTCCTCCGCTGCCCGTACCTCCGCCGCCTCCTCGGCGCCGGGTGCGTCGTCGAAGGGCGTACCGAGGTAGGCGGCGATGACGCGTTCGTCGGCCTGGACGACCTCGGAGGTGCCTTCGAGGAGTTTTTCGCCCTGGACGAGGACGGCGACGCGGTCGCAGAGGTTGAAGATGAAGCGCATGTCGTGCTCGATGACGAGGACGGCGGTGCCCTGGTCGCGGATGGCGAGGACGAGGTCGCGGGTGGCGCGGGTCTCCTGGGGGTTCATGCCGGCGGTGGGTTCGTCGAGCAGGAGCAGGCCGGGTTCGCTGGCGAGGGCGCGGGCGATCTCCAGCTTGCGCTGTTCGCCGTAGGGCAGGTTGCGGGCGAGGTGGTCGCGTTTGGCGGCCAGGCCGGTGAACTCCAGGAGTTCCATGGCGCGTTCTTCGGAGGAGCGTTCGGCCTTGCGGAAGCCGGGGCCACGCAGGAGGGCGGACCAGAGCCCTTCTTTGGTGCGGGTGTGGCGGCCGACGAGGGTGTTTTCCAGGACAGTCATGTTGGCGAAGAGGCGGATGTTCTGGAAGGTGCGGGCGACACCGGCCTGGGTGACGAGGTGGGGTTTGCGGGAGAGGCGGGTGCCCCGGAAGCTGACGGTGCCTTCGGTGGGGACGTAGAGGCCGGTGAGGCAGTTGAAGAAGGTGGTCTTGCCGGCGCCGTTGGGGCCGATGAGGCCGACGATCTCGCCGGCCCGGACGGTGAGGTCGACGCCGCGTACGGCGGTCAGGCCGCCGAAGCGCATGGTGACGCCGGCGGCTTCGAGGACGGTGTCCGCGGTTCCGGCGGTGCTGGTGGGTGTGGTCATGGTCGCGTCACGCCTTCGCCTGGGTGCCGCCGATGGCCTGGTCCCGTTCGGGCAGGCCGGTGTCGGGCGGTACGTCGAGCTGGCCGGTCTCGTGGAATTCGAGCTGCTTCCTGCGGTCGGGGATCAGGCCCTCGGGGCGGAAGCGCATGAGCAGGACGAGGGCGAGGCCGAACAGGAACAGCTGGTAGTCCTGGAGGAAGTCGAGCTTGGCGGGGATGAGGTAGAGCAGGGCGGCGCCGACGAGGGGGCCGCTGAGGGTGCCCATGCCGCCGAGGATGACGGCGGCCAGCAGGAACGCGGAGTTGGGCGGGGTCGGGCCGGCGAACTGGAACTGCTCGGGGGTGACGGTGGTGACGACGTGGGCGTGCACGGTACCGGCGAGTCCGGCGAGGGCGGCGCCGAGGGCGAAGGCGAGCAGGCGCAGCCGGAAGCTGTTGACGCCCATGGCGACGGCGGCGGTCTCGTCCTCGCGGATGGCGATCCAGGCGCGGCCGATGCGGGAGGCGGCGGCGCGGCGGAAGACCAGGACCACGAAGGCGGTCACGAGGATCATGAGGAGGTAGTAGTTGCCGTAGGTGGCGATGGTGAAGCCGAGGATCTCGTGGGGCTCGCCGAAGTTGAAGCCGAGGATCTCCAGGTTGGGGATGTTGGGGATGCCCATGGCGCCGTTGGTGATGTCGGGTCCTGTGGTGCCGTTGAGGTTGAGCATGGCGATACGGAAGATCTCGCCGAAGCCGAGGGTGACGATGGCGAGGTAGTCACCGCGCAGGCGCAGGGTGGGGGCGCCGATCAGGACGCCGAAGACGAGGGAGGCGGCGGCGCCGGTCAGCAGGGCGGCCCAGAACGGGAAGTGCACGCCGAGGGCGGATTCGGGGCTGCCGGAGACCAGGGCGGCCGCGTACGCGCCGACGCCGAGGAAGGCCACGTACCCGAGATCGAGGAGTCCGGCGAGGCCGACGACGACGTTCAGGCCGAGGGCGACGGTGGCGAAGATGAGGATGTTGGCGCCGATGATCGTGTACTGGTCGGTGTCCTGGGTGAACGGGAAGCAGGCCGCGGCGACGAAGGCCGCGACGAGCGCGACGCCGCGGTGCCGGGCGGTGATCGCGGTGAGCCGCCGGACGAGACCGGCGCGGTGCACGGCGGGCACGGCGAGCGCGACGAAGATCAGGTAGCCGACGAAGGGCGGGCCGTCCTCCGCGTCGATGCCGTACGTGAAGACGTAGAGCGCGGCGCCGAAGGCCGCGGCGATGATCAGGATCTCGCCCCAGGAAGGCAGCTGCCGCGCCGGTTTGCGCAAGGGTACGGAGGCCAGCGCGCCCGTGAAGCGGTGCCAGGCGCCGGGCGCCGGGGCGCCCTCCCGGCCCGCGGGCACGGCGCGGTCGGCGGGCAGGCCGAGGGCGCCGAGGAACGTGGCGAGCGCGGCGGCGCCCGCGATGAAGCCGCCGGCTTCCAGATTGACCAGGCCGCCGAGGTCGACGGCGATGGCGCCGAGGGTGAACCAGGTGGCGGCGAGGGTGGCGGCGGCCGCGAACAGGACCGGGGCGGTGCGGCCGGCCGGGGTGAGCCAGCCGAAGCCGCGGACGCCGAGGCCGGACAGGGTGAACAGCAGGGTCAGGACGCCGCCGGCGAGGGTGATCAGCTGGAGGCCGGCGGGGGAGCCGTCATAGGTGAGGTCGCCGGGGAAGTCGCTGCTCCAGGTCCAGGCGAGGGCGGTGGAGGCGGCGGTGGCGAGGGCGGCGGCCGCGGTGGTCAGGCGGGCGCCGCGTTCGGGCAGGGGGAGGACACCGGGGTGGTGCTGCACGGCGGCTCGCTTCGCGTTGCCGCCGTCGGTGGGTGTGGTGGTCATCGCTATCACGCCCGATCCGCGACGCGTTCGCCGAGCAGGCCCTGGGGCCTCAGCAGGAGGACGAGGATGAGGAGGACGAAGGCCCAGACGTCCTTCCAGGCTCCGCCGCCGAACTGCTGCATACCGGGTATCTCCTCGACGTAGCCGGTGGCGAGCGCTTCGGCGACGCCGAGGACGAGGCCGCCGAGCATGGCGCCGTAGATGTTGCCGATACCGCCGAGCACGGCCGCGGTGAAGGCCTTGAGGCCGAGGATGAAGCCCATCCGGAACTGCACCTCGCCGGTGCGCAGCCCGTAGGCGACGGCGGCGACGCCCGCGAAGACGGCGCCGATGGCGAAGGCCAGCACGATGATCCGGTCGGTGTTGATGCCCATGAGCTTGGCGGTGTCCGGGTCCTGGGCGGTGGCCTGCATGGCGCGGCCGCTGCGGGTGCGGGAGACGAAGAAGCCGAGGGCGATCATGCAGACCGGGGCAGCGATGACGACGAAGATGTCGCCGCGCTGGACGGTGGCGCCCAGGATCTCGAAGGAGTCGCCCTTGAACTGCGGGAAGACGCGGGCCTTGTTGCCTTCGGGGTACCACATCCAGACGGCCTGCTGGAGGGCGATGGACAGGCCGATGGCGGTGATCAGGGGCGCGAGGCGGGGCGCGCCGCGCAGCGGCCGGTAGGCGAAACGTTCCGCTGCCACGCCGACGAGACCGGAGACGACGACGGCCCCGAGGAGCATCAGGGGCAGCGCGAGGAGGAGGGAGGTGCCGGACGGCATGGCGAGGTAGACGGTGAGCGCGCCGAAGCCGCCGACCATGAAGATCTCGCCGTGCGCGAAGTTGATGAGCTGGACGATGCCGTAGACCATCGTGTAGCCGATCGCGATGAGTCCGTACATCGCGCCGAGGATGAGTCCGTTGGCCAGCTGTTGCGGCAGTTCGTTCACCGCAGGGCCTCCGTGGGGTGGGAAGACGGTACGGGCGGTGGCGGCAGCCCGTGTGCCGCGGTCGGCGCGCCGGGGCGTTCGTGGCGTCCTGGCGCGGCCCGAGGGGCACTGGCCGGTGGGGTGGTGCGGCGGGGTCCGGCGGGCCCGGGACCGCGGACGGTCCGGGCCCGCTGGCCTCGGCGGTACGGGTCAGCCCGGGCGGGTCAGCTCTTGCCGGCCTTGTCGAACTTCTTGAACTCCGCGCTGAAGCGGGCGACCCACTTGCCCTGGTCGACCTGGTAAGCGGTGATCATGGTGTTGGTGGTGTCGCCGTACTTGTCGAAGGAGACATGGCCGGTCACGCCGTCGAAGGAGACCTGGTTCATGGCGTCGACGACCTTCTTGCGGGCGTCCGCGGGCAGCTTGCCGCCGTTGTCCCCGACGACCTTCTTGACGGCCTGGATCAGGGCCCAGGTGGCGTCGTAGGCGGAGCCGCCGTACGCCTCGTAGCGGTCCTTGTAGCCCGCGGCCTTGTACTCGTCGATGAACTTCTTCGCGGAGGCGAGCTGTTCGACGGGCTTGCCCACGGAGGAGGCGTAGTCACCCTGCGCCTTCTTGTTGAGCTTGATGTAGTCGGCGCTGTACATGCCGTCGCCGCCCATCAGGGGGACGTTGACGCCGCCGTCCTTGAGCTGCTGGCTCAGCGGCCCGGAGGCGGGGTACTCACCGCCGTAGAAGACCACGTCCGGCTTGGCGGCCTTGACCTTGGCGACGACGGCCTTGAAGTCGCGGTCCTCCGGGTTGACGTGCTCGGAGCCGACGACCTTGCCGCCCAGCTTGGTGAACTGCGCCTTGAAGGAGGCGGCGAGGCCCGCGCCGTAGGTCTTCTGGTCGTCGATGACGTAGGCGTTCTTGAACTTGGCCTTCTCCCAGGCGAACTGGCCGTCGAACTGCCCCTGCACCTCGTCGGTGGTGGCGGTGCGGAAGTAGGTGGAGAACTGCCGGACGCGCTTGTTCTGCTTCCAGTCCTTGCCCTGGGTGAGGTCCGGGGTGGTGTTGGCCGGGGAGATCAGGGCCACGCCGTTCTGCTGGGCCACCTGCTGCATGGACTGGGCGACGCTGGAGTTCAGCGGGCCGACGATGCCCAGGACGTCCTTGTCGCCGGCGAGCTTGGTGGCGTTCTGCTGGCCGACGTTGGCCTGCGCCTTGTCGTCGAGCGGTTCGAGCTTGAACTCGACGCCCTTGACCTCGCCGGCCTTGTTGGCGTTGTCGACGGCGAGCTGGGCGGAGTTGCGGATGCCCAGGCCGAGGGCGGAGAGTTCGCCGGTGATCGGGGCGTCGAGGCCGATGGTCACGGACGTCTTCGACCCCTCGCCGCCCTTCTTGTCGTCGCCGCGGGAGCCGCATGCGGAGAGTGTGAGGGCGCCGGCGGTGACCGCGGTGGTGAGTATGAGCAAGGAACGGTGACGCACGATCAGTCCTTTCCCTGGCGCGGTCGGGCGCGTCGCACGACCGTTTCGCGCGCCGGGCTGTACGGGTGGTACAGGGTCCGTGCTCGCAACGCGCGCCCGGCGGCGCGGTGACTGGCGGTGACTCTAGAGCGGGGCCCGGTGACCTGACAGCGGCGCTGACCAGGATGTGACGCTCTTGTTATGACCGTCGATGAGCGTTTTGCCCTCATGCTCCTTACATTGGGCGCGGACGCCGGGCGGAGCGTGAACTGGCACTTCCCGCAGGGGATTTGGGGCTGATCTTGGTTCGGATGTCCGCATATCGGATGTGGCGTGCGGGGCGGGTGAGTGGCCGGTGAGCCGGAGGGGGCCCGGCGGCGGTGGTGCCCTCCGCGCGGACTACGGAGCGTTACGGTACGCGGGGGCGTGCGGCGTCGAACGGGCGCCGGGGGCCGCGCGCCCGGAGCGTACGACGACGGCCCCGCTCCCTGAGCCGGGAACGGGGCCGCCGTCGTACGCCGTGAGTCCCGCGCGTGCAGCGCGGCACCCGGCTCAGCCGCGGTGGTACACCGACGCGTCCACGTCACGCAGCATGCAGGTCAGCCGGGCGCTGCAGACCCGCTTGCCGTCCTCGTCGGTGATGGCGATCTCGTACGTGGCGGACGAGCGGCCGCGGTGCAGCGGGGTGGCGACGCCGGTGACCAGGCCGGAGCGGGCGCCGCGGTGGTGGGTGCAGTTCAGGTCGACGCCCACGGCGAGCTTGGTGGGGCCGCCGTGCAGCATCGCGCCGACCGAACCGAGGGTCTCGGCGAGCACCGCGGAGGCGCCGCCGTGCAGCAGCCCGTACGGCTGGGTGTTGCCCTCGACGGGCATGGTGCCGACGATCCGCTCCGGGGCGGCCTCCAGGACCTGCACGCTCATCCGCGTACCGAGGTGACCGGCGGAGAACAGCGCGGCGAGGTCCAGGCCGAGCCCGGCCCACTGGTCGATGATCTCCTGCGGAAACGTGGTCGCGCGCTGCTCGCCCATGTCCTGCGGCTCCGTTCGTGTGCCGGTGGCATCGGCCGCGGCGCACAGAAGCGGCGCCGGTCCGACGCCGGTCGTTGAGTCGTGCACGTTCTTATCAGGCTACGGAACGGCGGTACGGTCCGGGGCCGTACCGCCGCTCCGCACTGCCCGGTCAGGTCTGCGGCGCGACCGGCTCCAGGCGGACCACCAGGGACTTCGAGGCGGGGGTGTTGCTGGTGTCGGCGGTGTGGTCGAGCGGCACCAGGACGTTGGTCTCCGGGTAGTACGCCGCCGCGCAGCCGCGCGCCGTCGGGTAGTGGACGACGCGGAAGCCGGGCGCGCGCCGCTCCGTGCCGTCGGTCCACTCGCTGACCAGGTCCGTGTACGAGCCGTCGGCGACGCCCAGCGCGCGGGCGTCCTCGGGGTTGACCAGGACGACGCGGCGGCCGTTCTTGATGCCGCGGTAACGGTCGTCGAGGCCGTAGATCGTGGTGTTGTACTGGTCGTGCGAGCGCAGCGTCTGGAGGAGCAGCCGGCCTTCGGGCAGGTGCGGGAACTCGACCGGGGCGGCCGTGAAGTTGGCCTTGCCGGTGGCGGTGGGGAAGCTGCGCTGGTCGCGCGGGGCGTGCGGCAGGGCGAAGCCGCCGGGGCGGGCGACCTTGGCGTTGAAGTCCTCGAAGCCGGGGACGACGCGGGCGATCCGGTCGCGGATCGTGCCGTAGTCCTTCTCGAAGTCCTCCCAGGGCGTGGCGCTGTCCGGGCCGAGGACGCGGCGCGCGAGGCGGGCGACGATGGCGGGCTCGGAGAGCAGGTGCTCGCTCGCGGGCGCCAGGCGGCCGCGCGAGGCGTGCACCATGCCCATGGAGTCCTCGACGGTCACGAACTGCTCGCCGCCCGCCTGCACGTCGCGCTCGGTGCGGCCCAGGGTGGGCAGGATCAGGGCGCGGGCGCCGGTGACCACGTGCGAGCGGTTGAGCTTGGTGGAGACGTGGACGGTCAGCCGGGCGCGGCGTACGGCGGCCTCGGTGACCTCCGTGTCGGGGGTGGCGGAGACGAAGTTGCCGCCCATGGCGAAGAAGACCTTGGCGTCGCCGTCGCGCAGGGCGCGGATGGCCCGTACGACGTCGAGGCCGTGCTCGCGGGGCGGCGCGAAGCCGAACTCCTTCTCCAAGGCGTCCAGGAAGGCGGGCGCGGGGCGTTCGAAGATGCCCATCGTGCGGTCGCCCTGCACGTTGCTGTGGCCGCGCACGGGGCACACGCCGGCGCCGGGGCGGCCGATGTTGCCGCGCAGCAGCAGGAAGTTGACGACTTCCTGGATGGTGGGGACGGAGTGCTTGTGCTGGGTCAGGCCCATGGCCCAGCACACGATCGTACGGCGCGACGCGAGGACCATCTCCAGTGCGCGCTCTATCTCCGCGCGGGTCAGGCCCGTCGCGGCCAGCGTCGCCTCCCAGTCGTCGTCCGCGCGGGCCGCTGCCGCGAACGCCTCGAAGCCGTGGGTGTGCTCCTCGACGAACGCGGTGTCGACGGCGCCCTCGGTCTCCAGGACGAGCCGGTTCAGCGTACGGAAGAGGGCCTGGTCGCCGCCGATGCGCACCTGGAGGAAGAGGTCCGTCAGTGCCGTGCCGCGCCCGGCGAGGCCGCGCGGGGTCTGCGGGTTCTTGAAGCGCTCCAGGCCCGCCTCGGGCAGCGGATTGATCGAGATGATCTTCGCGCCGCCGGCCTTGGCCTGCTCCAGCGCGGAGAGCATCCGGGGGTGGTTGGTGCCCGGGTTCTGCCCGGCGACGATGATCAGATCAGCTTTGTACAGGTCCTCCAGCAGGACGCTGCCCTTGCCGATGCCGATGGTCTCCGTGAGCGCGGAGCCGGAGGACTCGTGGCACATGTTGGAGCAGTCGGGCAGGTTGTTCGTGCCGAATTCGCGGGCGAAGAGCTGGTAGAGGAAGGCCGCCTCGTTGCTCGTGCGGCCCGAGGTGTAGAAGACGGCCTCGTCGGGGGAGCCGAGCGCGGCCAGCTCCTCGCCGATGATGTCGAAGGCCCGCTCCCAGGACACCGGCTCGTACCGGTCGGCGCCCTCGGGCAGGTACATGGGCTCGGTCAGCCGGCCCTGCTGGCCGAGCCAGTAGCCGCTGCGGTCCGCGAGGTCGGAGACCGGGTGGGCGGCGAAGAACTCCGGGGTGACGCGGCGCAGCGTGGCCTCCTCGGCCACGGCCTTGGCGCCGTTCTCGCAGAACTCGGCGGCATGGCGGTGCTCGGGCTCGGGCCAGGCGCAGCCGGGGCAGTCGAAGCCGTCCTTCTGGTTGACCCGCAGCAGCGTCAGGGCCGTACGGCGCACGCCCATCTGCTGCTGGGACACGCGCAGCGCGTGCCCGATGGCCGGCAGGCCGACGGCGTAGTGCTCGGGCGCCGTGACCTCGGGCGAGTCCTGGATCGGGTCCGACGCGGGCGGCTTGCCTGCCATGGCGCTCTCCCTTGAGCCGGGCCCAGCCCGCCGGCTCCGGTGTCCGGGCGGCTGCTGAGCGTGGTCGGTGCAGTTGAGGTGGTGCGGCGCGGTCCCCGCGGGCGGCGGCGGCCGGATGTCCGTACACCTCAGATCCTGTCACGGACGACTGACAGCGGCGCCGTCGCGGTCGTCGCGGCGGGGATTGTCAGTGGGGCGTGGCAGGATCGGGGGCGTGGCAGCAAAGGCAGCGAAGAAGAGCGAAGCGACCGGCACCGAAGCGGTGGAGGGCGGCCGACCCCGGCTGCTCCTGATGGACGGGCATTCCATGGCGTACCGGGCGTTCTTCGCCCTGCCCGTGGAGAATTTCACCACCGCCACCGGGCAACCGACCAATGCGATCTACGGCTTCGCGTCGATGCTCGCGAACACCCTGCGTGACGAGGCCCCCACGCACTTCGCGGTGGCCTTCGACGTCTCGCGCAAGACCTGGCGCTCGGAGGAGTTCCCCGACTACAAGGCGAACCGCTCCAAGACCCCCGACGAGTTCAAGGGCCAGGTCGAGCTGATCGGCGAGATGCTGGACGCGATGCACGTCAAGCGGTTCGCCGTGGAGGGCTTCGAGGCCGACGACGTCATCGCCACGCTCGCCACCCAGGCCACCGCCCAGGGCTTCGAGGTCTCCATCGTCACCGGCGACCGCGACTCCTTCCAGCTGGTCAGCGACGACGTCACGGTGCTCTACCCGACCAAGGGCGTCTCCGAGCTGACCCGGTTCACCCCGGAGAAGGTCCAGGAGAAGTACGGCCTGAGCCCGGCCCAGTACCCGGACTTCGCGGCGCTGCGCGGCGACCCGTCCGACAACCTGCCCGGCATCCCCGGCGTCGGTGAGAAGACCGCCGCGAAGTGGATCAACCAGTTCGGTTCGTTCGCGGAGCTGGTCGAGCGCGCCGACGAGGTCAAGGGCAAGGCCGGGCAGAATTTCCGCGACCACCTGGAGGCCGTCAAGCTCAACCGCGTGCTGACCGAGATGGTGCGCGACGTGGAGCTGCCGTGCGGCCCCGCCGAGCTGGTGCGCGCGGCGTACGACCGCAAGGCGCTGACCGTCTTCCTGGAGGCGCTGGAGATCCGCAACCAGGGCCTGCGGGAGCGGCTGCTGGCCGCCGACCCGGGCGCGGCGGAGGCCGAGGACGCCGGTCCCGCGCCCGCCGAGGTGGAGATCGACGGCACGGTCGCCGGTGCCGGCGAGCTGGCCCCGTGGCTGGCCGAGCACGGCAGGAAGCTGCTCGGTGTCTCCACGGTCGACACCTGGACGGTGGGCAGCGGCAGTGTCGCCGAGGTCGCCCTGGCCACCGCCGAGGGCCCGGCCGTCTGGTTCGACCCCACCGAGCTGGACGAGGCCGACGAGCGCGCCTTCGCCGCCTGGAGCGCCGACCCGGCCAGCCACAAGGTCATGCACAACGTCAAGGGCCTGATGCGGGTCTTCGGCGAGCACGGCTGGACCATCGACGGCGTCACGATGGACACCGCCCTCGCGGCCTACCTGGTCAAGCCGGGCCGCCGCTCCTTCGCGCTGGACGCCCTGTCCGTCGAGTACCTGGGCCGCGACCTGGCCCCGGCCGCCGAGGGCGACGGGCAGCTGGCCTTCGGCGCCGACGACCGCGCCCAGGCGGACGCCCTGATGAACCAGGCGCGTACGGTCCTGGACCTGGGCGCCGCCATGACCACCAAGCTCGACGAGGTCGGCGCGGCCGAGCTGCTGCGCGACCTGGAGCTGCCCACCAGTGTGCTGCTGGCCCGGATGGAGCGGGCCGGCATCGCCGCCGACCGGGGCTGGCTGGAGCGCATCGAGCAGCAGTTCGCCGCCGCCGTCCAGCAGGCGGTCCAGGAGGCGCACGCCGCGGCGGGCCACGAGTTCAACCTCGGCTCGCCCAAGCAGCTCCAGGAGGTCCTCTTCGGCGAGCTGGGCCTGCCCAAGACCAAGAAGACCAAGACCGGTTACACCACCGACGCCGACGCCCTGGCCTGGCTCGCCGCGCAGACCGAGAACGAGCTCCCGGTGATCATGCTGCGCCACCGTGAGCAGTCCAAGCTGCGCACCACGGTCGAGGGTCTGATCAAGACGATCGCGGCGGACGGCCGGATCCACACCACCTTCAACCAGACCGTCGCCGCCACCGGCCGCCTCTCCTCCACCGAGCCGAACCTGCAGAACATCCCGGTCCGTACGGACGAGGGCCGCGCCATCCGCCGCGGCTTCGTGGTCGGCGAGGGGTACGAGTCCCTGCTCACCGCCGATTACAGCCAGATCGAGCTGCGTGTGATGGCCCACCTCTCCGAGGACGAGGGCCTGATCGAGGCGTTCACCTCCGGCGAGGACCTGCACACCACCGTCGCCTCCCAGGTCTTCTCGGTCGCCAAGTCCGAGGTCGACCCGGAGATGCGCCGCAAGATCAAGGCGATGTCCTACGGCCTGGCGTACGGCCTGTCGGCGTTCGGGCTCTCCCAGCAGCTCGGCATCCAGCCCGACGAGGCCCGCCGCCTGATGGACACCTTCTTCGAGCGGTTCGGCGGGGTGCGCGACTACCTCCAGGACGTCGTCGACAAGGCCCGCGCCACCGGCTACACCGAGACGATCATGGGCCGCCGCCGCTACCTCCCCGACCTGAACAGCGACAACCGCCAGCGCCGCGAGATGGCCGAGCGGATGGCGCTGAACGCCCCCATCCAGGGCACCGCCGCCGACATCGTCAAGGTGGCCATGCTGCGGGTCGACGAGGCCATGCGGGCCGCCGGCCTCACCTCCCGGATGCTGCTCCAGGTGCACGACGAAATCGTGGTCGAGGTCGCGCCCGGCGAGCGGGGGCAGGTCGACGAGCTGGTCCGCCGCGAGATGGCGGGCGCCGTACAGCTGCGCGCCCCGCTGGACGTGTCGGTCGGGTACGGCGGCGACTGGGAGTCGGCGGCGCACTGAGCCGGGGGTGCGGCGTCTCCGGCCGGGAGCACCCGGAGGCGCCGGGCCGCGTCCTGCCGCGTACGCCCCGCCTTCCGCCGCGTACGACCGCCTACGGCCGGGAGCCGGAGCGGTCGTACGCCGCGGTGCCCTCGGCCGGGGACGTGCGGTCGCGGCGGTGCAGCAGTCGTATCGCCACCGCGTACAGCGGCAGCCCGAGGGCGAGGCCGGCGCCCGCGCCGAAGAGCACGGTCGGTACGTAGTCGAACCAGGTCACGGCCAGGTCCCCGAACTCGGCGCGGGCCCGCAGCGTACGGTGCACGGCGCCGCCGACCAGGCACAGGGCGAGCAGTGCCGCGCCGAGCAGCCGCTGCCTTCCGGTCGGCACCGGCAGTCCGGCCGGAGCGGGCGCTTCCGGCGCCCGCCGCAGCGCCGTCCACAGGAACCGGCCGAGTACGGCCAGGGCCAGCGCCGACGTGCCGTACTGGACGTACGTACAGAGGGGAAAGCCGCCGACGGCCTCGTTGAGGACGGGGAGCAGCCGGGTGCCCCAGCGGCCCGGGTGCGTGAACGCGTCCCAGACGATGTGGGTCAGCGCCCCGAGCACCGCCGAGACGTAGCACCACGCGACCGGCACGGCGAGCGGCCCGCCGCCCGCCCGCCAGGGACGGCCGCGCACCACCGCGTACACCCGGCCGCGCCAGGCCGCCGGCACCAGCGCCACCAGCGGTTCGCGCAGCAGCAGCCAGCCGCCCATGAGGACGGCGGTGATCAGCACGTCCACCGTCAGCACACCCGGTATCCCGTGCGTGAAGTCGCCGAAGAGCATGGCACCGGGCAGCACGCTGTCCGCGAAGTACGTGAGGTCCGGTGCGAACGACCCGGCGACGAGAGCCGAGGCGACCAGCGGTCCGCGCGCCTCCCCGGTCCGGCGCACCACCGGCAGCACCGCGGCCGCGTGGCTGAGTGTGAACGGCATGGCTCTCTCCCTGATCGTTTAGGATCAGTATGTCTGGCGTTGGGGACAGTAGATGCCCGCCGGAAGTTGTCGTAGTGTCACGTGAGTTGGGAGCGCCGGGAAGCGCTGCACGGCGCCGTGAGCGCGGTGGATCAACGTGGAGGGGACGGGCACAGATGGCAGCCACATTCGGGCGGCGGCTCCGTAAAGGAGCGGCCTCGACGGCGGTGGCGGCGCTCGCGCTGGCCGCCCTGACCGCGTCCCAGGCGCCGGGCGCGGCCGAGGCCAGGGCCGGGAGCAGCACCAAGGACCCCGCACCGGCGGGCGACGGCCCCATCGACGGCGGCTCGCCCTACTACACCGACCTGCCACCCCTGAACAGCCCGGTCAAGCCCGGCGGTTCGCCCGGCACCGGCGGCCCGGCCGTCACCGGGCCGGCCGAGGCGGGCATCCCCGCCACCGTCCTGGACGCGTACAAGAAGGCCGAGGCCCGCGTCGCCCAGTCCGACCCCGGCTGCCGGCTGCCCTGGCAGCTGCTCGCCGCCATCGGCAAGGTGGAATCCGGTCACGCCCGCGGCGGCGCCGTGGACGCCGAGGGCACCACCGTGCAGCGCATCACCGGCCCGCAGCTCAACGGCAACGGCTTCGCGAAGATCACCGACACCGACCACGGCGTCTTCGACGGGGACACCACGCACGACCGCGCGGTCGGCCCGATGCAGTTCATCCCGTCGACCTGGTCCCACGGCGGCCCCGACGGCACCGGCTGGGGCGCCGACGGCAACGGCGACGGCAAGAAGGACCCCAACAACATCTACGACGCCGCCCTCGGCGCCGGCCGCTACCTGTGCGCCAACAACCGCGACCTGTCCGTACAGCGCGACCTGGACAAGGCGGTCCTCGGCTACAACCCGTCGACGGAGTACCTGAACACGGTCCTGTCCTGGCTGGCCTTCTACCGCAAGGGCACCCACGAGGTCCCCGACGGCAAGGGGCTGCTGCCGGTGCACCGTGGCGGCGTGAGCAACGGACAGGGCACCAAGCCCACCCCGGGCGCCGGACTCACCCCGGGCCGTACGACCGGACCGGGCGCGGGCCGGGACGCCGGCAAGCCCACCGGGCCGGGCGGCAACGGCAGCGGCAAGCCGACCACGCCGTCCAAGCCGACGACCCCGCCCACCAGGCCCGGCACCCACGAGCCCGATCCCACCGAGCCGCCCACCACGCCCCCGACCAAGCCCCCCACGAAGCCCACCCCCGCGCCCGTCGCCGCGCTGGAGCAGGCCGGCGCCGAGGACCTCACGGCCACCGTCGGCGAGGACTTCGGGCAGATCGTGCGCGTACGGGCGAAGGACACCGCGGGCAAGCCGGTCGCGGGCGTACCCGTCGAGTTCCGTATCGTCGGCGAGACCGGCGCCCGCTTCCCGGGCAAGGCCGACCGCGTCACGGTACGGACCGGCGCCGACGGCATCGCCACCGCGCCCCGTATCAACGCGGGCGACCAGGCCGGCAGCTTCACCGTCCGGGCGACCGCGGTGGGCCGCAAGGTGCCCGCGGCCGAGGTCGGCGCCACCGTCAAGGCCAAGCCGGCGCCCGTCCCCAAGGCCGACGCGCTGGCCCGCACCTCCGACGCGGAGCTGACGGCGAAGGCCGGCACCTCCTTCGCGGCGGGTGCCGTCGAGGTCAAGGCCACGTACCAGGGCAAGATCGCGGCGGGCGTCGCGGTGACCGCGACCATGGTCACCGACGACCCGAAGCAGCCCGTGGAGAACGACAAGGGACCGTACTTCGCCGGCACCGAGGACAAGGGCGCGGGCCAGGACACCGGCAAGGGCGCGGGCAAGGACGAGCCGGTCCGCAGCCTCACCCTCAAGACGGGTGCCGACGGCCTGCTCAAGCTGCCGGAGATCCGTACCGACGGGCAGGCCGGGACGTTCCTGCTGCGCCTGACCACCGCCGACGGCGCGGTCCTGACCGTGAAGCTGACCGTCACGCCGTAACCGCAGCGCGCGCTGCGAAGCCCCACCGCCGTCCCGCTCCCGTCGAGCCGGACGGCGGTGGCATGTGCGCTCACGGGGCCCGGCCGTGGTGCAACGTGTTCTCATCTGCGCCGCCCGTTGCTACGGTGCCCCAGCCCTGACGCCCGAGGCCCTGATGCCCCGATGGCCCCGTGGCCCGGCGCAGGCTCTCAAGGGAGGCCGACATGCGCGCACTGACCGCCGCCGCGATCGGACTGGCCGCGGCCTTCGCCCTCGTCCTGGCCGTCACCGCGGCCGGTGCGCCGAGCGGCGAGACCTCACCCGAACCGCTGCGCACCACGGTCCCCGCACACCCCTGAGAGGGAGGGCACCGCCGCCATGCGACGCAAAGCCAGCCTGGTCCTGCTCGCCTTCGCCGTCTTCTTCGCCGCGCTGTCCCCGCTGCTGCGCTGGTACGCCTTCCCGCGGCTCGCCAAGATCCCGCCGAACCAGTACCAGGACATGGTGCTGGAGGCCAGGCCCGCCACTCTCCTCGATTACGGGACGATGAAGGCCCGCCAGGTCCCCAAGGTCTCCATCGTGCAGACGCTCAAGGGCAACGTCGAGGAGTCCGAGCGCATCGAGCGGACCGCCGGCCGCGACGTGGTGGTCTGGGACGCGCTCTCCTACGTGGCGGGCCCCGACGGCAAGATGGTCTCCCAGATCCCCGAGCGCTACATCTTCGACGCCCACACCCAGGAACCCGTGCACGCCACCGGCGAAATGGTCGACGGCGATCCCGTACGGCGTACCGGCATCGAGTACAAGTGGCCCTTCCTCACGGAACCGCGCGACTACGACTACTTCGACGCGCAGACCCGCACCTCCGCCCCCATCCACTACAAGGGCACCCGCACCTTCCGGGGCCTGGACGTGTATTACTTCGAGCAGACCATCCCCTGGACCAAAGTGCCGTTCCCGAAGAAGATGCCGGTCCAGGGCATCACCCCGCAGGCCGTCGAGAAGGCCGGCACCAGCCGCTGGTACAGCACCAAGCGCATGTTCTGGGTGGATCCGGTCACCGGCGCGCCCGTCAACGGGGAGGAGATCCACCGGGAGGAGCTGCGCGGCGGCAGCCTCGTCCCCGGCGGCGGCAAGGTCACCGCCTTCTCCGGACACGTCAAGATGCGGCCGGACTACGTGGCCGCCACGGTCGACCTGGTCACCTCCCAGCGCCGCCTCGTCCTGCTCCTCACCAGCTACCTGCCCTGGGGCTTCCTCGCCCTCGGCGCCGCACTCCTGACCCTGAGCCTCGCCCTGGAGGCCCGCGGCCGCCGCCCGCGGCGGAACCGCCCGGAGCCGGACCGGAGCGAGCGCGTCAGCTCCGCTTGAGGCGCGCCGTCGTGTGCCGCGTCGGCTGGGCGCCGGACGGGTCCTCGGGCCAGGGGTGCTTCGGATACCGGCCGCGCAGCTCGGCCCGTACGGACCGGTAACCGTCCTTCCAGAAGGACGCCAGGTCGGCCGTGACGGCGGCCGGCCGCCCGGCGGGGGACAGCAGGTGTACGAGTACGGGTACGCGGCCGCCCGCCACCCTCGGGGACTCCTGCCGGCCGAACAGCTCCTGGAGCTTGACGGCCAGCACGGGCTGCTCACCCCCGTAATCCACCCGGATGCGTGAACCGCTCGGCACCTCGATGCGCTCCGGCGCCAGCTCGTCGAACCGGACCGCCGCCCCGCTCGCCCACGGCAGCAGCCGGGACAGCGCCTGGCCCGCGTCGATGCGCTCCAGGTCGGCACGGCGCCGCGCCCGGCCCAGCTCCACCCCCAGCCACGCGTCGAGCTGCGCCAGCAGCGCCGCGTCCGACACGTCGGGCCAGTCGCCGCCCAGCACCCGGTGCAGGAAGGCCATGCGCTGCCGCAGCGACCGAGCGCCGTCGGACCACCGCAGCAGACCGAGTCCGTCCGCGCGCAGCCCGTCCTCCAGGGCCTGCCGGACGAGGGCGGCGTCGGGGGAGCGGAGCGGGCGGGCCACCAGTTCCACAGCGCCGAGCCGTTCGACGGAACGGGCCACCACGTCACCGCCGGCCCAGCGGACCTCCTCGCCCGCCGCGTACAGCGCCCCGGCCGCCGCGCGCGCGACGGTCTCGTCGATCACGGCCGCCAGCCGCACCCGCGCGGACGCCGCCGTCACGGGCCGGTCGGCGACCGCCACCGCCAGCCACGGCGCGCTGCGCAGCCGCGAGCCGTCCGCCAGATCGGCACCGGTGCCGGACACCATCAGGAACGCGCCGGCGCCACGGGCCCGCGCCACCCGCTCGGGGAAGGCGAGGGCGGCGATCAGGCCGGCGGCCGCGTCGTCGGAGCCGTGCGCCGCCTCGGAGACGGGTTCCGTACGCGTGTCGCCCGCCCCCGCCACCGCCGAGGCGAGCCGGCGGGCCTCCTGGCGCCAGCGGGCACCGTACGCGTCCTGCCCCCGCCGGGCCGCACGCCACGCGGCGGCCAGGTCGTCCCCGTACTCCCGCGGCGGCTCCTCGCTCAGCAGCGCGACCACCTCGGCAGCACGGCGCTCACCGACCTGCCGCGCGCCGTCCAGCAGCGCGCGCGCCAAGCGCGGGTGCAGGCCGAGCCGGGACATCCGTACGCCGCGGTCCGTGACCCGGCCGTCCGCGTCCACCGCGCCGATCGCCGCCAGCACCTCGCGCGCCGCCGCCAGCGCGCCGGCGGGCGGCGCGTCGAGCAACGCCAGGCCTGCCGCGTCCGGATCGCCCCAGCAGGCGACCTGCAACGCGAACGCGGTGAGGTCCGCGACCTTGATCTCCGGCGCCGGGAAGCGCGGCAGCCGTACGTCCTCGCCCTCGGACCAGCAGCGGTAGACCGTTCCCGGCGCCTCACGCCCGGCCCGCCCCGCACGCTGCCGGGCCGATGCCTGAGAGGCCCGTACGGTCGTCAGCGCGCTCAGGCCCCGCGCATGATCGGTACGGGACTCCCGCGCCAGCCCGCAGTCCACGACCACCCGCACGCCCGGCACCGTCAGGCTCGACTCGGCCACCGAGGTCGCCAGCACCACCCGGCGCCGGTCCGAGCCCCCGGCCAGCACCGCGTCCTGGACGGCGGCCGGCGCCCGCCCGTGCACCTGCAGCACCTCGGTACCGTCGTTCGCAAGATCGTTCAATTGCCCCGCCACCCGGGCGATCTCCCCGACGCCGGGCAGGAAGCAGAGCACGTCCCCCGGTCGCTCGCGCAACGCCCGCCGCACCGTCGCCGCGACGTGCCCGAGCAGCGCCGGGTCGACCCGCATGCCGTGCGCGGGCCGGACCGGGCGCTCCGGCGGCGCCCAGACGACATCCACGGGGTGCGAGACCCCCGCGGCCTCGACCACCGGGGCCGGGCCCTCGTCCGCGTCGTCCCCGCCCAGCAGGCGTGCCCAGCCCGCCGCGTCCGTCGTCGCGGAGGCCGCGATCAGCTGCAGCTCCGGGCGCAGCGTCGCGCGTACGTCCAGGAGGAAGGCGGCGGCGGTGTCGGCGTCCAGATGCCGCTCGTGGCACTCGTCCAGCATCACGGCGTCGACGCCGGACAGCTCAGGGTCACGCTGCAACCGTTGCAGCAGCACACCGGTGGTCACGACCTCGATGACCGTACGGGGGCCGACCTTGCGCTCGCCCCGCACGGTGAAGCCCACCCGGTCGCCCACCTGCTCTCCCAGCAGCCACGCCATCCGCCGGGCCGCGGCACGGGCGGCGATCCGGCGCGGCTCGGCGACGAGCACGCGGCGGGGACGGGCGCCTGTGGGGGGCTCCGGGCCGGTCGGGCCGGCTGCATCGGGCAGGCCGCTCAGGCCGCTCAGGCCGCTCAGACCGTTCAGTCCGCTCAGGCCCGCCAGCGCCAGCGGCACCAAGGTTGTCTTGCCGGTGCCCGGAGGGGCGCAGAGCACCGCCGCGCCGCGCCGGTCCAGCGCGGCCTCCAGCGCGGGCAGGGCGGTCCGTACGGGCAACTGGGCGAGGGCGGCGTGGCGGATCACGCCACCCAGTGTCCCGGAACGGTCCGTAGGGGGTCGGGCGGGTCGGTGTGGGACGGTTCTTCAGCCCGCTGGTCTGCTGGGTCTGCTGATCCGCTGATCCGCTGGTCTGCCGGTCTGTCGGTCCGTCGGTCCGCTGGTCTGTCGGTCTGTCGGTCTGCCGGTCCGTCGGTCCGCTGGTCTGCTGGTCTGCCGGTCTGCCGGTCTGCCGGTCTGCCGGTCCGTCGATCCGCTAGTCCGCGACGCAGACGAAGATCGCCGTACCGGGGATCAGGTTCCCGCGCAGCGGCGACCAGCCGCCCCACTCCTGGGTGTTCCACTCCGGCCACTCCGGCTCGACCAGGTCCACCAGCCGGAAGCCCGCGACGGCCACGTCCCGTACCCGGTCGCCGAGCGTGCGGTGGTGCTCCACGTAGACCGCGCGGCCCGCCTCGTCCTGTTCGACGTAGGGCGTGCGGTCGAAGTACGACGCGCCCACGCTCAGGCCCTCGGGGCCCGGCTCGTCGGGGAAGGCCCAGCGGATGGGGTGGGTCACCGAGAAGACCCAGCGCCCGCCCGGCCGCAGCACCCGCCGTACCTCCCGCATCACGCGTACCGGGTCGGCGACGAAGGGGACCGCCCCGTAGGCGGAGCACGCGAGGTCGAAGGAGGCGTCCCGGAAGGGCAGCGCGCCGGCGTCCGCCTCGACCAGTTCGAGCCGTGGCGACACGCCCGGAGTGCCGACCGGGGCCGGACCCGTGGACTCCGCCTCCGTACCGATCCGCAGGGCGTGCTGGAGCTGCCGGTGCGAGAGGTCGAGCGCCACCGGGTGCGCACCCTGCGCCGCCAGCCAGCGCGAACACTGGGCCGCGCCCGCGCCGATCTCCAGGACGCGCCGCCCCTTCAGCTCCGCGGCGGGCCCCAGGAGTCCGGCCTCCGCCTCGTCCAGCCCCTCGGGGCCCCAGACGAACCGGTCGTCCCCGAGGAACGCTCCGTGGTCGCTCTGGTACTCGTCCGCGTTGCGGTCCCACCAGCCACGGCTGGCCCGGCTGCTCTCGGTGTCCGAGGCGGCACGTCGTGTCGCCTCCGGCTCGTACTCTTGGATCATCGCGCCCGTCGTCGTACTCTTCGCTGAGCTTGTGGCTGCCGGTGGCCGAGAGGCCTCGTCGGCCTCGCGGAACATGGCGTGTGCCGGTTATGGGGCGTTCCGCCCCGGGTGTGCGCCTTCGCGCATTGACCGTGTCCGGCTGCCCCCGTATGCTACAAGTTGCGCTGCGGGCCTGCGCACCTCAGACGGAGCAGGTCGCGCTCGCATCTGTATGTATGTCCCCTCGGTTTTCGGGACGCTGCCGGTGCTTCGGTTCATCCGAAGTGCCGCGCTCAAGCGTCCCTGACGCTGTCCGGTCTTATGCAGAAGCGATACAGGCTCCCGGCGTAGCAGTACCTACGACTTCAATGTCCGTACCGGAGCCCTTTCCCACATGACGAGCAGCACCGAGACCACCGCCACCACCCCGCAGGTTGCGGTCAACGACATCGGTAACGAGGAAGCCTTCCTCGCCGCGATCGACGAGACGATCAAGTACTTCAACGACGGCGACATCGTCGACGGCGTCATCGTGAAGGTCGACCGGGACGAGGTCCTGCTCGACATCGGTTACAAGACCGAAGGCGTTATCCCGAGCCGCGAGCTCTCGATCAAGCACGACGTCGACCCCAACGAGGTCGTCGCCGTCGGTGACGAGATCGAGGCCCTTGTTCTCCAGAAGGAGGACAAGGAAGGCCGCCTGATCCTCTCGAAGAAGCGCGCCCAGTACGAGCGTGCCTGGGGCACCATCGAGAAGATCAAGGAAGAGGACGGGATCGTCACCGGTACCGTCATCGAGGTCGTCAAGGGTGGTCTCATCCTCGACATCGGCCTCCGTGGCTTCCTGCCGGCCTCCCTGGTCGAGATGCGCCGCGTGCGCGACCTGCAGCCCTACGTGGGCAAGGAGCTCGAGGCCAAGATCATCGAGCTGGACAAGAACCGCAACAACGTGGTCCTGTCCCGCCGTGCCTGGCTGGAGCAGACCCAGAGCGAGGTCCGTCAGACCTTCCTCACCACCCTCCAGAAGGGTCAGGTGCGCTCCGGCGTCGTCTCCTCCATCGTCAACTTCGGTGCCTTCGTGGACCTGGGTGGCGTCGACGGCCTGGTGCACGTCTCCGAGCTGTCCTGGAAGCACATCGACCACCCCTCCGAGGTCGTCGAGGTCGGCCAGGAAGTCACGGTCGAGGTCCTGGACGTCGACATGGACCGCGAGCGCGTGTCCCTGTCGCTCAAGGCGACCCAGGAAGACCCGTGGCAGCAGTTCGCCCGGACCCACCAGATCGGTCAGGTCGTCCCGGGTAAGGTCACCAAGCTCGTTCCGTTCGGTGCGTTCGTGCGCGTCGACGAGGGCATCGAGGGCCTGGTCCACATCTCCGAGCTGGCCGAGCGCCACGTGGAGATCCCGGAGCAGGTCGTCCAGGTCAACGACGAGATCTTCGTCAAGGTCATCGACATCGACCTGGAGCGTCGCCGGATCTCGCTGTCGCTGAAGCAGGCCAACGAGTCCTTCGGCGCCGACCCGACGGCGGTCGAGTTCGACCCGACCCTGTACGGCATGGCCGCGTCCTACGACGACCAGGGCAACTACATCTACCCCGAGGGCTTCGACCCGGAGACCAACGACTGGCTGGAGGGCTACGAGGCCCAGCGCGAGGCGTGGGAGACCCAGTACGCCGAGGCGCAGCAGCGCTTCGAGCAGCACCAGGCCCAGGTCATCAAGTCCCGCGAGGCCGACGAGCAGGCTGCGGCCGAGGGCGCGGCGGCTCCGGCTGCCGGCGGCTCGGGCAACGCCGGCGGCGGCAACGTCTCGGGTGGCTCGTACTCCTCCGAGTCGAGCGACAACTCCGGCGCCCTGGCGTCGGACGAGGCCCTGGCCGCGCTGCGCGAGAAGCTGGCCGGCGGCCAGAGCTGAATCGCGTCAGCCCGGTGACCGGCAGGCGGTAGACGCTCGCCGGTAGGACTGAGAAGGCCCGCTCCCCTCGGGGGGCGGGCCTTCGTCGTGTCTCCGGGCGACGGGGCTCGAAGAGGCGGGGCGGAGCCAGGGGGGACGGGGCGGAGCCGGGGGGGCGGGGCGGGCCGTCGCGGACCCGGCGCTCGGACTCGGGACCGCTATCCGACCGGGACGCCCGGGGTGGCGATCCCGCGCCCACCGGTGACCTTGTTGTCCCCGGTGATTGTGACCGGGCAGCCGGACGCGTCGTAGTTGGTGATGTGGAAGCCGTAGCGGTTCGGGCCCGAGGCTCCGCTCAGGTCGGAACGGTTGTCGCGGAAGACCGTGCCGCAGCCCCAGCCCGGCTGCTGGCTGTGCGTCTCGTAACCGTTGTTACGGGTGTGCTTGCCGGTGTTGTTCTCCACCAGCACCTTGTTGCCCTTGATGTCGGCCCACGAGTCGTCGTAGTGGGTGCCGGTCAGCCCGCTGCCGTCGAAGGTGTTGCCGATGATCTTCGCCCCGGTGGTGCCCTCCTTGATGTCGATGTTCTCGCCGCCGACACCGGGGCCGATGGTGTTGCGCAGGATCTGTACGTTGTCGCTCCTGTCCCCGGTGCCGCCCGCACTGCCCACGTACACCCCCTCGCCCATACCGCTGCCGTCCCGCCCGGTGTCGTAGATCCGCGAATCCTTGATGACCCCGTCCTTGCTGGACTTGCGGAAGTGCACACCCTCCATGTCCAGACCGTGCACGGCCACGGAGTCGAGCACCACGCCGTTCGCCGCGTCCGTCACGATGCCCTTCTGGCCGCCGGTGACGGTGATGCCCCGTACCGTCCAGTACGACGCCCCGTCCAGGTGGAGCCCGTAACCGCCACTCGCCTTCAACACGGCCTTGGCGGAACCGCTGAGAGTGATCCGCGCAGCGGTGGTGGCGGCGGTGGTGGCCTTGAAATTGCCCTGGTACGTGCCGTCCGCGAGCCGGATGGTGTCGCCGGCCTTGGCCGCCGCCAGGGCGCTCTTGAGCTGGGCAGCCGTGGAGACGTCGAGGGTGCGGGCGACGGCCGCGACAGAGCCTGGGGCGGCGTGCGGGGTGCTCCCGTGCGCCGTCGCGGAGGCCGGGAACAAGCCCGCGACACTCAGAAGCACGGCGGCGGACAGCGGCAGGGCAGAACGCGTACGCATCGATGTGCCTTCCTGTACGTGAACGAGAATCGTCGACATGAACAGGGACGTGGTGAAGGTAGCACTCATCGATGCGGTACGGGGTCAACAGGGAGCGAGGGGAGGGAGTTGGCAGTGTGACGGATGAGAGATGAGGGGCCGCCTTCGACGTGCGGCCGCGGCGGCGCGCGGCGGACAGCGGCGGGAATGCCACAGGCGCGTCCGGCGTTCTGGGGGACGGACCATCGAGGAGGAGCGGACACTGTGTTGGATCCCCAGGGTTTGTACGAATGGGAGCCGAGCGGGCTCGCGGCGGTAGAGGCGATCACCGCGCGGGACTCCGCGGGGTTGGTGCTGCTGTACCACTTCGACGGCTACATCGATGCAGGTGAGACGGGCGACCAGATCGTGGAGCGGCTGCTGAGCGGCCTCACCCACCGGGTCGTCGCCCGCTTCGACCACGACCGGCTCGTCGACTACCGCGCCCGCCGGCCGCTGCTCACCTTCCAGCGCCACCGCTGGACCGCGTACGAGACCCCGAGCATCGAACTGCGGCTCGTCGAGGACGCCACCGGCGCGCCGTTCCTGCTGCTGTCCGGCCCGGAGCCGGACGTCGAGTGGGAGCGCTTCGCGGCCGCGGTGCGGCAGATGGTGGAACGGCTCGGCGTACGGCTGTCGGTCAACTTCCACGGCATCCCGATGGGCGTCCCCCACACCCGCCCCGTGGGTCTCACGCCGCACGGCAACCGCACCGACCTCATGCCCGGCCACAGCAGCTTCTTCGACGAGGCCCAGGTCCCGGGCAGCGCCGAGTCGCTGATCGAGTTCCGGCTCGCGGAAGCCGGCCATGACGTACTGGGCGTGGCCGCCCACGTACCGCACTACGTCGCCCGCTCCCCGTACCCGGACGCGGCACTGACGGCGCTGGAAGCGGTGACGGCCGCCACCGGGCTGGTGCTGCCGACCGCGGCGCACGCGCTGCGTACGGAGGCCCTGCGCACCCAGGAGGAGATCGAACGGCAGATCTCCGAGGGCGACGAGGAGCTGGTCGCGCTGGTGAGCGGCCTGGAGCACCAGTACGACGCCGTGGCCGGCGCGGAGAGCCGCGGCAGCCTGGTCGCCGAGCCGATGGAACTGCCGTCCGCGGACGAGATCGGCCGGGAACTGGAACGCTTCCTGGCCGAACGCGAAGGCGAGGGCGGCGCCTGAGGGCCGTCATCCGCCCCCGTCCGGTGGCCATGATCCAGGTGCCGTGCGCAAGGCCGTGATCAAGGCGTCATGATCTGCGCCATGACCTACGCCATGATCTGCGCCATGGCCGGGGGCGGACCGGGCCGTATAGCGTGAGCCCCATGCTGAAGGTGGGACTTACGGGCGGTATCGGCGCGGGCAAGAGCGAGGTGTCGCGGCTGCTCGCGTCGTACGGCGCGGTGATCGTGGACGCCGACAAGATCGCGCGCGAGGTGGTCGAGCCGGGTACGCCCGGGCTCGCCGCCGTGACCGCGGAATTCGGCACGGACGTGCTGTCCGCCGACGGCACCCTGAACCGCCCCCGGCTGGGCGAAATCGTCTTCAGCGACCCGGAGAGACTCCAGGCACTGAACGCCATCGTGCACCCCCTGGTCGGCGCCCGCTCAGCCGAACTGGAAGCGGCCGCCGGCCCGGACGCGGTGGTCGTGCACGACGTCCCGCTCCTCACCGAGAACGGCCTCGCCCCCCTGTACGACCTGGTCGTCGTGGTCGACGCCACCCCGCACACCCAACTCGACCGCTTGGTGCGGCTGCGCGGCATGGCCGAGAGCGAGGCGAAGGCCCGCATGGAGGCACAGGCGACGCGCGAGAGCCGCCTCGCCATCGCCGATCTCGTCATCGACAACGACGGCCCCCTGGACGCCCTCGAACCCCAAGTACGCAAGGTCTGGCAGCACCTGTGCGAACGGACGAGCTGAGCGCGGCCTGACGGCAGGCCGGACGCGAGCCTGACGGCAGACCGGACGCAGGCCTGACGGCAGACCAGACGCAGGCCTGACGGCAGGCCGGGAGGCCGCACCGCCTAGGAGCGGAGTCTCCCGCGACCGGTGCCCCAGCACCCACTCCGGGCCCGGCAGCGGACGGACCATGCGAACACCTGACGCCGGGTTGCGGGCCGACCGAGCGGGGAATGCGACGGGCAACGCGCTTGTTGTGCCGCACGTAACGCCCGCGGAGCGGGTGACGCATGCGCTTGCCCGTACCGAAGCGGCGAGCTACGTGCGGCGGGCAGTCCGTGGTACGGGAGAGGAGACGGCCGTGGCCGAACGCAGCCCCGAGACGAACGTCATCGACTTCCGGGCCGCCGAGCAGTTGCTGGCGGCCCGCGACGCACGCGGCGCTGTGCGCCTTCTGGACGCCGTCATCGCCGCTCACCCGGAGAACACCGCGGCCCGCCTGCTGCGCGCCCGTGCCTTCTTCCTCGCCGCCCAACTGCGTCCGGCCGAACTGGAATTCCAGATCGTCCTGGAACGCGAACCGGACAACGCCTTCGCCCACTTCGCCCTGGCCCGCACCCTCCAGCGTGCCAACCGCCCGGAGGAAGCCAAGCGCCACTTCCGCCTGGCCGCGGCTCTCGACCCCCGCCCCGACTTCATCGAAGCCGCCCGCTTCGCATCTCCGGCAGATCCTGAAGAGGCTTAGAACGCGGCTTGCGACGCGCGACGCGCGGCTTGCGGCTTGCGACGGCTCCTCAGCTCTTCGTCCGGCAGCCGTCTGCCAGGCGCCTATTCGCCTATTCGCCTGCGGGCACCCCCTTCTCCGTCGTCGTCATCGTTCCCACCCGCGTCAGGTCGGTCTCGGCGTGCGCTGCCTGTGCCGTGACCACCTGGCCCGCGGCCGTCCCAGCCGAGGTCGGCCGGGCTGCGGCGGCGGGGCGGCCCGGCACCTGAACCGTGGTCGGGTTCGTACGGTGGCACGTCCTTGCCCGGCTGGTAGTGCGGTCCTTGGTGGATGTGCCGTATCACCATCGTCAGGTCGGTCGCGGCGAGTACGGTGACCACCGCGCACGCTGCCGCCCACCCGGGCCTGCCGGCCAGCGCGAACGCCACCGTGCCTGCCGCGGCCCACAACAACCCCCACAACGCCAGCCCGCGGCGCATCTTCAGCGGGCTCCGCGCCTGAAGAGGCTCATTACCGGTACGCATCACCGCTCACCACGTATCGCTCCTCGTAGATGTTCTGTTTCCGTCTGGGTGTGCTTATTGCCTCGTCGTGCCAGGTGCGCGTCTGCACAGTGCCCCGGTTGGTCGTGGCCCGGCGGCACGGATCCGCTGCCGGGCGCCGGGCGCCGGGCGCCCGGCGCGGGGCGCCGAGTGGCGGGGCGAGTGCGGTCGTCTCTCCTTTCAGGATCCTCCCGGGCGAAGGGTCGCGTCATGTGGTTCGTGAGCGGCTCCCGGGCCTGGGCCGGCGGGCGTCGGTCTCCGTCGGTCTCCGTCGATCTTCGTCATGCTCACGGTGATCCCCGAGGCAGGCCCGGGCGGGGGTCACCGGCCGGGTGGCTGTTGATCCATGCCAGGCCGCCGATGTCGAGGCGGGTCCGGGCCCGGGTGACGGCCACGTAGGCCAGGCGCGCTTCCGCGAGGTCGATGGGTCCGGGGAGCGGTTCTCCGGCCGCGTCGCGTTCGTCGAGGTCGTCAGGCCCTGTGAAGTCGTCCGCGATCCGGACCGTCGGCCACTCCCGTCCCTTGGCCCGGTGCGCCGTCGAGACCGTGACCTCGGCTGCTTCCTCCTGCGACAAGCGGTCCAGTGCCCGCAGCAGGGCTTCCGTGCCGTGCTCGTCGACGAGTTCGACCAAGGGCTGAAGGTCCCGGCCGGACGGGTCGTACCCCGCGTACTCCCGCAGCTCCTCCCAGGACTCGAAGAGCAACAGGTCGGGGTGGGACGGGCGGCGCCCCGATCTGAGGTCGTGCGCGGCCCGCGCCAGCGCGGCCAGGGCCCCGCCTCCACCGGCCAGTGCCACCCGGCGTCCCAGTTCGAGCTGCCGTATCACCTCCACCATCGCTCCGACGTTGGTCCGGCACAGCACCGCGTCCGGTCTGGGAACCCTTTCCAGCTCGGTGACCAGGCGGGGAGAGCCGTCGAGCCGGATCGGTGCGCCGACGATGGCCAGCCAGCGGTTGGCTTCCGCGGCCAGCGCCGGACCGAAGCGGAAGGAACGGGACAGGGTCAGCTGTCTGCCGTCGAAGCCGCTCATCACGTCACGTGCTCCGCGCCATCCGTAGATCGCTTGCGCGGAGTCCCCGACCATGACCAGCTGGGCATGGTCGCGCTGGGCGGTGAAGACCTGTTCGACCACGGGATTGGTGTCCTGGGCCTCGTCGAGGAGGAGGAAGTCCGCCGTGATCTTCGGGGCGCCCAGGGCCCACATCTTCAGGTAGTGATCGTGTTCGAAGCGCACGGTGCCCTGCTCGGGATCTTGGAGATCGGACCAGGCCTTGCGGGCGAAGGGCAGGACGACCTCCGTCAGCTGCTCGTGCAGCACGTCCGCCTCGGCTCCGCGCAGGCGTGGCACATGCTGGTCCGTGAGGTCCGGATCGGCGGACTGACAGAACTGGGTCACGGTGCGCAGGGCCGAGTACGACAGTGCCTTGTTGCCGATACGGCGGGCACCGATGCGTACGTTCATTCCGGCGTCGATGCCCAGGGCCGCGCCGACGCGCCAGCCCGCCTGCCGTGGGGCGTTCAGCCGGGCCTGGTAGTTCTTGCCGACGGACGCGTACGCGAGCGCGTGGGCCGTACTGCACGTGACGTGGCGGGGGAAGCGCCGGGCGGCGTCCCGGGCGATCGACCGGTTGAAAGCGATGTAGCGGCCCTGTCCGCACGGTGGGCGCCCGCGTGGGGGCGGGGAGTGGGCCAGCAGGGCGAGCGTGGTCGTCTTGCCTGTGCCGGCTCCGGCCTGGATCACGAGGTGGTCGCCGGCGCGGAAGGCGTCCGCGGCGGCGGTCTGCTCGACTGTCGGACGGTTCGTGTCGTCGGCCGGGCGGTGCGTGGACGAGTGCTGCGCGGACGGGAGATGCATGGTCGGACGCTGCATGACTGTTCCTCACGCTGTTGCTTTTCGTCACTGTGCGTGACGACTGAGTCGACGGTAGCCCATCGCGAGCCGGCCGTGGGATTTCTCTCGCGGCCTGTGGATAACTCCGGCCCGGCGCTCGTCGGCGGGGCCGTTGTCAGTGCCGTCTGCTTCCATCGGTCTCACGCGGTTCGAGTGGTTCGGGTGGAAGGGAGGGATGGCGGTGGACGACCGTAAACTCACAGGCCGGGGTGGTGAGCGGCGGGGAAGTGAGCGGCGGACGGAAGGTGGCGGGATGGCGGAGGGTGCGGAGTTTGGTCACTGCGCCGCGGTCTTTCTGCCCGCTGAGCCGCCGCGGGCGGGCCGGTTCGCCTTCTGGCGTCCGGACGGCGGTCGCCTCCCGGCCCCTGTCACGGCCGTGGCCGACGCTGCGGGGACGGCTGGCACGACCCGAGCGGCCGGTACGGAAGGAGCCGACGGCGCGGAGGGGGCGAGCGGCACGGAGAGGGCGGCTTATGCGAGGGCGGAAGCGGCCGAGCTGACGGTCGCGCGCCGGCACGGCAACGGTGCCCGTAGACGTACGGTTCCCGCGGTGCTGCTTCCCCTCGCCGAGGCAGTGCCCCTCCTGGCCCGTGCCCGGCACGATCCGTCCGCCCACCCCGCCACGGCCTGCTGGGGCGCGGCCGTCCTCCATGCTCTGAACCTGGCCGCGCGCGGCCGGATCCTGCCCGGGCTGACAGCCCAGGACGTCGACGCCTGGCGCGCCGGGCCGCTGGAGCCCGAGGACGTGGCGCACCTGCGGGCGGTCGCCGCCGCCATGCCGGCCGAGGCGTACGCCGTTCCGCTGCCCGACACCGTTCCCCTACAGGTTCCCGACCCGGCGCTGCTGGTCAGGGCCCTCGTCGACGCGGTGGTGGACGCGCTGCCCCGTACGCCCGCCGCGGCTCACCTGACCGGTGCGCCCTTCGCGGCTGCGGAACCGCAGTACCTGCCCGGCGCGCGGGACTGGGCTGCCGAAGTGGCGGCAGGAGTGGATGCCGGGGTGCGGCTGTCCATGCGGCTCGACCTGGCCGCCCACGGGCTCTTCGACATACGGGAGGAGAACGGGGACACGGCGGAAGGCCAGGCTCCTGACGCTGCCGCACCGGCCGCTTCGGCAGCCGAAGAACACAGTGCCGCTGCGGCCGTCCTCCAGGTGCACAGCCTCACCGACCCCACCCTCGTCACCGACGCCGTACAGCTGTGGGAAGGCGAGGGCCCCGACCACTTCGGTCCGCGCGCCCGCGTCGACACCCTGCTGGCACTGCGCCGGGCCGCCCGCGTCTGGCCCCCGCTGTCCCGCTTCCTGGAGCGGCCGGTGCCCGACGTCCTCCCGCTGACCGAGGAGGAGCTGTACGAGCTGCTGGGCGACGCGGCACCGCGCCTGGCCGCCGCCGGCATCGCCGTGCACTGGCCGAAGGAGCTGGCCCGGGGGCTGACCGCGGCTGCCGTCCTTCGTCCGGCCCCCGGCTCGGCGGCCGACGGGTTCGGATTCTTCGACACGGAGAAGCTGCTGCAGTTCCGCTGGCAGGTGGCGCTGGACGGCGTGCCGCTCTCCGAGGCGGAGATGGACACCCTGGCGGAGGCCCACCGGCCCGTGGTGCGGCTGCGCGACCAGTGGGTGCTGGTCGATCCCGCGCTCGTCCGCAAGGCCCGCAAACGCGAACTGGGTTATCTGGATCCGGTCGACGCCCTGGCCGCGACGCTGAACGGCACCACCGAGGTGGACGGCGAGGAGGTGGAGGTGGTGCCCCTGGGCGCCCTCGCCGCCCTGCGCACCCGCCTGACCCGGGAAGCGCCCGTCCCGCCCCAGCCCGCCGGGCTGAACGCGACCCTGCGCGACTACCAGCTCCGCGGCCTGGCCTGGCTGGACCGGATGACGTCCCTCGGGCTCGGCGGCTGCCTCGCCGACGACATGGGCCTCGGCAAGACCATCACGGTCATCGCCCTCCACCTCCACCAGCGGCCCGCCGCCCCCGTCCTCGTGGTCTGCCCGGCCTCCCTGCTCGGCAACTGGCAGCGCGAGATCGAGCGCTTCGCCCCCGGCGTCCCCGTACGCCGCTTCCACGGCACCGGACGCAGCCTGGACGACGTGGCCGGCGGCTTCGTCCTGACCACGTACGGCACGATGCGTTCGAGCGCCGCCGCACTGGCCGCCCGCTCCTGGGCCTGGGTCGTCGCGGACGAGGCGCAGCACGTGAAGAATCCGCGCTCCTCCACGGGCAAGGCGCTGCGCGGCATCAAGGCGCCGGCCCGCATCGCCCTCACCGGCACCCCCGTCGAGAACAACCTGTCCGAGCTGTGGACCCTCCTCGACTGGACCACCCCTGGCCTCCTCGGCTCGCTCAAGACCTTCCGCGCCCTGTATGCGCGTGAGGTCGAAGGAGGCGAGGACCCGGAAGCAGCCGAACGCCTCGCCCGGCTGGTCCGCCCGTTCATCCTGCGCCGCAAGAAGTCCGACCCCGGCATCGCCCCCGAGCTGCCGCCGAAGACCGAGACGGACCACCCGGTGGCGCTGGGCCGCGAACAGGCCGCGCTGTACGAGGCGGTCGTCCGCGAGACCCTGGCCCGTATCGAGGCGGCCGAAGGCATCGCCCGCCGCGGCCTCGTGATGAAGCTGCTGACCGCCCTCAAACAGATCTGCAACCACCCCGCGCAGTACCTGAAGGAGGCCGCACCCGGTCTGGCGGCCCGGTCCGGGAAGCTGGAGCTGCTGGACGAACTGCTCGACACGATCCTCGCGGAGGGCGGCGCGACGCTGATCTTCACGCAGTACGTGGAGATGGCGCGCCTGCTGGAGAAGCACCTGACCGCACGCGGCATCGGCAACGCCCTTCTGCACGGCGGCACGCCCGTAAAGGTCCGGGAGGAGATGGTCGACCGGTTCCAGTCGGGCCGTACGCCGGTCTTCCTGCTCTCCCTGAAGGCCGCCGGCACCGGGCTCAACCTCACCCGGGCCGGCCACGTGATCCACTACGACCGGTGGTGGAACCCGGCGGTCGAGGAACAGGCCACGGACCGGGCCTACCGCATCGGCCAGACCCAGCCGGTGCAGGTCCACCGGCTCATCGCCGAGGGGACGGTCGAGGACAACATCGCGGAACTGCTCACCGCCAAGCGGGCCCTCGCGGACGCGGTCCTCTCCGGCGGCGAGACCGCCCTGACCGAACTGACCGACGCCCAGCTCGCCGACCTCGTCTCCCTGAGGAGGGCCGCATGAGCCGCCGCCCGGGTCGCATGGAACGAGGCCCTGGGGAACACCCAGGCCCTATGGGGCGCTCAGGCTCCACGGAACGCCCAGGTGCCATGGACCGCTCCGACCGGTCGCGTACGTTCCCGCCGCTGCCGCAGCGCGCCGGCGCCCGGGGACTGTTCGCCGAGTCGTGGTGGGGAAGCGCCTGGCTGGACGCGCTGGAGACCACGGCGCTGGACAGCGCCCGCCTCGCCCGCGGCCGTACGTACGCGCGAGACGGCAATGTCGACACGATCAACGTCATCCCCGGGCGCATCGCCGCCTCCGTACGGGGCAGCAGGCCGCGCCCGTACAACGTGGTCATCCGCCTCCAGCAGCTCACCGCCGACGAGTGGACCGTCCTCCTGGACGCGATCGCCGCCGAGCCGGCCCAGCTCACCGCCCTCCTGGCCAAGAAGCTGCCGAAGGCCGTCGCCGACGCGGGCGTACGGCTGCTGCCCGGGCCGGGCGACCTCGTGACGCGCTGCTCCTGCCCCGACCACGGCAACCCCTGCAAACACGCCGCCGCGGTCTGCTTCCAGGTGGCGCGGCTGCTGGACGCCGACCCGTTCGTGCTGCTCCTCATGCGCGGCCGTGGCGAACGCGAACTCCTCGACGAGCTGTCGCGCCGCAACGCGACCCTCACCGCCCGGGAGGCCCGCAGCACTCGGCTCCCGCCGCCGGGTCCGCTCGCCGGGCTGCCGCCCGAGGCCCGCACGCCCGGCGTCCGCACGCCCGTGAGTCGCAGCGGACCGCAAGCGGACGCACGGGCAGCGGCTGCCGCGGGCAGGACGGCGAGGGACACCGCGTACGCACCGGTCGTGGGCGCGGAAGCGGAGTCTGCGCAGGCCGTGGGCGCGGAGGCGGAGCCTGTGCCGTCCCGGGGCGCGGAGGCGGAGTACGAGCCGTCCCGGGGCGCGGAGGCGGAGTACGTGTTGCCTTCCGCCTCGCCGGGGCCGGCTGGGGCATCCCGGTCGCCCCGTGGCGTACTCGCCCGTGCCGCCCTGGCCGACCGGCTGCTGCCGCCTCTTCCGCCCCCCATGCCTCTGCCGCCGCAGCCCGGGCACACCCATGCCCTGCCGGAGGCCGACGGTCTTCCGCTGGACGCGGGCGCCCTCGAATTCCTCGCCACCGACGCCACCGCCCGAGCGCACGCCTATCTGAGTGCCCTCCAGGCCGCCGCCCCGGAGGCGTCGGCCGCCGGCCCCCGCTCACCACTGGCGAACGAGGCCGGGCCGAGCCTCCCGCAGGCGTCCGGCCGGTCCCCTTTCCCCGCCCTCACGCCCTGGCAGGACGGCATCCGGCTGGCCGCCACCGCCCATCCCACCGCCGGGCTGACCTCCACCACCCGCGCCCTCTACCGTGACCTCGCCGCGGCCACCGGCCGTACCGTCACGGACGTGGCGCGCGCCGTCGCCGCCTGGCGCCAGGGCGGCCTCGAAGGACTGGCACTGCTCGACACCACCTGGAACCCGCCGGCCGGCGACTTCGACCGCGCCCGCAGCGCCCTGATCGCCGCCGGCCTCCCCGCCCTCCGGCCCCGCCACAACCACCTCACCGACCCCGCCCGCGGCCTCCAGCTGCGCTTCGGCCACGACAACCGCTGGTATCCGTACGAATCCGATCCGGGCACCGAGGACTGGTGGCCCACCGGCCGCGCCGACGCCGACCCCGTAGGGGCCCTCGGCGCGCTGCTCGGCCCATGACTAACCTCGGGGCCGTGGAAGGTCTCGACACACTCACCCGATCCCTCGCACAGCGCACTCCCGAAGAGCTGGCCGCCCTGCTCTCCCGCCATGCGGAAGCGCTGTCCCGCAGGCCCGCGCCCACCCGGCTCCGCGAGCTGGCCGGCGCCCTGTGGTCGTACGAAACCCTCCACCACACGGTCCTGCATCTCGACCACCCCCGCCTGCACCTGCTCGCCGCCACCGCCCGTATCAGCCAGGAGCTGGCCCGCGGCGCCGCCCCCGTACCCGCGGCCCCCACCGCCGGAGCCGGTTACCAGTCGCTGATGGCGCACCGGCTGTCGTTCCCGGACCTGGCCACCGAACCGGTCCCGGCGGACGACGCCTTCCGGGCCCTCGGCGCCGCCGCTCCCGGACCTGCCCGCGACGCCGTCACCGCCGCCCTGGAACGCCTCTACGCGGACGGGCTCGCCGCACCGACCGAGGACGGCGCCATCGTCGTCCCGCCGCGTACGCCACAGCTTCTGGCCGCCCACGACCTGGGGAATTTCACTCCCGTCGCCCCACACCTCCCGGCCCTCACGGGAACCTCCGCTCCCGGGACGGGCACCTCCGGTGCGACCGCCCTCCGGGACGAGTCCCAAGCCGCCGCGTCGGCCCTCGCCGCCACCCTGGACCGGCTGCTCGCCGCGCTCGCCGTCCAGCCGGCGGCCCTCCGCAAGACCGGTGGCCTGGCCGTCCGCGAGATCAAGCGCCTGGCCAAGGCGGCGGGGACGACCGAGGCCCGTACGCGCCTCCTGCTCGACCTCGTGCTCGCCGCCGACCTCATCGCCCTGACGCGGACTCCCGCCGGCATCACGGCAGTGCCCACCGGGGCGTACGACGCGTGGCTGGCGAGGATGCCCGGCGAGCGGCTGGCCCCGGTCCTCACCGCCTGGACCGCCCTCTGGGCCATCCCCACCTACAGCCCCTTCGGTGAGACCCCCACCGCCCTGGTGCGCGGCGAGGACCGGCACGCCCCCGCCCTGCGCCATGCGCTCCTCAAAGCGCTGGCCGGCACCCCGGCCGGTGCGCAGCCCTCCCGGCTCGCCGAGGGCGCGGCTCTTGCGTCCCTCGCACCCGTCCCGCCCCTCCCGTCCCAGTCGTCCGGGAATCCGGATCACCGCCCGGATCTGTCCGCCCTCCTGGAGGCAGCGGCCTGGCACCGGCCGCTGGCCGTCGTCGGCGAGCCGCTGGCCGAGGACCGTGCCGCCCACATCCTCGACGAGGCCGCCTTCCTCGGGCTCATCGCCCATGGTGCGCTGACACCGCTGGGCCGTGCTCTGCTCGCGGCGTCCCCGGCGGACCCTGAAGTGCTCGGCGCCGCCCTCCGGGAGCTCCTGCCGCCACCGGTCGAACAGGCCCACTTCCAGGCGGACCTGACGGCCGTCGTGCCGGGACCTCCGTCGGCGGACCTCGCCGGCCTGCTGTCCTCCGCCGCCGAGCGCGAATCCGAAGGCCACGCCGTGACCTGGCGGTTCACCCCCGCTTCCGTACGACGGGCCCTCGACTCCGGCCACGACGCCGCGGACCTGCTCGCCGCGCTGGCCGAGGTGTCGGCGACGGGCCCCCTGCCGCAACCGCTGACCTACCTGGTCCAGGACGCGGCCCGTGCCCACGGCCGGATGCGCGTACTGCCCACCGCCTGCTGCATCCGCTCCGACGACGAGGCGCTGATCCGCGAACTCGCCGCCCACCGCGCCCTCCAGGGCCTCGCCCTGCGTGCCGTCGCCCCCACGGTCCTGGTCAGCGCCCAGCCGCCCGCCGCGACGCTCGAAGCGCTCCGTGGCGCCGGTTACGCCCCCGCCCTCGAATCCGGGACCGGCACCGCGTCCGTCGAACGCCGTGCCGGCCACCGCACCAGCGTCACCTCGTCCGGCCCGGCCACCACGCCGCTGGCCCTCGCCCGACGACTCCTTTCGGAGTGATGTGCGGAGCGGCGGGCAGTGACTGTCAGTGACGTCAAGTAGCGTGATGGAGCAAGGAGTCGGAGGGGCGCACACGAACTGTCGGTGGCTCCGCCCGGCCCGGGCATGAGGGGGATGCCGTCCCCTACCGTGGCAGCGACGTACGACCGTACATCCCGTACGGCAGGAGCAAGGGGGACCGATGGACGCGGAGTTGGCGACACTCGCGGCGACGGGAGCGTCGGCGCTGGTGCAGCAGATGGTGACCGAAGGGTGGACGCAGGCGCGGCAGCGGGTGGCGGCCTTCTTCGCGCGGCGCCGGGACGGCGGCGAGGAGGAAGCTCTCGAAGGGGAGCTGGAGGTGTCGCGTACGGAGCTGGTGGCCGCGCAGCGCAACGGCGACGAGGACGGCGCGGCCGACGTGGCGGCCGAGTGGCGGGTGCGGCTGCGAAGGGCCCTGCGCGACGACCCGGAGGCGGCCGAGGAGCTGCGGCGGCTGCTGGCGGAGCTGCGGCCGGAAGAGGGCGCAAGAGTCGAGGTGAGAGAGGTGCACAACACCATCAGCGGCGGGGTGCACAACGCGACCACCATCCAGGCCGGAGTGGTCAACAACCTGGACGCCCGGAGCAGCCGGTTCGGGGAAGGCCCGGCTCGTGGCTGACCCGGGGCCCGGCGGTCCCAGCCCTTCCGCCGACATGGCCGCCTCGGATGCGGCAGCCTCCGATGAGGTCGCTTCCGGCGTGACGGCCGCCGATGTGGTCGCCGCTGAACCGGCCGCGCCCGGCGGGACGGCCGTCGGTGTGCGCAACGACATCAGCGGGACGGTGTACGGGACCGCCGTCCAGGCCCGGAGCATCGGCACGCTGACGATCCGGGAGGCCGCGCCGGCGATCGTGCCGGGCGCCCCGGTGCCCCGTACGCTGCCCCCGGTCACCCGCCATTTCGTCGACCGTGACGCCGTACTGGCCGAGGTGACGCGCTTATTGGACGAAGCGCTGCCGACCGGCGGCGCCGACGGTGCGGGAGATGCCGGAGCGCCGCTCGTGGTCGTCCTGTGGGGCCCCGGAGGTGTGGGCAAGACGGCCACCGCCCTCCGCCTGGCCGCCGCGCTGCGCGGGCGCTTCGGAGAGGGCGAGCTGTACGCGGACCTGCGCGGGGCGTCCGCGGCGACGGCGGCCGGGCCGTCCGAAGTGCTGCTGCGCTTCCTGCGCGACCTCGGTGTCCACCGGGACTGGCTGCCGGCGGAACCGGACGCCCAGGAAAGCACGTTCCGCAGCGTGACGGCGGGACGGCGCATCCTCACGGTGCTGGACGACGCGCACTCGGCCGCACAGGTACGGCCGTTGCTGGCCGCGTCCCCGGCCTCCCTGGCCATCGTGACCAGCCGGACCGACCTGAGCCGCCTGGTGATCGAGTACGGCGCGCACACCATACGGCTCGGACCGCTGCGCACCCCCGACGCGGTGGGGCTGCTCGCCCGCCTGGGCGGTACGGGCCCGGGAGTCGAGGCGGTGGCGCGACGGTGCGGCGGGATGCCGCTGGCCCTGTGCGCGATCGGGGCGCGTGCCGCAGGCAGGCAGCAACCGGACTGGGAACGGCTGGAGCGTGAGATGGACACGAGCCGCGAGGACGACAGGGGACACGACGGCAACCGCGCGGCGATGGACGCCGCGTACGGGCACCTCTCGGAGGCTACGGCCCGGCTGTTCCGGCTGGCGAGCCTGCGTCCGTGGCGGCACGTGACGCCGGGCGCCGCCGCAGCCGCGGCGGGCACGTCCGAGGACACGGCGAGCACCCTGCTCGCCGAACTGGCCGGCGCACGGCTGCTGGAGATCGCGACCGGAGGGGAAGGGGCGGCACGAACCGCGCTGCTGGAGGACGCGACCGGTGAGGAGGAGACCGTACGAGCCGCGCCCGACAACCCGGACAAGGGCCCCGGCCAGGCGCGTTACCGGTTTCACGACCTCTGGCGGCAGTACGCGGAACGGCGCGCGCTGACGCAGGATGGCATCGCGGGAGCCGCTGCGGCCGTCCGCCGGACGCTGCTCTGGTACGTGCGCGCCGCGGCCGCCGCCGACGCGTGTGTGCTGCCGGGCCGCTGGCATCTGGGGCCCGCCTACACCCGGCTGGCGGGCCGGCCCGCGGCCTATACGGACGGCCTCAGTGCCCTGGCCTGGCTGCGGGACGAGCGGGAGAACCTGACCGAGGCGGTACGGGCCGCGGCGGACCACGGACTCGACGACCTGACATGGCAGTTGTGCGAGGCGATGTGGGGGCTGCACCTGCGGCTCGGCTTCCACCAGCAGTGGATCTCCACCCACCGGCTCGGCGTCGAGGCCGCCGTCCGGTGTGCGGAGGAGTGCCCCGAAGCCGAGGGGCGGATGCGCGCCCAGCTCGGCTTCGCCTACCTCGGACTGGCGGAGTACAGGCAGGCGCGCGAACAGTTCGAGAGGGCCGCTGCCGCCGACCGGCGCGCCGGGCACGTACGGGGTCAGGCGACGGCGGTGGAGTCCCTGGGGCTGCTGCAGCTGAAACAGGAACGGTGGAGTGATGCCGCCGAGTGCTTCCGGTCGGCCAGGAGCCTGGCCCGGCAGGTCGGCGACCCGCGTGCGCTGGCCCTGCTCGAACACCACCTCGGACGGTCGCTCCAGGGTATGGGCCGCCATGACGAGGCGATCGGGCAACTGCTGCACGCGCGGGAGCTGATACGCGCGCTGCCCGACCCGTACAACGAAGCCCGGGTGCTGATGAGCCTCGGACGGACCCTGCTCGACGCCGGGCGCGCCGAGGAGGCCGGTGAACCGCTCGGCCGGGCCGCGTCGGTCATGGCGGCGGAAGGCTCGGTCGTCCAGCAGGCCGACCTCGCGGAACTGCGCGCCGACCGGGCCGCCCGGACCGGGGACACGGCGGGTGAGATACGGCATCTGCGCACAGCGCTCGACTGCCACGAAAGGACGGGATCACCCAGGACCGGCGCCGTACGGGCCCGACTCGACCGGGTGACGGCCGCCCGTAGGGAGGCGATACCGCGCGGAGAGGTCAGCGGGCAGGAGTGATCGTCACCTGGAGGTGGTGGTCGGCGTCGCCCGTCACCACGACCAGGCCGTCGAGGAGCTTCTCGACGGGCCTGCCGCGCTCGTACCAGGCGTGGAGAGCCGAGGCGTAGACAGCCGGATCGCACAGGTCGCGGCGGCCGTCCGGGCCGGGCACCGCGGTGAGGGTGACGAGGCGGCCGTCCGGGAGGCGTACGAGGCAGGTGTCCGGCGCGGTGACGCACGCCGCCATGGCGCAGTGCCGGTACCGGCGCATGGTCTCCCGCGTCCACGCCTCGGGCTCGGGCTCGGGCCGGGAGCCGTGGAGCACCAGGTCGGCGAGGGCCAGCCGGGACGCGTCGGGGACGTCCTCGGGGACGGCGGTGTGGGCTGTGGCCTGGGGTGCGGAGCGCCCGGTGAGGGGTGCCCCGGCCGGGTCTTGGAGCGGATGCGGGCTCTGCGGCGGGTCCTGGGTCGCGTCCGGATCCAGGGCCGGCCACGCCACCGTGCCGGGGCCGTCCGCGTAGCGGGTGACGGTTATTTCGGGGAGGGCGGCGGGGCGGTGGTCGTGCAGGTGGGTCAGGACGCGGAGCGGTGTCAGGCGCGGAGCCGCGGGCGGGATGTCGGAGGACTGGTCGCCGCGCGCGGGGTCGGGCAGCCGCGGCAGGAAGGCCGGTGACCGGGGCTCGGTGAGGCCCATGAGGTCGTAGAACGTGCGCCGGAGCAGGGCGGCCGAGGCGCCCGGAGCGGAACTGGCCAGGGCGGCGAGCTGGGCGTACCGGTCGGGGTGGTGGCCGGCCAGCAGCTCGTCGAGCTGGGGGAGGAGGGGTGCGTACGGGCGCAGCCGGGGAGCCGTCCGGCCCAGTTCGGCGACGGGTGACGCCGGGTCGAGATCGTCCTGGGGGAACGCGCCGAGCAGTACGGGCGTACCGATGGCGGCCGCGTAGTACGTCACGCTGCCGTGATCGCCGATGACGGCGTCGGCGGCGGCCAGCACCTGCCGCCACGGGCCGAGCGGAGGTACGACGGTCAGTCCGGCCTGCTCGGCGTGGCGCAGCCAGGCGCGCACCTGCCCGGGGCCGTGTCCGTGCCAGATGTTCGGATGCAGGACGGCGCAGCGGCGGTAGGAATCGACGGGCAGTTCGCGGACGAGGCTCTCCAGGAGCCAGGGGAGGACGTCGTCGGCGTCACCGAACAGTGAACGGGGGCCCCAGGTGGAGTTGACGACGACGAGGCGCGCGCCCGCGGACACGCCGAGCGCACGGCGGAAACTGTCGCGGTGGGGGAGTGCGGCCAGTAGGCGGTCGAAGCACGGGTCACCGGCGAGTACGGCGGTGCGGGCGGCGGGCGGACAGGCTTGGCGGAGACGGTCGAGCTGCTCCGGGTGGGACAGTACGGTCGCCGTCGCGAGGGGCTCGCCGTCCCGCAGCAGCCACTCCGGTGAGAGCCCGAAGACCGGCGCCCGCACGGCACCCCGCCCCGGCCCCCGGTGTCCGGTGTCCGGTGTCCGGTGTCCGGTGTCCGGTGTCCGGTGTCCGGTGTCCGGTGTCCGGTGTAGGAAGCCTCTTATTGTAGCCAATACCGTGCGAGAGAACAGCCAACTTGCCTTTTACGCGGTGGAGTTCGCCGCCGTAGCTGGCGCTGACCGCCAGGTCCACCGGAGTCTTCACGGCCTGTTCCCAGGGCAGTACGGGCAGCCCGGCTTCCGCCAGCAGTTCGGGTACGCCGTGCAGGAACGGGGAGGAACCGGTACACGTGGCCAGGCACTGGACGCGCGGGTCGGCGTCGAACAGGGGCAGCACGTCCAGGAGCCGGGTGGCGGAGGTGACGTTGTGCACCACGAACAGGACGCGCGCGGCTCCGGCCCGGGTGGACCACTGCGCCGCCTCCGGGCCGACCGGAACCCGCAGCCACCTCTGCCCGTCCGCGTCCGTTTCCCCCACACGCCTCACCCTTCACCCCTGGCCCGACCGGCCACCCTAGCCGGTGTGCCCGTCCGTCCGGCGCGCCCGGCAGAATGAAGAGGTGCGGCTCGAAGCGATCACCTGGGACCGGCTGACGGACGCGCTCGCCGAGCGCATCAACGCGACGGCGTCGGCGGACGGCAGTCCGTGGCTGCGCGTCGCCGTCGACGGAGCGCCGGCGGCCCGTACGGCGGAGGCCGCCGAGCTGCTCGCCGAAGCGCTGCGGCTGCGCGGCAGGCCCGTGCACGCCGTCGCGGCCGACGGATTCCTGCGCCCCGCCTCCCTTCGCCTGGAGTACGGCAAGGAGGACCCCGACGCGTACTACGACGCGTGGTTCGACCGGCAGGCCCTCTGGCGCGAGGTGTTCACGCCGCTCGATCCTGGCGGTACGGGCCGGGTGCTGCCGGACCTGTGGGATCCCCGGACGGACCGGGCCACGCGCAGCCCGTACACCGAACTGCCGCCGGGAGGCGTGCTGCTGCTGCACGGCCCGCTGCTGTTCGGGCACTGGTTCCCGTTCGACCTGTCGGTCCACCTGAAGCTGTCGTCCGCCGCGCTGGCCCGCCGCACCCCGCAGGACGAGCGGTGGACGCTGCCCGCCTTCGCACGGTACGAGGACGAGGTACGGCCCGAGGAGGCCGCTGACGTCGTCGTGAAGACGGACGACCCGAACCGCCCGGCCTGGAACGGCCACGGCTGACCGGCTGGACCCGGCTGACCGCACGGACCCGGCCGCGCCCCGAGGACGACGGCGCCGGTTAGCGTGGGCCGATGACCACGACGTGCGGGAATCCGGAAGGGGCGCTGCGCATGGAGGACATCGGCTGGGACACGGACGCGGCGCAGTGGCTGAACCCGCCGCCGGAGGCGGTCCGCGATCCCGGAGCCCCGGACGGCGGGCCGCTGGTCGTCACGACCGCCGAGGGCAGTGACTTCTGGCGGCACACCAGTTACGGCTTCGTCCGGGACACCGGCCACGCGCTGCTCACGGCCTTTCCCGTGGACTCGGCCGTCGAGGTGTCCTTCATCGCCGCGTTCGACGCACTGTACGACCAGGCCGGGGCGATGGTGCGGGTGGACGACCGCACCTGGGTCAAGGCAGGGGTGGAGATGAGCGACGGAGCGCCGCAGCTCGGTGCGGTGGTCACCCGGGAGTGGTCGGACTGGTCGCTGGCGCCCGTACCGACGTGGGCGGGACGCGAGGTCACGGTGCGCGTGAGCCGCAGCGGTGACGCGCTGACCGTACGGGCGCGGCGCGAGCAGGAGCCGTGGCGCCTGGTGCGGCTGGCGCCGCTGGACCCGGAGGCGACGGCGTACGCGGGGCCCTTCTGCTGCTCGCCGCAGCGGGCCGGCCTGCGGGTACGGTTCACCCGCTTCGCGACGGGACCGGCCGACACCTCGCTCCACTGACCACGCTGTCGTCTGGCACCCCCCTCCCCTCGGTACCGCGTCAGGCGTCGGCCAGGGCCAGCAGCTTGGTCACCGTGTTCCAGTTGCGGGCCGTGGCCGTCACGCCGAGCCGGGCGCGGGAGACGGCTTCGGCGAGTTTGGAGCGGCCGATTCCGTTCGGGCACCACAGGTACAGGTCGCGGCCGATCAGCCGGAGCCGGTCCGGCACGTACGTGTCGCGATCCAGGGCCGCCAGCGGGGCCGGGTCGGCGGGGGCACCGGACAGAAACGTCACATGCAGGGTCTTCGGCTCCGCCACCGCCTCCGGGAAGGGATTGGCCGCGACCGTGGCGGCCAGCTCGTCGCGCGTCCGGACCAGCACGGGGACGCTGAAGCCCAGGTCCTCGGCGATCCGGGCCTCGATGCGGCGCGCGGTCTCCTCGGGCGGCGTGCCCGGGTCGGCGAAGACGATGTTGCCGGTCTGAAGGAGGACCGTCACGTCCGTGTGGCCCAGCGATGCGAACAGCTCGCGCTGCCGCGCCATGGGGAATCTCTTGTTGCCGCCGACGTTGATGCCGCGGAGCAGGGCGATCTGACGGGACATGGCTGGTGGCGTCTTCCTTCAGAGGGACCGGTGGAGGGGGGAGACGTGCCGGAGGCGGGCACGGGCCGGGGTCAGAACAGCGGCTGCGGAAGGACGCCCTCCAGGGCCAGCAGTTGGCGCTTGGTCTCCAGGCCACCGCCGAAACCGCCGATGCCGCCGTCACTGGACACCACCCGGTGGCACGGCACGACGACCGGAAGCGGGTTGGAGCCCATGGCGGCGCCCACCGCGCGGGCGGCTCCCGGCTCACCGACCCGGTCGGCCAGATCCTGATAACCCACCACCGTGCCGTACGCGACATGGGCGGCCAGCACGCGCAGCACCCGCTCGTTGAAGCCCGAGGACAGCGACCAGTCCAGAGGGACGGTGAAGGCCCGCAGGCCGCCGTCGAAATACCGGGCCAGCTCGTCGGAGGCCGTGGTCAGGTGGGATATCTCCGGGAGCGGATCCCGGCCGAACGCCTGCCGGAGGCGGTTCAGCGTGCGGTGGGTGGTCCGCTCGTCGGCGTGGAAGCCGACCAGCGCCAGGCCTTCTCGGGTCGCCGCGAGCAGCAGGGGGCCGATGGGCGTGTCCAGCACGCGCCAGGCCCAGTCGCGCGGCTCCTTCGGCTCCGGCCGCCCGCGTGCTTCGCCGCGCGCGGCCGGCTCGTCCGGACCGGCCCGCTGATCACGCTGCTCACGCTCTGCGTTCATCACGGCATCAGCCTATGGCCTGCCACTGACAACGCCCCCGGAACCGAGTCCAGGGGGCGTCGCACGCACCGGTTCCGATGCCCGCCGCTCTCTTCCGTCCTAGCGGCCGGCGCCCTCCAGGGCGTCGCGGACGACGTCCGGCTTGTTGCTGATGATGCCGTTCACGCCCTGCCCGGCGGCCTTGACCGCGTTGGCGGCGTCGTCGATGGTCCAGGTGAAGACCTCCAGCGGCCGGCCGTGCGGGCCCTTGGTCTTGTGCACGGACGCGACGTACCCGGCGTCGATCGACTTGTACTGGGGGTTGATCTGGTCGGCGAAAGCCGCGTACGTGGGGAGTTCGGCGACGGCGGGTGTCCCGAGGAAGCCGGTCTTGACGTCGCGGCGCAGACCGTGGACCTTCTTCACCGAGTCGGCGCTGAAGCTCTGCACGATCAGCCGGTGCTTGACGTGGTGGCGGTCCAGCCAGCCCTCCGCGCGCAGCTCCTTGAGGATCTGCCGCTCGATGCCGGGGTAGAGCTCGGGCGACTTGATCTCCAGCAGCAACTTCTGGCCGTTGTCCTCGACCGCGTCCATGTAGTCCTCCAGCGTCGGGACACGCTCGCCGGCGAACTTCGGGCCGAACCAGCTGCCGGCGTCCAACTGCTCGATTTCCTTGAGCGTGAAATCGGCGACGTTCCAGGGTGCCCGGCCGGGGAAGACCTGCTCCACGTCGGTCGTCCGGGCGAGCGAGGTGTCGTGCAGGACGACCAGCTCGCCGTCCTTGGTGCGCTGGACGTCGTTCTCCACCCACGCGAACCCCAGGTCGGCCGCCGCGTCGACGGCGGCGAGGGTGTTCTCGGGCGCGTAGGCGGAGGCGCCCCGGTGGGCGACGGTCGTCACCCCTCTGGGGTGGCTGTCGGCGGCCTGGGCGCCGGTGGCGGGGAGCAGGGACGCGGCCAGGCCCATGAGCACCCCGGCGGCGGTGGCGACAGCGGCGACAGGACGGATGCGCATACGAACTCCTAGTGACGACATGGGGACGCGCCGAGAGTCGCAGCCGGGGTGTACCGGAAGACAGGCGTCTGATGGACAGAAAGGGAACGAGAAGTGTCCTGTGCCCTGTGTTTGAACGCTCCGGTCGCGTGCGCTGCTCACACCGCACTCAACGTCCGTACGTGCCGGACTCGGCGCGGGGTGCGGAGTCCCGGCCTCCACGCCCGGAAGCCGGGAAAACGGCCCGCCCGGCCCCGCTGGCCGGTTCTGTACCTACGGCCGCCCCGCGCCGTCCCCTGCCCCGCACGTCCCCCACCCGCCGCCCCGCCGTAACTGCCGGCGGAACCGCTGGTCGGAGCGTTTTACGGCCGGTTGTCAGTGGGGAGTCGTACGGTTGGTTCCATGCGGCCCGTATCCAAGATCGAACGCACGGTGGCACCTTTCGAGGTCGTCAGCCCGTATCAGCCCAGCGGCGACCAGCCGGCGGCCATCGCCGAGCTGGCGCAGCGCGTCAGCGGTGGGGAGAAGGACGTCGTCCTGCTCGGCGCGACCGGTACCGGCAAGTCGGCGACCACCGCGTGGATGATCGAGAAGCTGCAGCGGCCGACCCTCGTCATGGCGCCCAACAAGACCCTCGCGGCACAGCTCGCCAACGAGTTCCGGGAGCTGCTGCCCAACAACGCCGTCGAGTACTTCGTCTCGTACTACGACTACTACCAGCCCGAGGCGTACGTCCCGCAGTCGGACACCTACATCGAGAAGGACTCCTCGATCAACGAGGAGGTCGAACGGCTGCGCCACTCCGCGACGAACTCCCTGCTCACCCGGCGTGACGTGGTCGTGGTCGCCTCGGTCTCCTGCATCTACGGCCTGGGTACGCCCCAGGAGTACGTGGACCGCATGGTGCCGCTCAAGGTCGGTGACGAGATCGACCGCGACCAGCTGCTGCGCCGCTTCGTCGACATCCAGTACACCCGCAACGACATGGCCTTCACCCGGGGCACGTTCCGCGTCCGCGGCGACACCATCGAGATCTTCCCGGTCTACGAGGAGCTGGCCGTCCGCATCGAGATGTTCGGTGACGAGATCGAGGCGCTCTCCACCCTCCACCCGCTGACCGGCGAGGTCATCAGCGAGGACCAGCAGCTGTACGTCTTCCCGGCCAGCCACTACGTCGCCGGCCCGGAGCGCATGGAGAAGGCCATCGCCGGCATCGAGGCGGAGCTGGCCGAGAGTCTCGCCACGATGGAGAAGCAGGGCAAGCACCTGGAGGCCCAGCGGCTGCGGATGCGCACGACCTACGACATCGAGATGATGCGCCAGGTCGGCTCGTGCTCCGGCATCGAGAACTACTCGATGCACATGGACGACCGCGCCCCCGGCACCGCGCCGAACACCCTCCTGGACTACTTCCCGGACGACTTCCTCCTGGTCATCGACGAGTCGCACGTCACCGTGCCGCAGATCGGCGCGATGTACGAGGGCGACGCCTCCCGCAAGCGCACCCTGGTCGAGCACGGCTTCCGGCTGCCCTCCGCCCTCGACAACCGGCCGCTGAAGTGGGAGGAGTTCCTGGAGCGCGTCGGCCAGACCGTCTACCTGTCGGCGACGCCCGGCTCGTACGAGCTCTCCCGTTCCGACGGGTACGTGGAGCAGATCATCCGCCCGACGGGCCTGGTCGACCCCGAGGTGATCGTCAAGTCCACCGAGGGCCAGATCGACGACCTGGTGCACGAGATCCGTACGCGTACGGAGAAGGACGAGCGGGTCCTGGTCACCACCCTCACCAAGAAGATGGCCGAGGACCTCACGGACTACTTCGTCGAGCTGGGCATCCAGGTCCGCTATCTGCACAGCGACGTGGACACCCTGCGCCGCGTGGAGCTGCTGCGGGAGCTGCGGGCCGGCGAGTACGACGTGCTGGTCGGCATCAACCTGCTGCGGGAGGGCCTCGACCTGCCCGAGGTGTCGCTGGTGGCGATCCTGGACGCCGACAAGGAGGGCTTCCTCCGCTCGGGCACGTCGCTGATCCAGACCATCGGCCGGGCCGCCCGGAACGTCTCGGGGCAGGTCCACATGTACGCGGACAAGATCACTCCGGCGATGCGGAGGGCCATCGACGAGACCAACCGCCGCCGGGAGAAGCAGCTCGCGTACAACAAGGAGAAGGGCATCGACCCGCAGCCCCTCCGCAAGAAGATCGGCGACATCGTCGCCACGCTCGCACGCGAGGAGATCGACACCCAGGAGCTGCTGGGCACGGGCTACCGCAAGGGGGCCGAGGGCAAGGACGCCAAGGGCAAGGCGCCGGTGCCCGCGCTGGGCGGCAAGGCGGCCAAGGGCAAGGCCGCGAAGGGCGGCACGCCCACCGACCGGCCCGCCGCGGAACTGGCCGAGCTCATCGAGGAGATGACCGACCGGATGCGGGCCGCCGCCGCGGAGTTGCAGTTCGAGGTGGCCGCCCGGCTGCGCGACGAGGTCGGCGAACTGAAGAAGGAACTGCGTCAGATGAAGGAGGCGGGGCTGCGCTGACGGGGGAGGAGGAGAAGACGCGACCGCGGCGGGCCCGTGGTCGTACGAGGAGCGTGACCGTCCGGTCGTACGGAGAGCATGATCGTCCCGGTCGTACGGAGCGTGTGACCGGGGTGGCCGTACGGGGCACGTCGCCGGGGCGGCCGTACAGGGAGGGGTACGGGGAGCGTGGCGGTCGCCCCGGCGTACGGGGGTGTGGCCGCCGGCGTGCGCCGGGGGCTTCGCGGTCCGGATGTGTTGCAGGAACGCCACAAAGCGTGGGGCGGGTGCGTGCCGGGGGCGGGCCGTGCATAGGGTCGGGGGAGGCCGTCGGGGAGGCGGCAACGGGGAGAACAGAGCGAGAGGGGACGGCACGTGTCGGTCAACTTGTCCAAGGGGCAGGGCATCAGCCTGGCGAAGTCCGACGGGGGGACGCTGACCGCGGTACGGATGGGACTGGGCTGGCGTTCGGCGCCCCGCCGCGGCCTGTTCGGATCGCGCACCCGGGAGATCGACCTCGACGCCTCGGCGGTGCTGTTCGCCGACAAGCAGCCCATGGACGTCGTCTTCTTCCAGCACCTGATCAGCGACGACGGCTCGGTGCGGCACACCGGCGACAACGTGGTCGGCGGCGCGGGGCAGGGCGGGGACGACGAGGCGATCCTCGTCGACCTGTCGCGGGTGCCGGTGCACATCGACCAGATCGTCTTCACGGTGAACTCCTTCACCGGGCAGACCTTCGCCGAGGTGCAGGACGCCTTCTGCCGGCTGGTCGACGAGACCACCGGCCAGGAACTCGCCCGCTACACCCTCACCGGCGGCGGTGACTACACCGCGCAGATCATGAGCAAGGTGCACCGTTCCGGCAACGGCTGGCAGATGACCGCGATCGGCGAACCGTCCAACGGCCGTACGTTCAAGGACGTCGTCCCGGCGATCCTGCCGTACCTGTAAGCACGCACCAGGTCCCGTCGGCGAGCACGGGGCGCACCACACTTCGGGGGAACGACGATGACGGCCGAGCTTGTCCGCGGGCAGAACCACCCACTGGACCGGACCCGTTTGGAGATCAGGATCGCGGCGGGCGGGCCGGTCGTCGCGGGGGTGACGCTCGCCGGCGAACAGGGCAGCCTCGCGGGTGCCGAAGCGGTCGCCCATCCCGGCGCGCCACGCCGTGACGGCGTCGAGGTGCCCCGGCAGGCCGCCGCCGAACACCGGATCGCGCTCGACCTGGACGCCCTGCCCGCCGCCGTGCACCGCGCGAGCGTGCTGCTCGCGCTGCCCGTCGGCATCGGCGGTCCGGCGGCCTTCGGCGCGGCGGCGGCACCGTTCGTCGCCGTGACGGGCCTGGACGGCACGGAGCTCGCCACCTACACGCTCGTGGACCTCGACGCGGAGACCGCCGTCGTCGCGGTGGAGCTGTACCGCAGGCAGGGCGCCTGGAAGGTGCGGGCCGTGGGGCAGGGGTACGCGGGCGGGCTCCCGGCGCTCCTCCAGGACCAGGGCCTGCCGCAGGCCGCCGAACTGGCCTCGGAGATCCAGGAAGCGGTACGCAGCGGCCACGCGCGCTCGGTACCGGTCCCCGCCGCGGCAGCCGACCGTGCCGCGCCGACGGACCGCCCCGCGGCAGCCGGCCGCCCCGCGCCGGCCGGCCCCGCTGGGACGCCCGCCTCCGGCCGGGCCACGGCCCCGGACGCCGCTCATCCGGACGCCGCTCATCCGGACGCCGCTCATCCGGACGCCGCTCATCCGGACGCCGCTCATCCGGATGCCACCCACCCGGTTGCCGCCCGTCCGGACGCTGCCCACCCGGTCGCCGGCCGCCAGAACGCCGCTCCTGAGTCCCAGCCCCGTACCCCCTCCGAGGGCAGCGGCCCCATCGACTACCGGCACCCGAAGCGCCGCTCCACGCCCCCGCAGCCGCGCCCGGACACCTCCGCGGCCCCCACGCCCACACACGCTCCTGCCAGCCCCACACACGCTCCTGCCAGCCCCACACACGCCTCTGCCAGTCCCACACACGCCCCTGCCAGTCCCGCACCGGCCACGCCCGCCCCCGCCGCGCCCGCGTCCGGTGAGGCGCGCCCCGCCGGCCCGGTCGCCGGTGACGCCGCCGGACGGACCCCCGAAGAGCGGCTCTACAACCAGGTCTGGGGCATGTTCGAGGACCTGGCGCGGACCGTCGCCGCCTACCGCAGCGCCATGGACTTCGCCCAGTCCCGCCTGGCGAAGGAACTGGACGCCGTCAACGCCGACCCCCGTAACCGCATCGGAGCGGCCGCCGACGCCGCGCGCTCCGCCGCGCACGACAAGCACGCCCGCCTCGCGGCCCAGGCCCGCGAGGTCCTCGACCGCGACCTGGCCCAGCTCACCGCCGAGGCCGAGGTCGTCGAGCCCGCCCTGCCCCCGGCGTTCGCCGCCTGGAGCAGCCCGGTCTGGCAGGGCTACCGGCCCCCGGAGGAGTACCCGACGGCGGTACGGCTCGGTGATCTGCGCCTGCCGGAGTGCCCGGACCTGCGCATCCCCATGCTCGTACGGCTGCCGATGGACCGGGGGCTGTGGATCGACAGCGGGCAGCCGCAGACGTTCGACGGTGCGGGGGACGCCGACGACGCGTTCGCGAGCACCTTCGGCAGGGACGGGCTCGACGGGTTCGACGGGTTCGACGGGCTCCTCGGCGACGGCCCGGACGGCGGCGCACCGCTCGACGCGGCCGAGGTGCGGCGCCGGGCGGTGGACACGGCCGTCGCGCTCGCCGCCCGCCTGCTGGCCGCCCACCCGGCCGGCGAACTCACCCTCCAGGTCATCGACCCGGCCGGTTCGGCGGCGCCCGCTCTGGCGCCGCTGCTGGAGACGGGCGCCGTCCGCAGGCCCCCGGCCACCGGCGCGCAGGGCGTGACCGCGGTGCTCGGCGAGCTGACCCGGCGCGTGGACCTCGTACAGATGGCGGTCCGCAACCAGGCCGCGGAGGCCCTGCCGCCGGACCTGGACACCGCCGAGCAGCTGCTGATCGTCCACGACTTCCCGCACGGCTTCGACGACCGCGCCGTCAACCAGCTCCGCTACCTGGCGGACGAGGGCCCGTCGGTCGGCGTGCACCTGCTGATGGTCGCCGACCGGGCCGAGGCACGGGAGTACGGACCGGTCCTGGACCCGCTGTGGCGCTCCCTGCTGCGCATCACGCCGGTGCCGGACGCCCACCTCGCCGACCCCTGGGTCGGGCACGCCTGGACGTACGAGCCGTCGCGCGTGCCGGCCGGCAGTCAGGTGCTGCGCAAGGTCCTGGGCGACCTGGCCGAGGCCCGCCGGTCCCAGGGGCACACCGGCACCCGCGAGCACTGAGTCCCGCGAGCTCCCCGGGCACTACGGCACTACACGCCACGTACCCCGCCTGACCAGCGCATTTACCCATCTCTTTACTATCCATTGCCTTTCCTTTACTCTAATGGTGCGGAGGGGAGTATTCCTGCGCGACGTACCCGTCATCACGGATCGCACCCTGACGAGATCCCGGGGCGTCGGCCCATCTCGGGGAGCGCGGCACAGCGCTCTCGGGTGGAAGAGACCTCCGGCAGCGACGACGCTGTGAGTGCCGTACGACTCTGCCGGAGGAGCAGTGGACGTTTCCCTGAATCTGTGGGTGCTGACCATCGTCGGTCTGTGCGCCCTGATCACCGCCGATTTCTTCATCGGCGGCCGTAAACCGCACGAGGTCTCCATCAAGGAGGCCGGTATCTGGACCGCCGTCTGGGTCGCCCTCGCCGCGCTCTTCGGCCTGGGGCTGCTCGTCTTCGGCGGCGGGCAGCCGGCCGGTGAGTTCTTCGCGGGCTACATCACCGAGAAGTCGCTGAGCGTCGACAACCTCTTCGTCTTCGTCCTGATCATGGCGAAGTTCGCGGTGCCGACGGTCTACCAGCAGCGGGTGCTGATGATCGGTGTGCTGATAGCCCTGGTGCTGCGCGCCGGGTTCATCGGCGCGGGCGCCGCGATCATCGCCAACTTCTCGTGGGTGTTCTACCTCTTCGGTGCGTTCCTCATCTGGACGGCCTGGAAGCTGATCAAGGAGGCGCGAGCCGGGGAGCAGGACGAGGAGTTCGAGGAGAACCGGTTCCTGAAGACGGTCGAGAAGCGGTTCCCGTCGACCGACCGGTACCACGGCACCAAGCTCTTCGTCGTCGAGAACGGCAAGCGCCTGATGACGCCGATGCTGATCGTCATGCTGGCGATCGGCACCACCGACGTACTGTTCGCGCTGGACTCGATCCCCGCGATCTTCGGCCTCACCCAGGACCCGTACATCGTCTTCACCGCCAACGCGTTCGCCCTGATGGGCCTGCGGCAGCTGTACTTCCTCATCGGCGGACTGCTGAAGAAGCTGGTGCACCTGTCCTACGGGCTGTCGATCATCCTCGGGTTCATCGGCGTCAAGCTGGTGCTGCACGCCCTCCACGAGTCGGGCGTCAGCGTCCCCGAGATCAGCATCCCGGTCTCGCTCGGCGTGATCTGCGCCGTCCTGGCGGTCACGACGGTCACCAGTCTGCGGGCGTCGAAGAAGCAGGACCGCGCGCAGGCGGCGGCTGCCGGGACGAAGGAAGACACCAAGGACGCGGTGGACGTCTGACCGGCCGTCCTGGCGGGCGGCCGGCCCATCCCGACGTGTTCAGAGGGCAGACGTCCTCCGGTCCGTCACCGGCCGGCCGCCCCGCCCCTCACCAGCCGCGTTCGCGCCACTCGGCGAGGTGCGGGCGCTCCGCGCCGAGCGTGGTGTCCGACCCGTGCCCCGGGTAGACCCAGGTCTCGTCGGGCAGCCGGTCGAAGAGCTTGGCCGAGACGTCGTCGAGCAGGCTGGTGAACTGCTCCCGGTCGCCCCACGTGTTCCCGATGCCGCCCGGGAAGAGGCAGTCGCCGGTGAAGACGTGCGGATGCCCGTGCGGGTCGTCGTAGATCAGGGCGATGCTGCCGGGGGTGTGCCCCACCAAGTGGCGGGCGGTCAGTTCGACCCGGCCGACGGTGACGGTGTCGCCGTCCTCGACGGGCACGTCGGTCGGTACGGGGATGCCGTCGGCGTCGTACCGGCCCGCGTACGTACGGGCGCCCGTCGCGTCCACCACCTCGCGCAGCGCACCCCAGTGGTCACCGTGCTGATGGGTGGTCACCACGGAGGCGATACCGCTGTCACCGATCAGGCTGAGCAGGGTGTGCGGCTCGGCCGCGGCGTCGATCAGCAGCTGCTCGCCGGTCGCGCGGCAGCGCAGCAGATAGGCGTTGTTGTCCATCGGCCCGACCGCGACCTTGGAGATCATCAGGTCGGCCAGCTCGTGCACGTCGGCCGGACCGCCGACCTTCACTGCTCCCGTGTAGCTCATGGCCCCACCCTAAAGCGGGGGGAGGGCCGGAAGGGGCCCGCCCCGGGTGTCGAGTCCGGTGCCCTTGGCCCGTCCGGTGAGCCAGCCGACCAGTTCGGTGGGGGATCCGGACACCACCAGGTACGGGACGTCGCCGGTGCCCTCCGTGACCACGCCCGTGTGCTCCGTACGGCCGGTCCGCCACCGCCGCCCGTCGGGGGTACGCAGTTCCACGGCCGGTACGTCGACGTGCCCCGCGAACTTCTTGCCCGTCAGGAAAGCCAGTTCGGCGTCGACGAAGGCCGTCGGCAACTGCTCGATGCCGTAACCGACCCCCAGGTCGATACGGTGCAGCTCGACCTCGGCCAGCCGGCGGAACGGCAGCCGGTCGGCGCGTTCCAGGACACCGTTGCGCATCTCCAGCTCGTACCGGCGGCGGGCGGGCGGCAGCGCCGCGGCCGCTGCGTCGAAGCGCTCGGCGCTGGACCGCAGGTCGTCCAGGTGCACCGCGAGCGGCCGGTCGGCGCCCTCGGCGATGTCGGCGTCCCGGGCCTCGGCGCTCGCGTACATCGGGGTACGGACGCCGGTACGCGCCCAGGTCAGCAGGTTCACCAGGGCGTCGGCGTTGCGCGCCACATGGGCGAGCAGGTGGCCGCGGGTCCAGTCGGGCAGCAGTGACGGTTCACCGACCGCCTCGTCGTCCAACTTGCCCACGTCGACGAGCAGTCGGTCGGTCGCCTCCCGCACGGCGGCGGTGTCCTGTGCGAAACCCGGCACGGAGTCGGGCACGTTGTCGGTCATGGTCCGAAGCTAGCGCCGCGGTGGCGTCTGCGGGAGTCGGCCCGCACGGATCCGGGCGTACGCGGGTGGCGTACGCGGGTGCGGGGGACGGATGCGGGGGACGTGTGCCGTGGGTGGTGCGGGCGGCCCCGGCCGGCCTGGTAAGAGGCGGCCGGCCGGAGCCGCGGCCGTCACCCGGCCGCTCCGTCAGGAGCACCGAACCACCGGCGCAACGCGTCGCCGAGAGCGGCCAGTTCGTCCACCGAGCAGGTCGCGGACTCTGCCTTACGGGTCGCGGCCTCCGCCGTGCGGGTCGCGGCCTCTGTCGTACGGGTGGCGGTCGCCGTTCCGTTCGTGGGGGCAGCCGTACGGGCCGGTGCGCCACCCCCGGACGCCACCTCCTCCCCGTCCCGCCGCCCCTCCGTACCCGCCGCCCAAGCCGTGACCCCGTCCGGCCGCACCAGCAGCCCGGCCAGCTCCGGACGGCTCGGGCAGCGGCCCGTCACCACGCGCACCCGCCCCTCGTACCCGGCGGCGTGTTCCGCGGCCTGCCCGGCCGCCTCCGGGTCGTCGGTGAGGACCAGCAGCACGCCCAGCCCGTCCTGGAGGTGGCCGCCGAGCCGGGTGCCGTCGGCCAGTTCGAGGTCGGGGGCGCTGCGGCCGGTCAGGGGGTGGTCGCCGGGCAGGTCGTAGCCCTGCCACACGCCCGAGATCTTCTTGGTGAAGTAGGTGGTGCCGGTGACGGTGCCGATCAGGTCGCGGACCACCTCGCGCAGCGCGCGGGCGTGCGGCTCCGGCCGCATCAGCGCGATCTGGGCGCGGGTCCACTCCAGTACCCACGCGCCGATCGGGTGCCGCTCGGCGGTGTAGGTGTCCAGCAGCCCTTCCGGAGCGTGGCCGTGAATCGTCGCGGCCAGCTTCCAGCCCAGGTTCAGCGCGTCGCCGATGCCCAGGTTCAGCCCCTGGCCGCCGAACGGCGAGTGCACGTGCGCCGCGTCGCCGGCCAGCAGGACGCGTCCGGAGCGGTAGTCGGGCACCTGGCGGGCGTTGTCGGTGAAACGGGTGGCGGTGAGCACCTTGGTGATCGTGACGTCGTCGACCCCGGAGGTCCTGCGCAGGCTGGTCTGCAGCTCTTCCAGGGTGATGGGGGCATCGCGGTCGGCGGGCGGGCCGTCGAACTCGACGGTGAGGATGCGGCCGGGCAGCGGGCCGTGGGCGTAGATCCCGGTCTCCGTCTCGTTCCAGCCCGTGCCGAGCTTCTCGGTGCCGGTCATCTCCACCAGCGCCTGGTGGCCGGTGATCTCCGGGGCGGTGCCGGGGAAGGGGAACCCGGCGAGCCGGCGGACCGTACTGCGCCCGCCGTCGCAGCCGACCAGCCAGCCGGCCTGGATCGATGCGGAGGCTGCGCGGCCGTCCGTACCGTCCGCGCCGCCCACATCACCCGCACTATTCGCACCATCCGCATGACCCACACCGTCGGCTCCCACAGCCGGACGTACGTGCACGGTCACGCCACCCCCGCCCCCGCCTCCGGCTCCGTCCCCGCCCTCGTCCGTCTCGAAGCCGATCAACTCCACGCCGCGGCGTACCACGACCCCGAGTTCCGCGGCGCGCTCGCCCAGCAGCCGTTCCAGCGCCAGCTGCGGTACCAGCCCGACGTCACCGGCCGGCCCCGCGTGGTGGAAGTCCGGGTCGGACTCGTCCAGGCGGTCGGCGCTCAGCATGAGGCCCGCGAAGTGCCCGGCGAACTTCGGTGCCGCGCGTACAGCCGTCGCCCCGGCCGCCTGCCGCTGCCGCATGAAGGAGCTGAACCGGCCCAGGGCCTCCTTCTGCACCTCGGCGAGCGCGGGCAGCAGCCCGCGGCGATAAAAGGCTTCGGCGCTGGGCGTGTTGACGGCCCCGGCCTTGATCGTCTCGTCCGGCGCGGTCAGGCGCTCCAGTACGACGACGCGCACCCGGCGCAGGGCGAGTTCGCAAGCGAGCATCAGTCCTACCGGTCCGGCTCCGGCGATCACCACGTCCGGACGGGTGTCGGTTCCCCCGGTCAGCTTCGTGTCCATGGGCTTGAGTGTAGTCACTAAAAATTTGTTTCGGCTAAAATTTTGGTCATGACTGACGGTACGGAGAAGAGCCCACGGCGCGGCGGGGCGCGGGGGGCCACGGACGGCGGCGGGCTGTCCCTGCGCGAACTCAAGAAGATCCGGACCCGCGAACGGATCTCCGGCGAGGCGACCCGGCTGTTCGTCGAGCGCGGCTTCGACCACGTCACGGTCGCCGAGGTCGCCCGCGCCGCCGAGGTCTCGACGATGACCGTCTTCAACTACTTCCCCCGCAAGGAGGACCTCTTCCTCGACCGTGTCCCCGAGGCCGTGGAGCTGGTCACCCGTGCCGTACGGGAGCGCGGCGAAGGGTGCTCGCCCCTGGAGGCGCTGCACGGTCTCGCGCTCGACCTGCTGGAATCGGGGCACCCGCTCGCCGGGGTGGGGGCGTGGGACAGCTACTGGTGGCGGGTGCTGGTGGAGTCGCCGGCGCTGCTGGCGCGCGGACGTGAGGCGCTGGAGGAGTTCGAGGCCACGCTCGCCGGGCTGCTCGCGGAGGCCGAGGGCGCCGGGCCGGACGCGTACGGGCCGCGGCTGGCGGCGGCGCTGACCGTGGCCGCGTACCGCTCGGTGTACGCGACGGTGATCCGCCGGCAGCTCGCGGGCGTCCCCGTCGAGGAGATCGCCGCGGAAGAGCGGGAGCTGCTGCTGCACACGTTCGACGTGCTGTCCCGGGTGGTGCCTACGGGGTCGCCGGCGCGCGAGACCTGAGCCCCGGGCGACCCGGACGCATGGGCGCGGACGGCCCGGGGTCCGAGTGGCTGAGTGGCTGAGTGCCTGGGTGTCTGAGTGTCGAACGGCCCGGGAGGTCCGAGTGCCTGGGTGCCTGAGTGTCGAACGGCCCGGGAGGTCCGAGTGCCTGAGTGCCTGAGCGCCTGAGTGCCGAACGGACCGAGAGGCCCGGATGCCCGGTCGCCGAACGGCCCGAGAGGCCCGGGCGTCCGATCGCCGAGTGGCCCGGACGCGCGAGTAAATCGAACACCGCCCGCCCCGGCCGTGACTTCCGACACCTTCCCCCCGGGGCGGTTTCCGTCCCGCCAGGCCCGGTACCGGAGGGAACCGGGACTGCCGGGCGGGCGTGAGTGAAGGGGGGAACGGTCTGTCGATGATCGCGAGGAAGAGACCCGGGCCGCCGTGCGTTGACATCAGCGACCACACGTTCGGGTGAAGCGGTGCGACGGACCCGGTAATTCGAATGCGCGTGCTATAGGCTCGTGTGTGGCATCAATAAGACATCGCCGCGGCGGCCCCCATACCCTGGGGCGGGGGCTCCGCTCAGCTCTCCGTGCCCACCGGCTCGGCGCCCGTACGACCGGGCCGCCCCGCCGCCGTCGTCCGGGCCATGCCTGCTGAGCCGCGGCCTCCCGCCCCTCTCCAGAAAGGTGCCGACCGGCGTGGCCGACCGTCTCATCGTCCGTGGCGCTCGCGAGCACAACCTGCGCAACGTCTCGCTCGACCTCCCCCGGGACTCCCTGATCGTCTTCACGGGGCTCTCCGGGTCGGGCAAGTCCTCGCTCGCCTTCGACACGATCTTCGCCGAGGGGCAGCGCCGCTATGTCGAGTCGCTCTCCTCGTACGCCCGGCAGTTCCTCGGGCAGATGGACAAGCCCGATGTGGACTTCATCGAGGGCCTGTCCCCCGCGGTCTCGATCGACCAGAAGTCGACCTCGCGCAACCCGCGCTCGACGGTCGGCACGATCACCGAGGTCTACGACTACCTCCGCCTGCTGTTCGCCCGGATCGGCAAGCCGCACTGTCCCGAGTGCGGCGACCCGATCGCCCGGCAGTCGCCGCAGGCCATCGTCGACAAGGTCCTGGAGCTGCCCGAGGGCAGCCGCTTCCAGGTGCTCGCCCCGCTGGCGCGCGAGCGCAAGGGCGAGTTCGTGGACCTCTTCGCGGACCTCCAGACCAAGGGCTACAGCCGCGCCCGCGTCGACGGCGCCACGATCCAGCTCTCCGACCCGCCCAAGCTCAAGAAGCAGGAGAAGCACACGATCGAGGTGGTCGTCGACCGCCTGACCGTCAAGGACAGCGCCAAGCGCCGGCTGACCGACTCCGTCGAGACCGCCCTCGGCCTCTCCGGCGGCATGGTCATCCTCGACTTCGTCGACCTGGACGAGGACGACCCGCAGCGCGAGCGGATGTATTCGGAGCACCTGTACTGCCCGCGCGACGACCTGTCGTTCGAGGAGCTGGAGCCCCGCTCCTTCTCCTTCAACTCGCCCTTCGGCGCCTGCCCCGACTGCACCGGCATCGGTACGCGCATGGAGGTCGACCCCGACCTGATCATCCCGGACGAGGAGAAGTCCCTCGACGAGGGCGCCGTCCACCCCTGGTCGCACGGCCACACCAAGGAGTACTTCGGCCGGCTGGTCGGCGCCCTCGCCGACGCCCTCGGATTCCGTACGGACATCCCGTGGGCCGGGCTGCCGCAGCGCGCCAAGAAGGCCATCCTCAACGGCCACCGCACCCAGATCGACGTCCGCTACCGCAACCGCTACGGCCGCGAGCGCTCGTACACCACCGCGTTCGAGGGCGCCGTGCCGTTCGTCAAGCGGCGCCACCAGGAGGCGGAGAGCGACAGCAGCCGCGAGCGCTTCGAGGGCTACATGCGCGAGGTGCCCTGCCCCACCTGTGAGGGCACGCGCCTGAAGCCGATCGTCCTCGCCGTCACGGTCAAGGGCCGCTCGATCGCCGAGGTCTCGGCCATGTCGATCAGCGACTGCGCCGACTTCCTGCGCGAGATGAAGCTCGACGCCCGCGAGAAGAAGATCGCCGAGCGGGTCCTCAAGGAGGTCAACGAGCGGCTGAAGTTCCTGGTCGACGTCGGCCTGGACTACCTCTCGCTGAACCGCGCCGCGGGCACCCTCTCCGGCGGCGAGGCCCAGCGCATCCGGCTCGCCACCCAGATCGGCTCCGGCCTGGTGGGCGTGCTGTACGTGCTCGACGAGCCGTCCATCGGCCTGCACCAGCGCGACAACCACCGCCTGATCGAGACGCTGGTGCGCCTGCGCGACATGGGCAACACGCTCATCGTCGTGGAGCACGACGAGGACACGATCAAGGTCGCCGACTGGGTCGTGGACATCGGCCCGGGCGCCGGCGAGCACGGCGGCAAGGTCGTGCACAGCGGTCCGATGAAGGAGCTGCTGGCCAACAAGGAGTCGGTCACCGGGCAGTACCTGTCCGGCAGGCGGGCCATCGTGACGCCCGAGGTACGGCGGCCCGCCGACCCCAAGCGGCAGCTGACGGTGCACGGCGCGAAGGAGAACAACCTCCGCGACATCACCGTCTCCTTCCCGCTCGGCGTGCTCACCGCGGTCACCGGCGTCTCCGGCTCCGGCAAGTCCACGCTCGTCAACGACATCCTCTACACCCACCTGGCCCGCGAGCTGAACGGCGCCAAGTCGGTGCCCGGCCGCCATGTGCGCGTCTCCGGCGACGACCAGGTGGACAAGGTCGTGCACGTCGACCAGTCGCCGATCGGCCGTACGCCGCGCTCCAACCCCGCGACGTACACCGGCGTCTTCGACAACATCCGCAAGCTGTTCGCGGAGACGATGGAGGCCAAGGTCCGCGGCTACCTGCCGGGGCGCTTCTCCTTCAACGTCAAGGGCGGCCGCTGCGAGAACTGCGCGGGCGACGGCACCATCAAGATCGAGATGAACTTCCTGCCGGACGTGTACGTGCCGTGCGAGGTCTGCCACGGCGCGCGCTACAACCGGGAGACCCTGGAGGTCCACTACAAGGGCAAGTCCATCGCCGAGGTGCTGGACATGCCGATCGAGGAGGCGCTGAACTTCTTCGAGGCGGTACCGGCCATCGCCCGGCACCTGAAGACGCTCACCGAGGTGGGGCTGGGCTACGTCCGGCTCGGCCAGTCCGCGCCGACCCTCTCCGGCGGTGAGGCGCAGCGCGTCAAGCTCGCCTCCGAGCTGCAGAAGCGTTCCACGGGCCGTACGGTCTACGTCCTGGACGAGCCGACCACCGGTCTGCACTTCGACGACATCAGCAAGCTGATCAAGGTGCTGTCGGGTCTGGTCGACAAGGGCAACTCGGTGATCGTCATCGAGCACAACCTCGACGTCATCAAGACCGCCGACTGGATCGTGGACATGGGCCCCGAAGGCGGCAACGGCGGCGGTCTGGTCGTCGCCGAGGGCACGCCGGAGCAGGTCGCGGCGGTCCCGGCCAGCCACACCGGCAAGTTCCTGCGCGACATCCTGGGCGACCGGGTCAGCGACGCGGAGCAGCCGGCGGCGGGCAAGGCGAAGAAGACGGTCGCCGCGACGAAGGCCCCCGCCAAGAGGACGGTCTCCGCCAAGACGGCCACGAAGGCGTCCGCGACGAAGGCGACGGCCAAGCAGACCGCCGCCAAGCCCGCGGCCGCCAAGAAGACGGCCAAGACCGCTGCCAAGAAGACGGCTGCCAAGAAGGCGACGCGGGCCCGCCAGGCCTGACGGTCCCCTCCGGCGCGGAACGGGCCGTCACCCACTCCTCCGAGTGGGTGACGGCCCGCTCGCGTGCCGCGTGGCCCGGTCCGCGGTGCTCCCTCAGTGCGCTGTCACTCCGGCCCCACCAGCTCCGTCGCGTACGGCGGCTGCGCGCCCGGCCGGGAGCAGGTCACCGCGGCCGCGCGGGCCGCGAAGCCGAGGATGTCGCGCCAGGCGTCGGGGGCCAGGGCGGCGAGCGCTTCGGGGGTCAGGGCGGCGTGTGCGTCCAGGCGGTGCAGGAGTGCCGCGTTGACGGTGTCGCCCGCGCCGATCGTGTCGGCGACCTCGACCCGTTCGCCGGGCACCGTGATCTCCGTACCGCCCGGTGTCCGTACGGACAGCCCGTCGCCGCCGCGGGTGAGGACGGCCGCCGCCGGACCGGCCGTCAGCCAGTCCTTGACGGCGGCCGCGACGCCCTGGGGGCCGGCCAGCCACTCCGCGTCCTCCTCCGAGAGCTTCAGCAGCGCGATGTGCGGCAGCCAGGAGCGGAAGCGGGCCCGGTAGGCGTCCGCGTCCGCGATCAGCCCGGCGCGGATGTTGGGGTCCAGCGCCGTGAAGATGCCCTGCTGCGCCGAGCGGCGCATGAGCGACTCGTACGCGCTCGCGCCCGGTTCCAGGACCAGCGAGCAGGTGCCGAAGGACACCGCCCGTGCCGCGTCGGGCAGTTCGGGCGGCAGGGTGAACAGCCGGTCGGCGGTGCCGTCGGCGTAGAAGCCGTACCCGGCCGAGCCGTCCGGGCTGATGTCGGCGACGGCCAGTGTGGTCGGCTCGGGGCCGCGCTGGACGAGCGAGACGTCCACGCCGTCCGCCCGCAGCCCGCGCAGCAGCTCCTCGCCGAAGGTGTCGGTGGACACCCGCGAGCAGAACGCGGCGGGCGAGCCGAGCCGTCCGAGGGCGAGGGCGGTGTTGTACGGGCCGCCGCCCCGGCGCGGCAGCAGCGCGGGCAACGGCCCGTCCCCGGAGGGCGGTTGCGAGCTGGGTACGAGGTCGATCAGGGCCTCGCCGGCGACGACGATCACGACAGTCCTGGCCTTTCTGGGGGGTGGGGGAGGGGCGGGTCAGCGTCCGGTGCCGGTACAGCCGCAGGATGCGCGGTGCACGTAGGTGCAGGGGAGCCGGAGGGTGCGCGGCGGGCGGTCCGGTTCCTCCAGCCGTTCCAGGAGCAGCCGGACCGCGGCGGCCCCGATCTCCTTGCTGGGCTGGGAGATCGCCGTCAGACGCGGGGCGAAGAGGTCGGCCCAGGAGAAGTCGTCGAAGCAGGCCAGCGCGATGTCGCGGGGGACGTCGAGGCCCAGGTCGCGCAGCGCGCGCAGGGTGCCGATGGTCATCGCGTTGTTGGCGGTGATGATCGCGGTGGGCGGTTCGGGGGCGGCGAGCAGGTGCCGGGTGGCGTCCTCGGCGCCCTCGGCCTCGGAGTTGCCGCCCGCCAGGAGTTCGGGGGCGAAGGGCAGGCCGCGGGCGCGCAGGCCCTCGCGGTAGCCCTGGACGCGTTCGGTGGTGGTGCTCAGCCCGGGCAGGCCGGCCACCAGGCCGATGCGGGTGTGGCCCAGGTCGGCGAGGTGTTCGACGAGCCGGCGTACGGGGGCGGTGTTCTCGGCGCAGACCTGGTCGTACGCGTCGCCGACCAGCCGGTCGAGGAAGACGGCCGGAACGTTGCGGCGGGTGAGGTAGTCCGCCATGCCCGCGGGTTCGGCGGACGGCGCGACGATCATGCCGTCCACCCGGCGTTCGTGCAGCAGCCGGACCACCTTCTGCTCGTGCGCGGGGTCGTCGTGCGGGTCGGCGATCAGCAGGCTGTAGCCCGCCTCCAGGGCACCGGCCTCGACGCCCTGGAGGATCTCGGTGAAGTACGGGTTGCTGATCGCGGAGACCGCGAGGCCTATGGAGCGGGTGCGCGAGGTGACCAGCGAACGGGCCAGCGTGTTGTGGGTGTAGCCCAGCTCGTCGATGGCCTTCAGGACGGCGGCGCGGGTGTCGGGGCGTACCGGCCGGGTCTCGTTGAGCACGTGCGAGACCGTGGCCACGGAGACCCCCGCCTGCCGTGCCACATCGACCATCGTCGTCATCCCGTGCGTCTCCCGAGTCCGTCGCCCGCTGTCGCCGGCGAGTGTGCCGTCCCATGTCGCCGGCAGGAGGCCCGGCTGCCGTACGTAGTCCATCACAGCCTAGACGTAAACGCTTGCGCAAACGTTTACCACCGGGTTACGTTCACGCCACCCCGCAACACCCGCAGTACCCGAACCACCCGCAACACCGCACGAAGACGTGAGGAGGCGCCATGCGCGCTGTCGTGGTCACCGAGCCGGGCCGTACCGCCCTGACCGAAGCCCCCGATCCCCGGCCGGAACCCGCGGAGGTCGTCGTACGCGTCTCCTCCTGCGGACTGTGCGGGACCGACATGCACATCCTCGGCGGCGAGCTGCCCGCCGTCCCCTACCCGCTGATCCCCGGGCACGAGCTGACCGGCGAGGTGGTGGCCGTGGGCGAGGGCGTCACCAGCCCCGCCGTCGGTGACCGCGTCGCGGTCAACCCGAACATGCCGTGCGGCGCCTGCCACTACTGCCGCATCGGCCGCGCCAACCTCTGCGCGGACTACCAGGCGATCGGCGTCACCCAGGCGGGTGGTTTCGCCGAGCTGGTCGCGGTGCCCGCGCGCTGCTGCCACCTCGTACCGGAGTCCTTCTCCGAGGCCGCCGCCGGCCTGATCGAGCCGCTGTCCTGCGCGGTGCACGGCCTGAACCGGCTGCCCCGCCGCCCCGGCGAGCACTACCTGATCTACGGCGCCGGGACGATGGGCCTGATGATGGCCGCGCTGGTGCGTACCGCGGGCGCCGCCTCGGTGTCCGTCGTGGACCTCAACAAGGACCGGCTGGCCTTCGCCGAGAGCTTCGGCCTGGACGCCGCCGTCACCAGCGCCGACCAGCTGGGCCGTACGCCCGGCTTCGAGGTGGTCATCGACGCGACCGGCGCGATCCCGGCCATCGAGGACGGCCTGGGCCGGGTCCGCAAGGGCGGTACGTTCCTGCAGTTCGGCGTCACCGACCCGGCCCGCTCCGCGAAGTTCTCGCCGTACCTGGTCTACCACCACGAGATCGACATCATCGGCTCGATGGCCGTCCACAACAGCTTCCAGCCCGCCATCGACGTACTGGAAGCCGGACTCGACCTCGACCCGCTGGTCAGCGACGTGTACGGGCTGGAGGACTTCGACGAGGCGGTGGCCCGTTTCCGGGCCGGCACCGGCCGCAAGATCCACATCGCGCCGCAGGGCCCGCGCCCCGCGCGAAAGGGGTGACCGGCCGTGCCCGCACGCATCAAGAACGCCCTGATCTGGGTCTTCGGCGCCCTCGGCGGCATCCTGTGGGGCTATGACACCGGCGTCATCTCCGGCGCCATGCTCTTCATCAAGAACGACATCGCGCTGACACCGCTCCTGGAAGGCATGGTCGTCTCCGGCCTGCTGGTCGGCGCGATGCTCGGCGCGGGCCTGTCCGGACGGCTCTCCGACTCCTGGGGCCGGCGCCGCCTGATCCTCGCCGCCTCCGCCGTCTTCATCCTCGGCACCCTCGGCGCCTCCCTGGCCACCACCCCGTGGACGCTGATCGCCTTCCGCTTCGTGATCGGCACCGGCGTGGGCATCGCCTCCGTCGTCGTACCGCTCTACCTCACGGAGCTGGCCCCCAAGCACCTGCGCGGCGGCCTGACGTCGCTGATGCAGCTGCTGGTCACGGTCGGCATCTTCCTCGCGTACGTCACCGACTACCTGCTCGCCGGGGCGGAGGCGTGGCGCTGGATGATCGGCCTGGGCGTGGTGCCCGCCGCGATCCTCGCGCTCGGCATCATCACCCAGCCCGAGAGCCCCCGCTGGCTGGTCGGCAAGGGCCGCAACGACGAGGCGCGGCAGGTGCTGACGCGGCTGCGCGGTACGGGCGGCGCGGCCGAGACCGAACTGGCCGAGATCGAGGAGACCGAGCGCATCGAACGGGCCGAGAGCCGTTCGCTGACCCTCAAGGACCTCGCCTCGCCGCGGCTGCGGCCGGTCCTCCTGATCGGCATGCTGCTGGTCTTCTTCCAGAACTTCGTCGGCATCAACACGATCATCTACTACGCGCCGACGCTCCTCACCGACATCGGCTTCGGCTCCGACGGCGCGATCCTCGCCAACGTCGGCATAGGGCTGCTCAACATGCTGATGACGCTGCCCGCCATGCGGATGATCGACCGCAAGGGACGCAAACCGCTGCTCCTGTACGGCGCGCTCGGCATGTGCGTGGCGATGCTCGTACTGGCCGCCACCAACCTGTCCGGGCTCGGGTACGGGGCCGCGCTGTCCACCCTCACCCTCTTCGGCATCGCCCTGTACATCGCGTCCTTCGCGGTCTCCTGGGGCCCGGTGCAGTGGGTGATGCTGCCGGAGCTGTTCCCGATGCGGATCCGGGCCGCCGCGGTGAGCCTGTGCGTGATGTTCAACTGGCTGTTCAACATGGTCGTCTCGCTGGTCTTCCCGACCTTGCTGCGCGCCTGGGGCGCGGGCGTCAACTTCCTGTTCTTCGCCGTGACGACGTTCGCCGCCTTCGTCTTCGTACGCAAGCTGCTGCCGGAGACCAAGGGGCGCAGCCTGGAGGAGATCGAACGGGACCTGCTCAAGGGCCGGGAGGGGCACCTTTCGGACGGCGGTACGGGCCGGTCGGGGCAGCCAGAAGCGGACGGATCAGTACCGGTATCGTCGGGAGCCGACGCCGCACGGTGACGCAGCGTCCCCGACCGAGCATCTGGGAGTACGAGATGAGCCAGCCCCCCGCCCGCCGGACCGTGCTGCGAGGGGCCGCGCTCGTCGGCGCGGCGGGCTTCGGCGTCGCCGCCTGCTCCGGCGGCGACTCGAAGGGCGAGTCCGCGACGCCCGCCGAGCCCGTCACCCTGGGCGCCGCCACCGAGGTACCGGTCGGCGGCGCCACGCTCTACCGCGAGAGCCGGCTGCTCGTCTCGCAGCCCGAAAAGGGCCAGTTCAAGTGCTTCAGCGCCAAGTGCACCCACGCGGGCTGCGTACTGGACAAGATCGAGCGCAACCAGGGCAACTGCCCCTGCCACGGCAGCCGCTTCGACGTGACGACCGGCAAGGTCATCCAGGGGCCGGCCTCGAAGCCGCTGCCGGAGGTCCCGGTCAAGGCCGAGGGCGGCAAGCTGATCGCCGGCTGACGGGCGGGGCGCCTGGGTTCGTCACGCAGCGCAGTTGGCCGAAAGCGGACTGCTCGATGACGGGGTCCTGACAGGGGGCCGGGTGAAGATCTACGATCGCACGACGCGTTGCACGGATGGCGCGCGAGGGGGTGTCGTCGTGCTGGTTTCCTCGTGTCTCCGCCCGGCGGCAGCAGCATGACCGCGCGCCGTTACCGGGTCGGCTGCCCTCCTGTACCCACAAGCCATGGAGTATCACCCGCGATGCACTGGAGGCGACTGCGCCGCCGCTGCCGGCGCGTGATCGACGCGATACCCCTGCCCGAACCGTTCTCCGCGCAGGAACTGTGCGCCCGGCTCGCCGCCGACCGCAACCGTCCGCTGCGGCTGATGACCCTGCCCACCCCGACCGGGCTGGGCATGCCGACGGGTATGTGGCTGGCGACCGAGGAAGGCGACTACGTCTTCTACGACGCGCAGACCAGCCCGCTCCACCAGGAGCACATCATCCTGCACGAGATCGGCCACCTGGTCTGCGACCACCGGATGGCCGTCGAGGACCCCGGGCTCTTCCGGTACATCGACATCGAGGACCCGGCGTCCATCCGGCAGGCGCTGGGCCGCACCCGCTACTCCGACCGGCAGGAACAGGAGGCGGAGATGATCGCCAGCCTGATCCTGGAGGGCGCGGGGCGGGTGCCCGCGCCGACGCTGCTGTCCGGCACGCTCGGCGGCCTGGCGTCCGGCATGGGGCTGCGGTCCGGCGCGGGCGTGCGGTCCGGCGCCGGTCCGCGCGACGCCCGTCACCCGGGAGCGCCGTGTTCACCTGGATAGGGGATCTCGCCTGGCTGGAGAACACCGGCATCGTCGCCCTGTGGGCGGTGGTCCTCGCGAGGGCCCCGCGCGGCCTGAAGGACCCGGCGCAGCGGCCCCTGTGGTTCGCCATCGTGATGATCGCGCTGGCCATGTCGATGCACCTGGAGCCGGTCACCGCCGCACTGGCCCGCCTCGTACCGGGCGCCCACTGGGTCGACCTGAGCACGCACCTGTTCAGCATCGTCGACGCCGCCGCCGTGCTGTGGTTCATCTTCCAGGCGGCGGGGCGGCAGCGCCGTACCGTCCTGGTGTTCGGCGCCGCCCTCGCCGTCATGCTGGCGCTCGTCGCACTCGACCTCACCGGGCCGCCGCACGCGCGCAACCAGATCACCCCGTCGCCGGACATCCCCAGCGTGCCGGACGCGTACTGGTACGTCTTCTTCGCCTTCCACCTGACGGCCGACACCACCTGCGGAATCGTCTGCTGGACCCAGGGCCGCACCGGCGCGCCCCGGCTGCTGCGGTACGGGCTGCGCCTGTTCGGCACCGGCATCCTGCTGGCGTCCCTGCTGTGGGTGCTCAAACTCTGCTACCTCCAGACCCGTTCGCCGGTCTTCGGCCCGCTGTTCTCGCCGGTCACCGGCGTCGAGGCGCTGTTCATCGCGGCCGGCGTGGCACTGCCCGTACTGGCCGGGATCCAGCGGCTGTGGCGGGACCGCGCCTCCTACCGGGGGCTGGCCGTGCTGTGGCGGGAGCTGACCGCGGTCACCCCCGACGTGGTCCTGGGGCCGGGCAGCCGGCTGCGCGACGCGGTGCTGCCGCTCCAGCTGCGGCTGTACCGGCGGGTCATCGAGATCCGTGACGCGATGATCGTGCTGCGGGACTACGTGTCCCCGGCGACTCTCGACGGGGTCCGCCGGCACGTGGGGGAGCAGGCCGTGCCCGAGCACCTGGCCGATGCGCACATCACCGCCTGCTGGCTGGCCGCCGCCCTGCACGCCCGGCGCGCCGGGGAGGCGCCGCACGCGCAGACGGCCAATCTCGCGGGCCCCGGCGCGGGCGATCTCGGCGAGGAGGTCCGTCACCTGCTGCGGATCGCGGATGCCTACCGGTCTCCCGTGGTACGCGCCTACCGGGCGGCACACGTCGGCAGCGGGTGACGGTGCCGCATCGCGGCCCGTCGCCGACGGGCCGCGCTTTCGTACGCGTGTCCCGAACGAGGAGAGGAAGACCGTGCTCATTGCCTTCGCCCTGACGCCCATGGGCGTGGAGGAGAACGGCGCGGCGTACGTCGCCGACGCCATCAAGATCATCCGGGAGTCCGGGCTGCCGCACCGCTCGGACTCCATGTACACGATGATCGAGGGGGACTGGGACGAGGTCATGGACGTCGTCAAGCGCGCGACCGAGGCGGTCGCCGAACGAGTGCCGCGCGTCCAGGCCAGCATCAAGATCGACGTGTGGCCGGGGATGGACCGGCCGCTCGACGGAAAGATCGAGATGCTGGAGCGGCGCGTCGCGGAGAACGCGGCCACCGTCGGCGCGCTGGACGGCCGCCCGGCGGCCACGGACGCCGACGCGTCGGGCGTCCCGGCCACCGGGGCGGACTCCGCCTCCTAGGGGACGCGTCTCAGGGGCCACCTTCCGGGAGCCGCCCCCTGGACACCCCCTTTCGGGCCGCCTCTCAGGACGCGCCCCCGCGGATCACACCCAGTCCCACCCGATCCCCACGATCCCGGGCCGTACACCCTGCTCCACCAGGTGTACGGCCCGGTGCTGCCCGCTCAGCGTCAGCTCCTGGCGGCCCGAGCGCGGGGCGCCCGCCTTGGTCTGGGTGAAGCGGCGGCAGCGCACCGGCAGCGCGGCCTCGTCGAAGCGCACCTGGAGGACGTACTGGCCGCCGGCGAAGCGGAAGCCGCGTACGTACTCCGCGCTCTGGCCACCGGTGCCGTCCTCGAAACAGTGGCCGAAGACGTGGGTGTCGCCGGCCCGCAACCGGACGTCGAAGAGCAGTTCGGCGACCACCATCGCGTTGGCCGCGTTCCGGCGGACCCGTCCCAGGCGGCAGTTCTCCCCGGCCGTGACGGTCACCCGGGACGGATCGCAGCCCGCGTCGCCCTGGTGGATGGCGATGTAGCGGTCCACGCCGTCCCGATGGGCACGCACCACCTGGAGGGAGCGGCGCTCGCTCAGCTCCCGGCCGGCTCCGATGTGCACCCACTCGTGATGGCCGACCGTGTGCAGCCCGCCGTCCGCGGGCGCCTCCAGCTCGGCGAAGAGCGCGTGCAGGGCGTCGGAGGGGTCGAAGAGCGAGCGGTAGGAGCGGGCGGCGGGGCGCTCCGCCGTCTCGGCCCGGGGGCCGCCTTCGGGAACCAGCAGCCGGTGCAGGGAGTGCGCGGGCAGGTCGAGGACCTCCTCCAGGGCCCGTACGGCGCGCAGCGACTCGGGGCGCTGCGGGCGCCGTGCCCCCTGCTGCCAGTAACTCAGGCTGGTCACGCCGACCTTGATGCCGCGCTGCGCCAGCTTGTGCTGGACGCGGTGCAGGGCGAGGCCGCGCGCGGCGAGGGCGGCGCGCAGGGCCAGGTGGAACGGGCCGGTGCGCAGGATCTGTGCCAGTTCGGTCAAAGGGGGAGGAACCGGCTCGTTCGCCGGGTGCTCCCGGGGTGTCTGGTGCGGAGTTTTCTCGTGCGCTTCCTGATGTTCATGAGGTGTATGTGGTGCCTGCTGTGTCATGTGCTGTGTCATCGCCCAACCCTCCGGCGCGCGCGGTGAACGTTCACAACCGGACTTCACTCCGTGCGCTGGTCATGCCTGTCCATTGCAGTACGCCGGGCACGGGCCGTTCACACCCGGCACCGGACGTCCACACCCCCATGTCACCCCGCATTGAAGCGTGTTGACCTGCTCCCGACAACACCCGATGCTCCTGACCAGCATCCGGATGCGCTCCTCCATCCCCACCCCCCTCATCGGGAGAGGAACGCCATGAGCTGTGCACCACGCATACGCGGCTCGCGCCGCAGATGGCTGTCGGCCGCGGCACTGTCGGCCGCCGCACTGACCGCCGTACCCGTCACACCCGCCACCGCGGCGTCCGCCCCCACCGGCGCCGTGGCCCGGACGGCACCCGCCGCGCCCGCCCCACAGGGCATGCTCGCCGCCAACCGGCTCGACATCTCCATGCAGGCCCAGGAGAAGACCAACTGGTGCTGGGCCGCCTCCGGCAACACCATCGCCACCTTCTACGGGGGAAGGTACAGCCAGAACCAGTTCTGCAACGCCGCCTTCAACCGTTCACAGGGCAGCAGCTGCCCCAACAACCAGGCCACACTCGGCAACGTGCAGAACGCCTTCGACTGGATGGGCGTCAACCCCGGCTCGTACGTCACGGGCTACCTGCGCTACAGCACCGTCCAGAACGAGATCAACGCGGGCCGCCCCGTGGAGACCCGCATCCAGTGGTCCTCGGGCGGCGGGCACATGCACGTGATCTACGGTTTCGACACCGCGAAGAACTGGGTGTACTGGGGAGATCCGTGGGGGTCCAACAGCCGCTACAACTGGGGCGACTACAACTACTACGTCAACGGCGACTCCTTCTCCTGGACCCACTCCCTCTACCGGATCGGAGCCTGAGGCCATGACCGAGCACAGAGCTCCGGCCGCATCCGCCGGGCGCGGCACCCGGGCCCGCCGCGCCGCCATACGGGCCGCCGCCACCGGCGCGCTCACCGCCGCCTTCCTCGGCCTGGCGCCGCAGGGCGCGCTGGCCGCCACCCCCGCACCGCCGCCCGCCCCCGCCGCGTCGGCCGTCACCGCCGCCCGTACGGCGGCCACCGCGCCGGACACCCTCGCCACCCTCGCCCGCTTCTTCGCCCGGGACGGCGCGGTCGCCCGGACGAAGGCGCAGCCGCGGATCCAGGGCCGGACCGTGCCCGTCTACGTGCTCTCGGCCGACTTCGTACGCGGCAAGGCCGGGGCACCCGTCTCCGAGCTGGAGTTCCTGGCCAGCACGGCGGTCTCCGCCGACGGGCAGAAGGCCTCCGTGTGGACCGCCGAGACCGGCGGCGCCTGGAAGGTCGTCAACATCGCGACCGGCGACGACGAGACCCGCTACAGCGCGGCGGGCGACGGCGGCACGGTCTTCCAGGAACCGCAGATCAACGCCTGGTACGAACAGCGCGGCGACCGTATCCGGCCGCTGGACGCCGAGGCGCGCAAGGCGGTCGGCGCGGGCGGCACCACCGTCGCCGCGTACCAGAAGCGGGTGGCCGAGGCGTACGGCGACAAGCTGCCCGGCTCCGCGTACGACCGGCGCGGGGCCGCCGGCGGCTACGGCCCGCAGGCCGCTCCCGGGGCCCCGGAGGCGGGCCCGCACGGGCAGCCCGTCGCGGCCGGCACCACGGCCGGTGCCACGACCGGCGACAGCAGCGGCCCGGTGACCGCCGCCTCGGCCGTCGCGGGCACCGCCGCGCTGCTCGCCCTCGGGCTCTCCGGCGCCGCGGCGCTGCGCAGGCGCCACAGCCGCTGAGACCCGGCCCGGACGGACCCCACCCGTCCGGGCCGGTGCCCCGCGCCCGCGCGTACGGCAGCGCCTCCCCCCGTGCCGTACCCCCGGCGTACCCGCCCGCCACCGCCCACGGTCCGCCCGCTGTCACCGCCCCCAAGTAGGGTGGGCGGCATGGCAGACCCCAGCAGTTACCGACCCAAGCCGGGACAGATCCCCGACTCGCCCGGGGTCTACAGATTCCGTGACGAGTACCGCCGCGTCATCTACGTCGGCAAGGCCAAGAGCCTGCGCCAGCGCCTGTCCAGCTACTTCCAGGACCTGGCCAACCTCCACCCGCGGACGCGCACGATGGTCACCACCGCGGCCTCCGTCGAGTGGACCGTCGTCAACACCGAGGTCGAGGCGCTCCAGCTCGAATACACCTGGATCAAGGAGTACGACCCGCGGTTCAACGTCAAGTACCGCGACGACAAGAGCTACCCGTATCTGGCCGTCACCCTCGACGAGGAATTCCCCAGGGTCCGGGTCATGCGCGGCGCCAAGAAGAAGGGCGTGCGCTACTTCGGCCCGTACGGCCAGGCCTGGGCCATCCGCGAGACCGTCGACCTGATGCTGCGCGTCTTCCCCGTACGGACCTGCTCCGCCGGCGTCTTCAAGCGCTCCGCCCAGATCGGCCGCCCCTGCCTGCTCGGCTACATCGGCAAGTGCTCGGCGCCCTGCGTCGGCCGCGTCTCCCCCGAGGAGCACCGCGAACTGGCCGAGGAGTTCTGTGACTTCATGGCCGGCCGCACGGGCGCCTACATCCGCCGCCTGGAGCGGTCCATGCAGGAGGCGGCCGAGGAGATGGAGTACGAGCGGGCCGCCCGCCTGCGCGACGACATAGACGCACTCAAGCGGGCGATGGAGAAGAGCGCCGTCGTGCTCGCCGACGCCACCGACGCCGACCTGATCGCGCTCGCCGAGGACGAGCTGGAAGCCGCCGTCCAGATCTTCCACGTCCGCGGCGGCCGGGTGCGCGGCCAGCGCGGCTGGGTCACCGACAAGGTCGAGAACGTGGACACCGCCGCCCTCGTCGAGCACGCCCTCCAGCAGCTCTACGGCGAGGAGAGCGGCGACGCCGTACCGAAGGAAGTGCTGGTCCCGGCCCTACCCGACCCCGTCGAACCGGTCCAGCAGTGGCTCACGGAGCGCCGCGGCTCCAACGTCTCGCTGCGCATCCCGCAGCGCGGCGACAAGAAGGACCTGATGGCCACGGTCCAGCGCAACGCCCAGCAGGCCCTGGCCCTGCACAAGACCAAGCGCGCCTCCGACCTGACCACCCGCTCCCGCGCCCTGGAAGAGATCGCCCAGGCCCTCGGCCTGGACTCGGTGCCGCTGCGCATCGAGTGCTTCGACATCTCCCACCTCCAGGGCGACGACGTGGTGGCCTCGATGGTCGTCTTCGAGGACGGCCTGGCCCGCAAGAGCGAGTACCGCCGCTTCCAGATCAAGACCTTCGAGGGCCAGGACGACGTCCGGGCCATGCACGAGGTCATCGGCCGCCGCTTCCGGCGCTACCTCCAGGAGAAGCAGCAGACGGGGGAGTGGGACGAGGAGGCGCCCGCCGGGGCGGACGCGCAGACCGCCGACGGGCCCGCCACCGCGCCCGTCACCGAGGACGGCCCCGTGTCCACCGGCCCCACGGACGACGACGGCCGCCCCAAGCGCTTCGCCTACCCGCCCCAGCTCGTCGTCGTCGACGGCGGCCGGCCGCAGGTCGCCGCCGCCCAGCGGGCCCTGTCCGAACTGGGCATCGACGACGTCGCCGTCTGCGGCCTGGCCAAGCGCCTCGAAGAGGTCTGGCTGCCGGACGACGACGACCCCGTCGTCCTGCCCCGCAGCAGCGAGGGCCTCTACCTCCTCCAGCGCGTCCGTGACGAAGCCCACCGCTTCGCCATCGCCTACCAGCGCAACAAGCGCGGCAAGCGCCTCAAGGCCGGGCCACTGGACAGCGTCCCCGGCCTCGGCGAGAGTCGCCGCCAGGCCCTGCTCAAGCACTTCGGCTCGGTCAAGCGGCTGCGCGCCGCCCGGATCGAGGACATCTGCGAGGTGCCGGGCATCGGCCGCAAGACGGCCGAGACCATCGCGGCGGCGCTGGCCGGCGCGGCTCCGGCCGCCCCGGCGGTGAACACCGCCACAGGAGAGATCATTGAGGATGACGTGACCCCGCCGGCCGCGTTGTCATCAGAACGGGGGCAGGAACGATGAGCAGCAGTACCGAGCAGCACAAGCACGACATGCGGGAAGCCCAGCACACGCCGCCTTCCCGCGAGACCGAGAGAGACGGTGCACAGGTGAGTACGGGCACGATGCGCGATGCCGACACGGGGGAGAGCGCCGCCATCCCCGAGCTGGTGATCATCTCCGGGATGTCCGGGGCCGGCCGGAGCACGGCCGCCAAGTGCCTGGAGGACCTCGGCTGGTTCGTCGTCGACAACATCCCGCCCGAGCTGATCCCGCCCATGGTCGAACTGGGCGCCCGCTCGCAGGGCAACGTGGCGCGGATCGCCGTCGTCGTGGACGTCCGCGGCCGGCGCTTCTTCGACAACCTCAAGGAGTCCCTGGCCACCCTCGACGCGCAGAACGTCAAGCGCCGCATCGTCTTCCTGGAGTCCTCCGACGAGGCCCTGGTGCGCCGCTTCGAGTCCGTGCGCCGCCCGCACCCCCTCCAGGGCGACGGGCGCATCGTCGACGGCATCGCCGCCGAGCGCGACCTGCTGCGCGAGCTGCGCGGCGACGCCGACCTGGTCATCGACACCTCCAGCCTGAACGTTCACGAACTGCGCGCCAAGATGGACGCCCAGTTCGCCGGCGAAGAGGTGCCCGAGCTGCGGGCCACCGTCATGTCCTTCGGCTTCAAGTACGGCCTGCCCGTCGACGCCGACATGGTCATCGACTGCCGCTTCATCCCCAACCCGCACTGGGTGCCCGAGCTGCGCCCCTACACCGGCCTGAACGACGAGGTCTCCGGCTACGTCTTCGGCCAGCCCGGCGCCAAGGAGTTCCTGGACGGCTACGCGGAGCTGCTGCGCATCGTCGCCGAGGGCTACCGCCGCGAGGGCAAGCGCTACGTCACCATCGCGGTCGGCTGTACGGGCGGCAAGCACCGCAGCGTCGCCATGTCCGAGAAGCTCGCCCACCGCCTGGTCTCCGAAGGCGTCGAGACCGTCGTCGTCCACCGGGACATGGGGCGCGAATGACCGCCCGTCCCCTGCGGCTGCGCCGGGTCCGCAAGCTGGTCCCGGGCAGCCGCTCCGGCAGGGGCGCCACGCCCAAGGTCGTCGCGCTCGGCGGCGGCATGGGCCTGTCCGCCTCGCTGGCCGCGCTGCGCCGCATCACCGGCGACCTGACCGCCGTCGTCACCGTCGCCGACGACGGCGGCTCCAGCGGGCGGCTCCGCGACGAGCTGGGCGTGCTGCCGCCCGGTGACCTGCGCAAGGCGCTGGCCGCGCTGTGCGGGGACGACGACTGGGGCCAGACCTGGTCCCGGGTGATCCAGCACCGCTTCACCAGCGAGGGCGAGCTGCACGACCACGCCGTCGGCAACCTCCTCATCGTCGCCCTGTGGGAGCAGCTCGGCGACCACGTGCAGGCCCTGGACCTGGTCGGCAAGCTGCTCGGGGCGCACGGCCGGGTGCTGCCCATGTCCGCCGTACCCCTGGAGCTCCAGGCCCTGGTGAAGGGCCACGACGAGACCCGCCCCGACGACATCACCACCGTCCGCGGCCAGGCCACGGTCGCGCTGACCCCCGGCGAGGTGCAGTCCGTGCACGTCGTCCCGGAGGACCCGCCCGCGGTGCCCGAGGCCGTCGCCGCGGTCCGCGACGCGGACTGGGTGGTGCTCGGCCCCGGCTCCTGGTTCTCCTCCGTCATCCCGCACCTGCTCGTGCCCGAGCTGCGCGAGGCGCTGGAGGAGACCAAGGCCCGCAAGGTCCTCTCGCTGAACCTGGCACCCCAGCCGGGTGAAACCGACGGCTTTTCCCCGCAGCGTCATTTGGAGGTTTTGGCCCGACACGCCCCTAAACTCGCCTTCGACGTGGTGCTGGCCGACCGGGCCGCCGTGCCCGACATCGAGAGCCTGACCGTCGCTGCCAAGCAGCTCGTCGGCAGCGAGGTCGAGCTGGCGGCGGTCGCCGCGCCCGGCAGCCCCTGCGGCACGGCGGAGACCCACAAGGGTGCCGCCCGGCACGACCCGGAGCTGCTGGCCGCCGCGTACGACCGTATTTTTCGGATGCATGGAAGGATCGGCCCATGGCGATGACGGCAGCGGTGAAGGATGAAATCTCCCGGCTCCCCGTCACCCGGACCTGCTGCCGGAAGTCGGAGGTCTCGTCGATCCTGCGGTTCGCGGGTGGATTGCACCTGGTCAGCGGGCGCATCGTGATCGAGGCGGAGCTGGACACGGGCATCGCCGCCCGGCGGTTGCGCAAGGACATCCTGGAGATCTTCGGCCACTCCTCCGACCTGGTGGTGATGGCCCCCGGCGGCCTGCGGCGCGGCAGCCGCTACGTCGTACGGGTCGTCGCCGGCGGCGACCAGCTCGCCCGCCAGACCGGCCTGGTCGACGGCCGCGGCCGGCCCATCCGCGGCCTGCCCCCGCAGGTCGTCTCCGGGGCCACCTGCGACGCGGAGGCGGCCTGGCGCGGGGCGTTCCTCGCGCACGGCTCGCTCACCGAGCCCGGCCGCTCGTCCTCCCTGGAGGTCACCTGCCCCGGGCCCGAGGCGGCCCTCGCCCTGGTCGGCGCGGCCCGCCGGCTCGGCATCGGCGCCAAGGCCCGCGAGGTACGCGGCGTGGACCGCGTCGTCGTCCGTGACGGTGATGCGATTGGCGCGCTGTTGACGCGCCTCGGTGCGCATGAGTCCGTACTCGCCTGGGAGGAGCGGCGGATGCGCCGCGAGGTCCGCGCCACCGCCAACCGCCTCGCCAACTTCGACGACGCTAACCTGCGCCGCTCGGCGCGCGCCGCGGTGGCCGCGGGCGCACGGGTCCAGCGCGCCCTGGAGATCCTCGGCGAAGAGGTCCCCGAGCACCTCGCCGCAGCCGGCCGCCTGCGCATGGACCACAAGCAGGCGTCCCTGGAAGAACTGGGCGCCCTCGCCGACCCGCCCCTGACCAAGGACGCGGTCGCCGGCCGCATCCGCCGCCTCCTGGCGATGGCCGACAAGCGCGCCCAGGACCTGGGCATCCCCGGCACGGAGTCGAATCTGTCGGAGGAGATGGCGGACGGGATGGTCGGCTGAGGCATGCGCTTGAGCGCGCGCCACGACCGGTAGCCGCCTGCCCGCGCCCGGGTACGGGCCCGGACTTCCGGACTTCGTCCTCCAGCCCAGTCCCTTCCGCTGTACGGCGACGGTCTGCCGGTGGGGGCAGGCGTCCCCCCCCCCGCGGTGCGGCAGGCTGACGCGTACGGGAGGGGTCGGGACCGGAGCACGGAGTCTGTAAGGCCCGTGCCCCTGCCGGTAGCCGCCTGCCCGCGCCCGGGTACGGGCCCGGACTTCCGGACTTCGTCCTCCAGTCCAGTCCCTCCTGCTGTACGGCGACGGTCTGCCGGTGGGGGCAGGCGTCCCCCCCCCGCGGTGCGGCAGGCTGACGCGTACGGGAGGGGTCGGGACCGGAGGACGAAGTCCGTAGGGGCCGGGCCCGCGCCAGTACCGGGCGCACCGAGGGCAACCGGTACCCCCGGAAAACCCTGTGCGGCCCACCCCAGCCGCCCCCTAGCCTCCGGCAAATGGACGCATTGCGGATCAGACCGATGGGGGCGGACGATCTCGCTTCGGCGGAGCGCGCTTCGGCGCTGACGTTTCTCGACGCGGACCGGCTTGCCCGCAGGGCCCGCGACCCGGAGCCCGAGCTGCGGCCCGCCGCTGCCGCCCGGCGCTGGATCGACCGGATGCGCTACTACCTGGACGTCGACCCGGGCGGCTGCTGGGTCGCGGTGGACGTCGGTACGGAGGCGGGCACCGATCAGGTGGTGGGCTTCGCCGTCTCCCAGAACCGCGGCAACCTCTGGTACCTCGCCACCTATGGCGTTCTGCCCGGCCACCAGGGCCGCGGCATCGGCAAGCGCCTGCTGGACACCGTCCTCGCGCACGCCGACGGGCGTCCGGGCATCTTCTCCTCCAGCGTCCATCCCGGCGCCACCCGCCGCTACCGGCTCGCCGGCTTCTCGCTGCATCCGCAGATGCAGATGGTGGGGACCGTCGACCGGTCCGCCCTGCCCGTGGTGGACGGGCTCCGGGACGGCGGTCCGGACGACTTCGTGTGGATGGACCGGCTGGACCGTGACCTGCGGGGCGCCGGGCACGGCCCCGACCACGGCTGTCTGCTCGCCGCCCACCGGCTGGTCGTCACCCGCGACCGGTCCCGGCCGGGGTATGTGTACGTCGACGACCGGGGGCGCGCCGTGCTGCTGGCCGCCGAGCGGGCCGACACCGCGCAGCGGCTGCTGTGGGAAGCGCTGGCCGCGTCGTACGGGGACACCCTCGTCAACTGCATCACCGCCCCCAACGAATGGGCGATCGACGTCGGTCTCGCCGCCGGGCTCGCCATCAGCCAGGAGGGGTACATCGCCGTTCGCGGGATGCCTGTGCCGGCGCCGTACCTCGCGGCCGGGCACTTCCTGTAGGCCGTACGGGCACCCCCGTACGGCCACCGCTTTTGGCCAGGGGCTGTATTGACATGATCATGCAGCGTGACCAGTCTGGCGAGCGCCCATTCACGAGGTGGACGACGGCAAGGGGGGTTCATGAGACGCAAGGCGAGATCACTGCTCGCGGCGGCGGCGCTGCTGCTGGGCGGGGTGACGGCGGTGCCGGCCGCGCAGGCGCAGGCGCGGGACGGCGGGGGAGGGGACCGGGACGCCATCGGGACGTGGAGCGGCCAGGTCAGCGCGGCGCAGGTGCCGCTGCTGCTGAAGGCCGGTGTGGACGGTCACGAGCTGGGCGCGCAGGTGCCGAAGACCGGTAAGGGGCAGGTCGAGGTGCAACTGTCGGCCGCGCAGGCGGCCGGGCTGCGCAAACAAGGGGTCCAGCTGACCCGCAAAATCGTTTCCTCGGAGGCGCAGCGCAAGCTCAAGGCCCAGGGTGACCGGGTCTTCCGTCCGTACACGGGTGCCAACGGGCTGATGAAGGAGATGATCGACACCGCCCGCTCCCACCGGGAGCTCGCGAAGATCGTCAGCATCGGCAAGACCGTCAAGGGTCGCGACATCATGGCCCTGAAGCTCACCAAGAACGCCGGCACGACCGAGGACGGCGCCAAGCCCGCGGTGCTGTACCTGTCCAATCAGCACGCGCGGGAGTGGATCACTCCGGAGATGACCCGCCGGCTGATGCGGTACTACCTGGCCGGGTACGGCAAGGACCCGCGGCTGACCAGGATCCTGGACACCACCGAGCTGTGGTTCGTGCTCTCCGCCAACCCGGACGGCTACGACTACACCTTCGAGGACCCGAAGAACCGCCTGTGGCGCAAGAACCTGCGCGACAACAACGGCGACGGGAAGACCACCCCCGGCGACGGCGTCGACCTCAACCGTAACTTCACCTACAAGTGGGGTTACGACAACGAGGGTTCGTCCCCGAATCCGGCGAGCGAGACCTACCGCGGCCCGGCCGCCGCCTCCGAGCCCGAGACCAAGGCGCTGGACGCCTTCGAGAAGCGCATCGGCTTCCGGTACGCCATCAACTACCACTCCGCCGCCGAGCTGATCCTGTACGGCGTCGGCTGGCAAGTGGCCACGCCCACCCCGGACGACGTCCTCTACCGGGCCCTGGCCGGTACGCCGGAGAAGTCGGCGATCCCCGGATACCGCCCGCAGGTCTCCTCGGAGCTGTACACCACCAACGGCGAAGCCGACGGCCACGCGTCCAACGTCAACGGCATCCCCATGTTCACCCCGGAGATGTCGACCTGTCAGACGGTGTCCGACGCCGACCCGAACGACGAGTGGCACGCCGCCGACTGCCAGTCGGTCTTCAACTTCCCCGACTCCGAGAAGCTCATCCAGGCGGAGTTCGAGAAGAACATCCCCTTCGCGCTCTCCGTCGCCGAGAGCGCCCAGCGCCCTGACCAGCCCGTCTCGTCCGTGGGATTGAAGGCGCCCGACTTCACCCCGCACGCCTTCACGACCTCCTACGCCCGCGGCGAGGACCAGGAGGTGGCGGTCACCGCCCGCAAGTCCGTACGCGACAAGGAGCTGAACTACCGCGTCAACGGCGGCCGCCGGCACACCGAGGAGCTGGAGCCGTGGAAGGGCGGCGAGACCTACGGGGGCGAGGACAACCTGCACTTCGACCAGTACCGGGCGGCCGTGGAAGGCGCCGAGCCGGGGGACGAGGTCGAGGTCTGGTTCTCCGGCCGTACGCGCCACGGCAAGACCACCAAGAGTGAACCTTTCACCTACACCGTCGCCGAGCGGCCCCGCGCCGACACCCTCGTCCTCGCCGAGGAGGGCGGCACCGCCCCCGCGCGGCACACCGCCGCGTACACCAAGGCCCTCGCCGCCAACGGCCACCGCGCCGCGGTCTGGGACGTCGCCCGGCAGGGCGCCCCGGACGCGCTCGGCGTACTGAGCCACTTCGAGAACGTCGTCTGGTACACGGGGGCCGGCCGTCCGGGCGGCGCCACCCTGCTGGCCGTACGCGACTACCTCAACGAAGGCGGCAAGCTGCTCGCCGCGGGGGAGCAGGCGGGCGGCAGCACGGAGGTCGGCCGGGCCGTGACCGACGACTTCAGCCAGTACTACCTGGGCGTCGGCGGCCGGGTTCCGGTCAAGAACCCGCCCTCCTTCAAGGGCGCCGGCAAGCTGGCCGGTACGCAGGTGAAGCTGGGCGACGCGCCGGGCAACCCGCTGGACTCGGCGGGCGCGCACGCGGTGATCTCCGACGAGCTGCCGCCGGCGACGTTCCCCCAGTTCGCCAGCGCCGCGGCCGGTGAGTACCCGGGCGTACGGACGCCGTTCCAGCCGTACGAGGGCGACTGGTTCGCCGCCGCACGGCACCGCGACAGCGCGTACATGCGGCTGGCCAGGACCGTGGACCTCACCGGTGTCACCGCGGCCGACCGGCCCACCCTCCAGTTCATGCTCAGCCACGACACCGAGGCCGGCTTCGACAACGCCGTCGTCGAGGCGCACACCGCCGGCCGGGACGACTGGACGACGCTGCCCGACGCGAACGGCGGCACCGGCACCGGCGTACCCGCCGAGTGTGGCCAGGGCTACTACCTGGCCGCCCACCCCTTCCTCCAGCACTACCTGACCCGCACCGGCACCGAGTGCCGCAACACCGGCACCACCGGTGCCTGGAACCGCTTCACCGGCGCCTCGAACGGCTGGCGGCCGGTCGCCGTCGACCTGTCCGCCTACGCGGGGCAGCGCGTCGAGCTGTCGCTCTCCTACATCACCGATCCCGGCACCGGCGGCCGGGGCGTCTTCGTCGACGACACCCGGCTCACCACCGGCACCGGCGGCGAGCCGCCGGAGGGCTTCGAGACCTCGCTCGGGCCCTGGACCGTCCCCGGGCCGCCCGCCGGCAGCCCGCCCGCCACCGGCGACTGGGCCCGCTCCAAGGAGCTGTTCCGGGCCGCCGGCGCGGTGACCACGCGTGACACCGTGCTGCTGGGCTTCGGCCTGGAGCACGTACAGACCGCCACGGAACGGTCGGAACTGGCCGGGGCGGCGCTCCGGGCACTCGACGGCTGACCGCGCCCGTCCTCTCTCGGCGAACAGGGCGGCCCGTGGCCCCAGAGTGGGCCCGGACCGCCCCTGTCAATGTCACGTACGTCTCGTATTGGGGGTAGGGTCGGAGGCGGTCGGGGACATCCCATACAGCTCGCCGGTACTGCACCGGCGCACCAACGAGGAGATCGGTTCGTGACGATCCGCGTAGGCATCAACGGATTCGGCCGCATTGGTCGCAACTACTTCCGCGCGCTCCTGGAGCAGGGTGCGGACATCGAGATCGTCGGTGTCAACGACCTGACCGACAATGCCACCCTGGTTCACCTGCTGAAGTACGACACCATCCTGGGTCGCCTGAAGCAGGACGTCAGCCACACCGACGACAGCATCACGGTCGGCAACCAGACCTTCAAGACGATGGCCGAGCGCGACCCCGCCAACCTGCCCTGGGGCGAGCTGGGCGCCGACATCGTCATCGAGTCGACCGGCATCTTCACCAAGAAGGCCGACGCCGAGAAGCACATCCAGGCCGGCGCCAAGAAGGTCCTGATCTCCGCGCCCGCCAAGGACGAGGACATCACGGTCGTGATGGGCGTCAACCAGGACAAGTACGACGCGGCCAACCACCACGTCATCTCCAACGCCTCCTGCACCACCAACTGCGTGGCGCCGATGGCCAAGGTTCTCGACGAGAACTTCGGCATCGTCAAGGGCCTGATGACGACCGTCCACGCGTACACCAACGACCAGCGCATCCTGGACTTCCCGCACAAGGACCTGCGCCGCGCCCGCGCCGCCGCGGAGAACATCATCCCGACCACGACCGGTGCCGCCAAGGCCACCGCGCTGGTCCTCCCGCAGCTGGAAGGCAAGCTGGACGGCATCGCCATGCGCGTCCCGGTCCCCACCGGCTCCGTGACCGACCTGGTCATCGAGCTGGAGCGCGAGGTCACCAAGGACGAGATCAATGCCGCGTTCCAGAAGGCGGCCGAGGGCCAGCTCAAGGGCATCCTGGAGTACACCGAGGACCCGATCGTCTCCTCGGACATCGTCAACTGGCCGGCCTCCTGCACCTTCGACTCCTCCCTGACGATGGCGCAGGGCAAGAGCGTCAAGGTCATCGGCTGGTACGACAATGAGTGGGGCTACTCCAACCGCCTGGTGGACCTGACCGTCTTCGTCGGCGGCCAGCTCTGACATCCGCCTGATCCAGGCAAAGGGCACGTAGCTGTGCGGAAGGGGCTCGTAGGGCGCGCCGAAGCGCCGTACGGGCCCCGTCCCATGACCGACCTACGCAACGGAGTCACTTCGCATGAAGACGATCGACGATCTCGCCCAGGAAGGGCTGTCCGGCAAGCGGGTCTTCGTCCGCGCGGACCTCAATGTGCCGCTGGACGGCACCACCATCACCGACGACGGCCGCATCCGCGCCGTCCAGCCGACGATCGCCAAGCTGGCCCAGCTCGGCGCCAAGGTGATCGTCGCCTCCCACCTGGGCCGTCCCAAGGGCGCCCCCGACCCGGCCTTCTCGCTGCGCCCCGCCGCCGAGCGGCTCGGTGAGCTGATCGGCCGCGACGTCGCGTTCGCCACCGACACGGTCGGCGAGTCCGCCCGCTCCGTCGTCGCCGGGCTCGGCGAGGGCGAGGTCGCCGTCCTGGAGAACCTGCGCTTCAACCCGGGCGAGACCAGCAAGGACGACGCCGAGCGCGGCGCCTTCGCGGACCAGCTCGCGGAGCTGGCGGACGTGTACGTCGGCGACGGCTTCGGTGCCGTGCACCGCAAGCACGCCTCGGTCTACGACCTGCCGGCCCGCCTGCCGCACGCCGCCGGCGACCTGATCGCCGCCGAGGTCACCGTCCTGAAGAAGCTCACCGAGGACGTCAAGCGCCCCTACGTGGTCGTGCTCGGCGGCGCCAAGGTCTCCGACAAGCTCGCCGTCATCGACGAGCTGCTCGGCAAGGCCGACCGGCTGCTGATCGGCGGCGGCATGGCGTACACCTTCCTCAAGGCCAAGGGCTACGAGGTCGGCATCTCCCTCCTCCAGGAGGACCAGATCCCGGCCGTGACGGAGTACATGGAGCGCGCCGAGAAGAACGGTGTCGAGCTGGTCCTGCCGGTCGACATCCTGGCCTCGGCCGACTTCCCCGACCTGAAGACGAAGGCGCCCGCCGACTTCGTCACGGTCGACGCCGACAGCATCCCCTCCGACAAGGAGGGCCTGGACATCGGCCCGAAGACCCGCGAGCTGTTCGCGACGAAGATCGCCGACGCCGAGACCGTCTTCTGGAACGGCCCGGTCGGCGTCGCCGAGCACCCGGACTACGCCGGCGGCACCACCGCCATCGCGCAGGCCCTGCTGAACTGCGACGGCTTCACCGTCGTCGGCGGTGGCGACTCGGCCGCGGCCGTGCGCTCGCTCGGCTTCGACGAGAATGCTTTCGGCCACATCTCGACCGGTGGCGGCGCCAGCCTCGAATACCTCGAAGGCAAGACGCTCCCCGGCCTCGCCGCTCTGGAGGACTGAAGAACCGTGACTGACCGTACCCCGCTGATGGCGGGCAACTGGAAGATGAACCTCAACCACCTTGAGGCCATCGCGCACGTCCAGAAGCTCGCCTTCGCGCTCGCCGACAAGGACTACGAGGCCACCGAGGTCGCGGTCCTGCCGCCCTTCACCGACCTGCGGTCGGTGCAGACGCTGGTCGACGGCGACAAGCTCAAGATCAAGTACGGCGCCCAGGACCTCTCGGCGCACGACTCCGGCGCGTACACCGGCGAGATCTCCGGCGGCATGCTCGCCAAGCTCAAGTGCAGCTACGTGGCCGTCGGCCACAGCGAGCGCCGCCAGTACCACGGCGAGACCGAAGAGATCTGCAACGCCAAGGTCAAGGCCGCCTTCCAGCACGGCATCACCCCGATCCTGTGCGTCGGCGAGGGCCTGGACGTCCGCAAGGCCGGCAACCAGGTCGCGCACACCCTCGCCCAGGTCGACGGCGGGCTGAAGGACATCCCGGCCGAGCAGGCCGAGACGATCGTCATCGCCTACGAGCCGGTGTGGGCCATCGGCACCGGCGAGGTCGCCACGCCCGAGGACGCGCAGGAGGTCTGCGGCGCGATCCGCCGCCGCCTCGCCGAGCTGTACAGCCAGGAGCTGGCCGACAAGGTCCGCATCCAGTACGGCGGCTCGGTCAAGTCCGGCAACGTCGCCGCGATCATGGCGCAGCCGGACGTGGACGGCGCCCTGATCGGCGGTGCGGCGCTGGACGTGGACGAGTTCGTCAAGATCGTCCGGTTCCGCGACCAGTAGCAGCTATGACGACGGGCCAGGCCCGTCGTACCCTGTCGGGGCCGGGCCCGGTGCCACCAGCGCCGCCCGGCCCCGTACCATTCGATCTTCTTCGGTACGTCCCGTCCGTCAGTCCTAGAGAGTTGGTCCAGCCGTGGTCATCGGGTTCTCGGTAGCCCTCATCGTCTTCAGCCTGCTGCTGATGATGCTGGTGCTCATGCACAAGGGGAAGGGCGGCGGCCTGTCCGACATGTTCGGTGGCGGCATGCAGTCCTCGGTCGGCGGCTCCTCCGTCGCGGAACGCAACCTGGACCGCATCACCATCGTGATCGCCCTGCTCTGGTTCGCCTGCATCGTCGTACTCGGCGTCCTGATGAAGCTGGACAGCTGACGCCGCATCGGGGACGCGGCCTATCATGAAGGCGGCGTCCTCGGTGGGGGTGTAACTCCTGTCACTGGACGCGCGTTGGGCCTTACGTAGACTGGGGCGCTCGCAGCGCGACTGCTGTTCGATGCTTCGCAGCACCATTACGCAGGGAGTTACAACCGTGGCAAGTGGCAACGCGATCCGAGGAAGTCGGGTCGGGGCGGGGCCGATGGGGGAGGCGGAGCGGGGCGAGTCCGCACCGCGCATCCGCATCTCCTTCTGGTGCTCGAACGGGCACGAGACTCAGCCCAGCTTCGCCGGCGACGCGCAGATTCCTGACACCTGGGACTGCCCGCGCTGCGGCTTCCCGGCAGGCAAGGACCGGGACAACCCGCCGGACCCGCCGCGCACCGAACCGTACAAGACGCACCTCGCGTACGTCCGGGAGCGCCGCAGCGACGCCGACGGCGAGGCGATCCTCGCCGAGGCCCTCGCCAAGCTCCGCGGAGAGATCTGACGGACCAGCACACGATTCGACCGGCCCGGCCGGAGGGTGGACGCCGCCCCTCCGGCCGGGCCGCTCGCGTGTCCGGCCGGCGGCGGGGAGCCGGAAGGCGGACCGGCCACGTACGGGCAGGGGGTGCCGAACCCGTTTCCCGGGGCACCGACAGCGGGGGGACACCTCATCCCGCACCCTGATCAATTAGGTTGGGAGACGGCGGGGCCGGTACGAGAAGAAGAAGGCTGATGTCCGAGATGAACGCAGAAGGCCGCAACAGGCTCGACCAGACGCCTGAGTGGACCGCGCTGAGCAAGCACCGGGAACAGCTCGGGGAGGTGCGACTGCGCGAGCTGTTCGACCAGGACCCGGAGCGCGCCGGACGCTACACCCTCAAGGTCGGCGACCTGCACCTGGACTACTCCAAGCACCTGGTCACCGACGAGACCCTGCGCCTGCTGCGCGAGCTGGCCGCGGCCCGGGACGTGGCGGGCCTGCGCGACGCGATGTTCCGCGGCGAGAAGATCAACTTCACCGAGAACCGCGCCGTCCTGCACACCGCGCTGCGCGCCCCCGAGTCCGCCTCGGTCGAGGTCGACGGCGAGAACGTCGTACCGGCCGTGCACTCCGTCCTGCGCAAGATGCAGATTTTCGCCGACCGGGTGCGCGCGGGCGAGTGGAAGGGCCACACCGGCAAGCGCATCAAGACGGTCGTCAACATCGGTATCGGCGGCTCCGACCTGGGCCCGGCGATGGCGTACGAGGCGCTGCGCGCCTACACCCACCGCGACATGCAGTTCCGCTTCGTCTCCAACGTGGACGGCGCGGACCTGCACGAGGCCGTCCGCGACCTCGACCCCGCCGAGACGCTCTTCATCGTCGCCTCGAAGACCTTCACCACCATCGAGACGATCACCAACGCCACCTCCGCCCGCAACTGGCTGCTGACCGGCCTGCGCGCCGGCGAGGACGCGGTGGCCAAGCACTTCGTCGCGCTGTCGACCAACGCCGAGAAGGTCGCCGACTTCGGCATCGACACCGACAACATGTTCGAGTTCTGGGACTGGGTCGGCGGCCGCTACTCCTACGACTCCGCGATCGGCCTCTCGCTCATGATCGCGATCGGCCCGGAGCGGTTCCGCGAGATGCTGGCCGGCTTCCACCTCGTCGACGAGCATTTCCGCTGTGCCCCCGCCGAGGAGAACGTCCCGCTCCTGCTCGGCCTGCTCGGCGTCTGGTACGGCAACTTCTGGGACGCGCAGTCGCACGCGGTCCTGCCGTACAGCGACTACCTCTCGAAGTTCACCGCGTACCTCCAGCAGCTGGACATGGAGTCCAACGGCAAGTACGTCGACCGCGACGGCAACCCCGTCCACTGGCAGACCGGCCCCGTCGTCTGGGGCACCCCCGGCACCAACGGCCAGCACGCGTACTACCAGCTCCTCCACCAGGGCACCAAGCTCATCCCGGCCGACCTCATCGGCTTCGCCAAGCCCGTCGAGGACCTCCAGCCGGGCCTGGTCGCCCAGCACGACCTGCTGATGGCCAACCTCTTCGCCCAGGGCCAGGCACTGGCCTTCGGCAAGACCCCTGACGAGGTACGGGCCGAGGGAGCCCCCGAAGAACTGGTCCCGCACAAGACCTTCCAGGGCAACCGCCCCACCACGACGATCCTCGCCGAGGAACTCTCCCCGTCCGTCCTGGGCCAGCTCATCGCGCTCTATGAGCACAAGGTGTTCGTCCAGGGCGCGATCTGGAACATCGACTCCTTCGACCAGTGGGGCGTCGAACTCGGCAAGGTCCTGGCGAAGCGGGTCGAGCCCGCGCTCACCGAAGGCGCCGAGGTCGAGGGCCTGGACGCCTCGACGAAGTCCCTGGTCGCCACGTACCGCGCGATGCGGGGCCGCTGATGGCGGCGGACGAGGAGGTCCTGGCGAGCTTCCTGGACCTCCTCACCCCGGAGAACCGGGCATGGCTCCAGAGTCTCCCGGAGGCCGAACAGCGCGACGTGGCGACCCGTCACCTCGAAGCCGTACAGGGCGACAAGGAACCCGGCCTGGGCCGGTACGACACCCACGACACACAGGTGGAGGGCGTCGCCGTCGGCGACCTCCAGGACCCCGGCCACCTCGCCAACGCGATGGTCCGCCAGGAACAGGAACGACGGTCGTGACGGGCTGAGGCCCGGTGGCCCGTGGCCCGGGCCCTCCAGACTCCGTCCTACGGTCCCGAACCCTCCCGTACGCGTCAGCCTGACACGTACGGGGTGGGGGGACGCCTGCCCCCACCGGCCGTCCGTCGCCGTACGGCGGAAGGGGGCGGGCCGTAGGACGAAGTCTGGAGGACCGGTCCCGTACACGGGCCGAGGCGGGCGCCGCCCGGTACGGGCAGGGAGTCGGCCACGGCGTCCGGCCCGCCACCGGCCGCCGAAACCCCGGGCGATACGACAACGGCCCCGTTCCCGGAAGGGAACGGGGCCGCTCGACGTACGAACGCGCGTCAGGCCGACGCGGGCGGATACAGCCCCCGCGGCAACTGCGACGCAGCCGCCTCGTCCAGGAGCCACAGCGTGCGGCTGCGGCCGTACGCGCCCGCGGCCGGGGCCTGGACCTCCCCGGCGCCGGAGAGCGCCATCGCCGCGGCCTTCGCCTTGTCCTCGCCCGCCGCGAGCAGCCAGACCTCACGGGCCGCGCGGATCGCGGGGAGGGTCAGGGAGATGCGGGTGGGCGGGGGCTTGGGCGCGCCGTGGACGGCGACGACCGGGCGGTCCGTCTCGCGGACGGCCGGCAGCTCGGGGAAGAGCGACGCGACGTGCGTGTCCGGGCCGACGCCCAGCAGCAGGACGTCGAAGGACGGGACGGGACCGTGGTCCTCCGGGCCCGCCGCGGCGGCCAGTTCGACCGCGTACGCCTCCGCCGCGGCGTCCGCGTCGTTGCCGTACGGGCCGTTGGACGGGGCCATCACGTGCACCCGGGCCGGGTCCACCGGAACGCTGTCCAGCAGGGCCTCACGGGCCTGCGTGTAGTTGCGCTCCGGGTCGCCGTCCGGCAGGAACCGCTCGTCGCCCCACCACAGGTCCAGGCGCGACCAGTCCACCGCGTCCCGGGCGGGCGCCTCGGCGAGGGCAGCGAGCAGCCCGTTGCCGTTGCGGCCGCCCGTCAGGACGACGGAGGCGGAGCCGCGGGCGGCCTGCGCGTCCACGATCTTCGTGATCAGCCGGGCCGCCGCGGCCTTGGCCATCAGCTCCTTGTCCCGGTGGACGACGACCTGCGGCGCGCTCACTCGGAGGCCGCCTTCGCGTCCGCCTTCGAGGCCGCCTTCTTGGAAGCGGACTTCTTGGCGGGGGCCTTGGCCTTGGCGCCGGAAGCGTCGGACGTGGTCTCAGCCGTGTCCGAAGCCTCCGCCGCGTCAGCGGCATCCGCATCCGCCGGCTCGTCGGACGACGCGGCCGCCTTCGCCGCCAGCGGCGTCTGCGCCCGCTGCGGCTCGCCGAGCCGGTCGACGCCGTACTTCAGCGCGGAGGCGTACGTGTCGTCCGGGTCGAGCCGCCGCAGCTCCTCCGCCAGGAGTTCCGCGGTCTCGCGCCGCTTGAGCGCGACGTTGCGGTCGGGCTGGCCCTGCATGGAGAGCGTGGCCAGCGAGCCGTCCGCGCGGTCGAGCGCGATGGGACCGCAGTCGGTCTCCATCCGGACGGCCGTCAGGCCGGGACCGGCCGAGAGGAGCCGCCGGACGGGCACGCCCAGGCGGTCCGCGAGCCACATGCCGAGGAGTTCGACGCTGGGGTTGAACTCCTCGCCCTCGACCTCGACCTCGGCGACCTTGCAGGGCAGCTGGTCGAGCGCCGCGGCCAGCATCGAGCGCCAGGGCGTGATGCGGGTCCAGGACAGGTCCGTGTCGCCGGGCGAGTACGCGTCGGCGCGTTCGGCCAGTTCCCGGATGGGGTTCTCGGCGGTGTACATGTCGGTGACGCGCCGCTGGGCGAGCGCGCCGAGCGGGTCGCGTGCGGCGTCCACCGGCGCGTTGACCGGCCACCACACGACGACCGGCGCGTCCGGCAGCAGCAGCGGCAGGACCACGGACTGGGCGTGGTTGATGGCCTCGCCGTAGAGCCGCAGGACGACCGTCTCACCCGTACCGGCGTCCGCGCCGACGCGGACCTCGGCGTCCAGGCGGGCCTTGGCGCGGTCGCGGGGCGACCGGCTGACGCGCTTGATGACGACGAGGGTGCGCGAGGGGTGCTCGCGGGACGCTTCGTTGGCGGCCTTCAGGGCGTCGTAGGCGTTCTCCTCGTCGGTGACGATGACGAGGGTGAGCACCATGCCGATGGCGGGGGTGCCGATGGTACGACGGCCCTGGACCAGCGCCTTGTTGACCTTGCTGGCCGTGGTTTCCGTCAGATCGATCTTCATGGCCGACGCCAGCTCCGTCCGTCTCGTGCGAGCATTTCGTCCGCCTCGTCCGGTCCCCAGGTCCCGGCCGGGTACTGGGCGGGCTTGCCGTGCCGGTCCCAGTACTCCTCGATCGGGTCGAGAATCCGCCAGGACTGCTCGACCTCCTCGACGCGCGGGAAGAGGTTGGCGTCGCCGAGCAGGACGTCCAGGATCAGGCGCTCGTACGCCTCCGGGCTGGACTCGGTGAAGGATTCGCCGTACGCGAAGTCCATCGAGACGTCCCGTACCTCCATGGAGGTGCCGGGCACCTTCGAGCCGAAGCGCATGGTGACGCCCTCGTCCGGCTGGACGCGGATGACCAGGGCGTTCTGGCCCAGCTCTTCGGTGGCGGTGTGGTCGAAGGGGGAGTGCGGCGCGCGCTGGAAGACGACCGCGATCTCCGTGACGCGGCGGCCCAGGCGCTTGCCGGTGCGCAGGTAGAAGGGGACGCCCGCCCAGCGGCGGTTGTCGACCTCCAGCTTGATCGCGGCATAGGTGTCGGTACGGGAGTTCGGGTCGATGCCGTCCTCCTCCAGGTAGCCGACGACCTTCTCGCCGCCCTGCCAGCCGGCCGCGTACTGGGCGCGCACGGTCTCCTTGCCCAGGTCGGCGGGGAGCCGTACGGCACCGAGCACCTTGGTCTTCTCGGCGACCAGCGCGTCCGCGTCGAAGGAGGCGGGCTCCTCCATGGCGGTCAGCGCGAGCAGCTGGAGGAGGTGGTTCTGGATGACGTCACGGGCGGCGCCGATGCCGTCGTAGTAGCCGGCGCGGCCGCCGATGCCGATGTCCTCGGCCATGGTGATCTGTACGTGGTCGACGTAGGACCGGTTCCAGAGCGGCTCGAACAGCGTGTTGGCGAAGCGGAGCGCCAGGATGTTCTGGACGGTCTCCTTGCCCAGGTAGTGGTCGATGCGGAAGACCGACTCGGGCGGGAAGACCTCGTGGACGATCCGGTTCAGCTCCTGGGCGCTGGCCAGGTCGTGTCCGAAGGGCTTCTCGATGACGGCGCGGCGCCAGCAGTCGCCCTGCTGGTCGGCCAGGCCGTGCTTCTTGAGCTGCTGGACGACGGTGGGGAAGAACTTCGGCGGCACCGACAGGTAGAAGGCGAAGTTGCCGCCCGTGCCCTGGGCCTTGTCGAGTTCCTCGATGGTGTCCTTGAGGGTCTCGAAGGCCTCGTCGTCGTCGAAGTTGCCCTGGACGAACCGGCAGCCCTGCACGAGCTGCTGCCAGACCTCCTCGCGGAACGGCGTACGGGAGTGCTGCTTGACGGCCTCGTACACCTCCTGCGCGAAGTCCTGGTGCTCCCACTCGCGGCGGGCGAAGCCGATGAGGGAGAAGCCCGGCGGCAGCAGCCCGCGGTTGGCCAGGTCGTAGACGGCAGGCATCAGCTTTTTACGGGACAAATCGCCCGTGACGCCGAAGATGACGAGGCCCGACGGCCCCGCGATACGCGGGAGCCGTCGGTCCGCGGCGTCACGCAGCGGATTGCTGCTGGACAAAGTGGGTCAGCCCTCCGAAGGAGCGAGGCGCTTGAGCTCCGCCTCAGTGGACTTGAGCAGGTCGTTCCAGGACGCCTCGAACTTCTCGACGCCCTCGTCCTCCAGCACCTGCACGACGTCGTCGTACGAGATGCCGATCTTCGCCAGCGCGTCGAGGTCGGCCTGCGCCTGCTCGTAGCTGCCGCGCACCTTGTCGCCGGAGATCTCGCCGTGGTCGCCGGTGGCCTCCAGGGTGGCCTCGGGCATGGTGTTGACCGTGTTCGGCGCGACCAGTTCCTCGACGTACATGGTGTCCTTGAGCGACGGGTCCTTGACGCCGGTCGAGGCCCACAGCGGACGCTGCTTGTTGGCCTGCGCCTTGTCCAGCGCGGCCCAGCGGTCCGAGGAGAAGACCTCCTCGTACGCCTGGTAGGCCAGGCGGGCGTTGGCGACGGCGGCCTTGCCCTTGAGGGCCTTGGCCTCGTCGGTGCCGATGGCGTCCAGGCGCTTGTCGGTCTCGGTGTCCACGCGGGAGACGAAGAAGGAAGCCACCGAGTGGATCTTGGACAGGTCCAGGCCCGCGGCCTTGGCCTTCTCCAGACCCTCCAGGTAGGCGTCCATGACCGCGCGGTAACGCTCCAGCGAGAAGATCAGCGTGACGTTGACGCTGATGCCCCGGGCGATCGTCTCGGTGATCGCCGGCAGCCCCGCCTTGGTGGCCGGGATCTTGATGAGCGCGTTGGGGCGGTCCACCAGCCAGGCCAGCTGCTTGGCCTCGGCGACGGTGGCGCGGGTGTTGTGGGCCAGACGCGGGTCGACCTCGATGGAGACCCGGCCGTCCTGGCCGTCGGTGGCGTCGAAGACCGGGCGCAGGATGTCGGCCGCGTCCCGGACGTCCGCCGTGGTGATCATCCGGATGGCTTCCTCGACGGTCACCTTGCGGGCTGCGAGGTCGGTGAGCTGGGTGTCGTACCCGTCGCCCTGCGAGATGGCCTTCTGGAAGATCGACGGGTTGGTGGTGACACCGACGACGTGCTGCTGGTCGATCAGCTCGGCCAGGTTGCCGGACGTGATCCGCTTGCGGGACAGGTCGTCCAGCCAGATCGCGACGCCTTCGTCGGAGAGGCGCTTGAGTGCGTCTGTCATGGGGTTTGCATCTCCTACTTGTTCGTGTACGGGCGTCAGCGCGTGGCCGCTGCGAGCGATTCCCGGGCCGCCGTGGCGACCGCGTCGGCGGTGAAGCCGAACTCGTGGAAGAGGACCTTGGCGTCCGCCGAGGCACCGAAGTGCTCCAGCGAGACGATGCGGCCCTGGGCGCCCACGTAGCGGTGCCAGGTCAGACCGATGCCGGCCTCGACCGCGACCCGGGCCTTGACCGTCGGCAGCAGCACGCTGTCGCGGTACCCCTGGTCCTGCTCCTCGAACCACTCGACGGACGGCATCGAGACGACGCGCGTCGGAATGCCCTCGGCCTGGAGTGCCTCGCGCGCCTCGACGGCGAGCTGCACCTCGGAGCCGGTGCCGATCAGGATGACCTGCGGCTCGCCGCCCTCGGCCTCGAACAGCACGTAGCCGCCCTTGGCCGCGGCCGGGTTCGCCTCGTACGTCGGCACGCCCTGGCGGGTGAGCGCGAGGCCGTGCGGCGCGGGCTTGGACCGGTGGCGGCGCAGGATCTCGGCCCAGGCGGTGGCGGTCTCGTTGGCGTCGGCCGGGCGCACGATGTTCAGGCCCGGGATGGCGCGCAGCGCGGACAGGTGCTCGACCGGCTGGTGGGTCGGGCCGTCCTCGCCGAGACCGATGGAGTCGTGCGTCCACACGTAGGTCACCGGCAGCTGCATGAGCGCGGCGAGCCGGACGGCGGGGCGCATGTAGTCGGAGAACACCAGGAAGGTGCCGCCGTAGATGCGGGTGTTGCCGTGCAGCGCGATGCCGTTCATGGTCGAGCCCATGGCGTGCTCGCGGATGCCGTAGTGGACCGTGCGGCCGTACGGGCTGGCCTCGGGCAGCGGGTTGCCCTCGGGCAGGAACGACGAGTTCTTGTCGATCGTGGTGTTGTTCGAGCCGGCGAGGTCGGCGGAGCCGCCCCACAGCTCGGGCACGACCGCGCCCAGCGCCTGGAGGACCTTGCCGGAGGCCGCGCGGGTGGCGACGCCCTTGCCGGTCTCGAAGGCGGGCAGCGCCTTCTCCCAGCCGTCCGGCAGCTCGCCGGCCTGGATGCGGTCGAACTGGGCGGCGCGCTCCGGGTTGGCCTCGCGCCAGGCGGCGAGCTTCTTGTCCCACTCGGCGTGCGCCTCGCTGCCGCGCTTCCAGGCGGCGCGGGTGTGCTCGATGACCTCGTCGGAGACCTCGAACGTCTTCTCCGGGTCGAAGCCCAGCACCTTCTTGGTGGCCGCGACCTCTTCGTCACCCAGCGCGGAGCCGTGCGCGGCCTCGGTGTTCTGGGCGTTCGGGGCGGGCCAGGCGATGATCGATCGGGCTGCGATGAAGGAGGGACGCTCGGTCTCCTCCTGGGCGGCCTTGAGCGCCTTGGCCAGGCCGACCGGGTCGAGGTCGCCGCTGGGCAGCTGGTCGACGCGCTGGACGTGCCAGCCGTACGACTCGTAGCGCTTGATGGTGTCCTCGGAGATGGCGGTCTCGGTGTCGCCCTCGATGGAGATGTGGTTGTCGTCCCACAGCAGTACGAGGTTGCCGAGCTTCTGGTGGCCGGCGAGCGAGGACGCCTCGGCCGACACGCCCTCCTGGAGGCAGCCGTCACCGGCGATGACCCAGACGGTGTGGTCGAACGGGGAGGTGCCGGGGGCGGCGTCCGGGTCGAACAGGCCGCGCTCGTAGCGGGCGGCCATGGCCATGCCCACCGCGTTGGCGACACCCTGGCCGAGCGGTCCGGTGGTGGTCTCCACGCCGACCGTGTGGCCGTACTCCGGGTGGCCCGGGGTCTTGGAGCCCCAGGTGCGGAAGGCCTTCAGGTCGTCCAGCTCCAGGCCGTAGCCGGCCAGGTAGAGCTGGATGTAGAGGGTCAGGCTGGAGTGGCCCGCGGACAGCACGAACCGGTCGCGGCCGGTCCACTTCGCGTCCGCCGGGTCGTGCCGCATCAGCTTCTGGAAGAGAACGTAGGCGGCCGGCGCGAGGCTCATGGCGGTACCCGGATGGCCGTTACCGACCTTCTGCACGGAATCCATGGCCAGGACGCGGACGGTATCGACGGCCCGCTGGTCCAGATCGGTCCACTCGAAATCTGTGGTGGTCGGCTTGGTGCTCACCCTGAGTCAGGGCTCCTCTCCACATGTCGAATGCCGGGGACGGTTTGTCCGCCGGGCGTTGTCGAGCCTACCCCTGCATGTACGCGCGTCTTTTCGACGGAGCGTCGACGGCTCGCGATGACGAAACTCGACGCCTTAGGCAACCAAATCCGGACTCCGGACATTCCCGCCCCGGACGAGACGGCCACCACTCCAGACTGCCGGGCGGGGCCCGCCTCCGCCTCCTGAACGGCGTGAACGGCGGGTGGCGCGTACGGGAAGCGCCACCGCGGCCGGGTGGCCGCGGCGCGCGGCGGAGCGGCCGGAAACGGTGCGCGACGCGCGCGGCGGCCGGTGGGCGACGCGGCCGGAGCGGCCCCGGCGCCCCCTCAACACGACCCCACCCCCGCGAAGGCCGTCGTATGGCCAACGTCTAAAGTGGCGTGGTACGCGCAAGCCTTAACCGGGTCTTCACCACCGGGGACGCTTGCTGGCCTTATCTTCGCGGCGCAAGCCGCTGATGTTACTTCCAGGGGTGTGCGTGACGGCCGTCGAATCCCGTCCTGCCGGGGTCCTAGCCCAGGGCCCGCAGGGTTCAGGTCACCGTCCGTTCGGGGCCCGTGTCAAGGCGTTCGTGGCGCTCACCAAGCCGCGCGTCATCGAGCTGCTGCTCATGACGACGGTGCCGGTGATGTTCCTGGCGGCCGGTGGCGTCCCCGACCTCTGGCTGGTGCTGGCCACCTGCGTCGGCGGTTACCTCTCCGCCGGCGGCGCGGCCGCGTACAACATGTACATCGACCGCGACATCGACGCCCTGATGGACCGCACCTCGCAGCGGCCACTGGTCACCGGCATGGTCTCGCCCCGCGAGTGCCTGGTCTTCGCGACCGCGCTGGCGGTCGGCTCGACGGCCTGGTTCTGGTTCCTGGTCAACCCGCTGTCGGCGGCGCTGTCGCTCGGCGCCCTGCTCTTCTACGTCGTCGTCTACACGATGATCCTCAAGCGGCGTACCGCGCAGAACATCGTCTGGGGCGGCATCGCGGGCTGCATGCCGGTCTTCATCGGCTGGTCCGCGGTCACCAACACCGTCTCCTGGGCCTCCGCCGTCCTCTTCCTCGTCATCTTCTTCTGGACGCCGCCGCACTACTGGCCGCTGTCGATGAAGGCGAAGGACGATTACGAGCGGGTCGGCGTGCCGATGCTGCCGGTCATCGCGGGGAACAAGGCCGTGGCGCGGCAGATCGTGGCGTACAGCTGGGTGATGGTCCTGGTGTCGCTGCTGCTCCAGCCGCTGGGCTACACGGGCTGGTTCTACACGGTGGTGGCGGTGCTGTGCGGCGCCTTCTGGCTGAAGGAGGCGCACGCCCTCCAGTCCCGCGCCAAGGCCGGGATCACGGGCCCCAAGCTCAAGGAGATGCGGCTGTTCCACTGGTCGATCACCTATGTGTCGCTGCTGTTCGTCGCCATCGCCGTGGACCCGTTCCTGCGGTAGGGGACGTTCTCCGGAGGTTTCCCGAGGGCCCGTCACGACGCGTTCGTGGCGGGCCTTCGGCGTACGGGCGGGCCGTCTTCCGGCGCGCCGGGTGGCTCTTCCCCCGCTGATTACCGGCGGGTAGCATCCTGTTCATGGCAGACACCAAGCAGGCGGACGCGCCGGACGAGCAGACCGCGGACGGCGGGACGAGCAAGCGTGACGAGCGGCGGACCGCCGCCCTCGCCAAGGCCGTACGGGCCTTCGCCGGCGCCCACGGCGGCAGCGCCGGGGCCCAGCTCGCCCACATCGGCCGCGGCCGCGTCCGCATCGCGCTGGTCGGCGGCGACGGCCAGTGGGGCAACCTCGTCGCCGACAGCCAGGACATCGCACGGGCCGCCGTCGAGCGCGCGGGCGCCGAGCTGCACGAGGAGTTCGACGGCGAACTGGCGGCCAAGGTACGTACCGGACCGTACGAATGGTCCCGGATGGCGGGCATCCAGGTGGGCGGTCCGGCCAACACCTGAACCCCTGCGCCGGGGCCGCTACCTGACGCCCGCGTCGCCCGTTGAGCCCACCAGGGGCGGCACCCGTGCCGCACCTGGTGGGCTTTCGGCGCGACGGGCGCCTTCGGCTTCGGCGAGGAGGGGCGGATGGACCACCTGCCACCGCTCGTGGACCAGCACAGTCACGGCGCGCTCCACGGCGACCTGGGGCTCGGCGCCTTCGAGGCGCTGCTGGCCGCCGCCTCCGGCGGACACGGCCCGGCGCCCGCCGGCACCACCTTCTTCGACAGCTGGACCGGCCTCGGCGTACGCCGCTGGTGCCCGCCGCTGCTCGGCCTGGAGGCCCACTGCCCGCCCGCCCGCTACCTCGCCCGCAGGCGGGAGCTGGGCGCCTACCGCGCGAGCCGCCTGCTGCTGCGCGGCGCGGGCATCGGCACGTTCCTGCTGGAGACCGGCGCGCCCAGCGAGCTGACCACGGCCGGTGAGCTGGCCGCCGCGGCGGAGGCCGGCGCCCATGAGGTGATACGGCTCGAACCGCTCGCCGAACAGGTCGCGGACACCTCCGGCAGCGTCGACTCCTTCATCGGCTACACCGCGGAAGCGGTCTACGCGGCGGCCCAGGGCGCCACCGCCTTCGCCTCCGGTGCCCCCTTCTGCGAGGGCCGCGCTCCGGAGCCGGGCGAGGTGCGGCGCGCGGCCGACCGGTGGCTGCGGGGCCGCAGGCCGGGGGAGCGGCTGGCCGAGCCGGCGCTGCTGCGGCACCTGCTGTGGAGCGCGGTCGCCACCGGCGTACCCGTACAGCTGCACGGTGGCGACCCGCTGCCGCTGGCGGGCTTCTTGCAGGCCACCACCGGCATCGGGACGGATCTGGTGCTGCTGCCCCGGCCGCCGCACCACCGCCGGGCGGCGCAGCTGGCCGCGGTCCACCCGCATGTGTACGCGGATGCCGGACCGGACCCGGAGGAGACGCTGGCGCAGGCCCCGTTCGGCAAGCTGCTGTTCTCCACGGGGGCGCGGGCGCTGCCCGAGCTGTACGTGACGGGCGCGCGCTTCTTCGTACGGGCCGTGGAGCGGGTCGTGCAGGAGTGGGTGGAGGAGGGCATGTGCGCGCCCGCGGACGCGCGGCGGATCACCGCCATGGTCGCGTCCGGGACGGCGCGCCGCGTCTACCGGCTGGAGGCGGAGGTGCCGGCGGCGGGCTGAGGCTCGGCGGCCCCGGTGGCGGGCGCGGGCACCTCGGCGCCGCCCGCGGGGGACTCGCCCGCACCGACCGGTACGGGCCCCCGGTCGCGCAGCGCCAGGTGGATGCGCAGTACGCAGATCCACACCAGCGTGGAGACCAGCATGTGCAGGCCGACGACGATCTCCGGCAGGCCCGCGAAGTACTGGACGTAGCCGATGACGCCCTGGAGCAGGATGCAGCCGAACAGCTCCAGCATCATCCGGCGGGGCGCGGCCGGTGCCTTGACGGCGCGCAGCGTGAACCACAGGGCCACCGAGAGGCCGACGACGATGTAGACGAAGTCGACGTGCAGCTGGGTGATCTCGTGCCAGTCCACCGGGATGCGGTGCACCTTCTTGGCGTCGCCCGCGTGCGGTCCGGCGCCGGTGACGACGGTGCCGATGACGGTGAGCACGCCGGTCGCCAGGACCAGCAGCCCGGCGAGCTGGCGCACCGGTCGCGCGACCAGGTCGCGCGGTGCCTCGTCGCCCTCCGCGGCCCGCCGCCAGGCCAGCACGGAGACCGTGAGCAGGGTGGTGGTCAGGAGGAAGTGCGCGGCGACCAGGTACGGGTTCAGGCCGGTCAGGACGACGATGCCGCCCCAGACGGCGTTGCCCATGACGATCCAGAACATCGCCCAGCCGAGCCGGGTGAGCGAGCGGCGCCGGGGCGCGCGGGCCCGGGCCGCGATGATGAACACGCCGATGAACGCGCACAGCACGTACGTCAGCAGCCGGTTGCCGAACTCGATCAGGCCGTTGATGCCCATCGCGGCGGTCGGCGTGAGGCTGTCCGGGGTGCACTTGGGCCAGGTCGAGCAGCCCAGCCCGGACTGGGTGAGCCGGACGGCGCCGCCGGTCACGACGATGACGACGGACATCACGACGGTGGCCAGCGCGGCCCGCCGTACGAAGGCGGCGCTCGGCTGCCAGCGGCGCGCGATCAGCTCAAAGGGGTTCCACGTGTTCGGCACGCAGCCATCGTAGGCCGCGGCTTGTGCAAAGTTTCACGAGGGGGTGGGCAACGCGCGGGCCCGCCGCGTACCCGCAGGCCACGGCCCCTGTCCAGCTACTCCCAGCGGAAGAACTTGGCCGCCGCGCCCAGTCCGAGCACCGCCCACACCGCGAGGATGCCGAGATCGGCCCAGGGCACACCGGCGCCGTGCTGGAGGACGTCCCGCAGACCGTCCGAGAGCGCGGAGATCGGCAGCAGCCCCAGCACCGACTGCGCCGCGTCCGGGAACTTCTCCAGCGGCACGATCACACCGCCGCCCACCAGCAGCAGCAAAAAGACGAGGTTGGCCGCCGCGAGCGTCGCCTCCGCCTTGAGGGTGCCCGCCATCAGCAGCCCGAGGCCCGAGAACGCCGCCGTGCCCAGGACGAGCAGCAGCACCACCGACAGCGGGTTGCCGTGCGGGGACCAGCCCAGCACGAACGCGATCACCGTCAGCAGCACGATCTGAAGGATCTCGGTGACCAGCACCGAGCAGGTCTTGGCCGTCATCAGCGCCCAGCGCGGCAGCGGGGAGGCGGCCAGCCGCTTGAGGACCCCGTAGCGACGCTCGAAGCCGGTGGCGATGGCCTGCCCGGTGAAGGCGGTGGACATCACGGCCAGCGCCAGGATGCCCGGTGCCAGGAAGTCCACCGCCTTGCCCTCACCCGTGTCGACGATGTCGACGGCCGAGAACAGCACCAGCAGCAGTGTCGGGATGACGACGGTCAGCAGCAGCTGCTCACCGTTGCGCAGCAGCATCTTCGTTTCGAGGAGGGCCTGCGCGCGGATCATCCGGGGCAGCGGTGCCGCGCCGGGCCGGGGAGCGAAGGTGCCGGCGGCGCCGGCCGCGCCGCTCCGGTCCGTCGTGCCGGTGGCGGTCATGAACGCAGCTCCTTGCCGGTCAGTTCGAGGAAGACGTCCTCCAGGGTGTGCCGCTCCACGGCTATGGCGTCCGGCAGCACGCCGTGCTGCGCGCACCAGGAGGCGACGGTCGCCAGCAGCTGCGGGTCGATGCTGCCGGTCACCCGGTACGTGCCGGGGGTCAGCTCGGCCGCCGCGCTGTCCGCGGGCAGCGCCTTGAGCAGCGCCCCGAGGTCCAGGCCGGGGCGGCCGGTGAAGCGCAGGGTGTTCTCGGCGCCGCCCTTGCACAGCTCCTCGGGGCTGCCCTGGGCGATCACCCGGCCGCCGTCGATGATCGCGACGTCGTCGGCGAGCTGCTCGGCCTCGTCCATGAAGTGGGTGGTCAGTACGGTGCTGACGCCGTCGGCGCGCAGCTCTCGTACGAGGTCCCAGGTGGCGTGCCGGGCCTGCGGGTCCAGCCCGGCCGTCGGCTCGTCCAGGAAGACCAGCTCGGGGCGGCCCACGACGGCCATGGCCAGCGCGAGGCGCTGCTGCTGGCCGCCGGACAGCCGCCGGTAGCTCGTGCGTCCGCAGCTGCCCAGGCCCAGCCGGTCCATGAGCAGGTCCACGTCCACGGGGTGGGCGTGCAGGCTCGCGGTGTGCCGCAGCATCTCCTCGGCCCGCGCGCCCGCGTAGACGCCGCCGGACTGGAGCATCACGCCGATACGGGGCCGTAGCGACGCGGCATCGGCGACCGGGTCCAGGCCCAGGACGCGGACGGTGCCCGCGTCGGGGCGGCGGTAGCCCTCGCAGATCTCGACGGTGGTGGTCTTCCCGGCGCCGTTGGGGCCGAGGACGGCGGTGACCGAGCCCGCCTCGACCCGCAGGTCGAGGCCGTCCACCGCGGTCTTGGTCCCGTACCGCTTGACCAGGCCGGTGACCTCGACGGCAGGCGGACGGCCGGGGGTCCGGGGGGTGTCCCCGGAGGAGGCGCTGCGCATGACCGGCAGTCTACGAAGCGCGGGGGTGCCCACAGGAGCGGGGGCGAAAAGGCGGGGGCTCCCTCGGGTGGGGGAGTGGGGCGTTCCTGTGCGGTCCTGTGCGGTGCGTAGATCATCCGCGTCCTGGGCCAGGAGTCGGCGGAGGCCGGTCCGAGGCGGTCGGCGGTTACGAAAAGCGCAGGTCAGGTGGGGTGCCAGTACGTCCGTACGGCGTCCGTCCGGATGCGGCAATTAGGTGACCCTAAGTGATCGAGGCCACCAGTCCGTGATCCGGTCGAGGCTTGTATCGGCCTGAGGAATTACGCAACAATGGCGTTGTGAAATACGCGAGCGAGGACCAGGAAGGCACCGCGGCCCGCCCGGCCGGCGGGCCGGACCGCCTCGCGCCCGCACGGGCGCCGCGGTCCGCAGCCGGTGCCGCGCCGACCCACGACGAGCAGCAGGGCACGCGCAACCGCGTCGCGCGCTCCATCCTCGACCACGGTCCGTCCACCGCGGCCGAGCTGGCCCTGCGCCTGGAGCTGACCCAGGCGGCCGTCCGCCGCCACCTCGACACCCTCGTCGCGGAGAACGTCGTCGAGCCCCGCGAGAAGCGCGTCTACGGCGCGCGCACCCGCGGCCGCCCGGCCAAGGTCTTCGCGCTCACCGACTGCGGCCGGGACGCCTTCGACCAGTCCTACGACCAGCTCGCGGCCGACGCGCTGCGCTGGATCGCGGAGAGCGCGGGCGGCGGCGAGCTGGGCGAGGCCGCCATCGCGGCGTTCGCCCGCGCCCGCTTCGGCGCGCTGGCCGAGGGCTACCGCTCCGCCGTCGAGGCCGCGTCCCCCGAAGGACGTACGCAGGCACTTGCCGAGGCGTTGACCGCGGACGGGTACGCTGCTACGGCACGCAGCGCGCCCAGTCATCAGCTAGGTGAGCAGCTCTGCCAGCACCACTGCCCGGTCGCCCACGTCGCCGAGCAGTTCCCGCAGCTGTGCGAGGCGGAGACCGAGGTCTTCTCCCGCCTGCTGGGAACCCACGTGCAACGTCTTGCCACCATCGCCCACGGCGACGGTGTCTGCACGACCTTCGTCCCGAAGGGCCGCGAGGCCGCCGGCAAGACCGCCCACAGCACCACCAAGACCACCAATGCTTCTGCAAGCACGGCCGGGAGGAACCCCGCATGACTCTCCCCACGGAGACTGCTCACCCTGAGCTTGAGGGCCTGGGCACGTACGAATACGGCTGGGCCGACTCCGACGTGGCCGGCGCTTCCGCCAAGCGCGGCCTGTCCGAAGAGGTCGTCCGCGACATCTCGGCGAAGAAGAACGAGCCCGAGTGGATGCTCAAGCTCCGCCTCAAGGGCCTGAAGCTCTTCGGCAAGAAGCCCATGCCGAACTGGGGCTCGGACCTGTCGGGCATCGACTTCGACAACATCAAGTACTTCGTGCGCTCCACGGAGCAGCAGGCCGCCTCCTGGGAGGACCTGCCCGAGGACATCAAGAACACCTACGACAAGCTGGGCATCCCCGAGGCGGAGAAGCAGCGGCTGGTCGCGGGCGTCGCCGCGCAGTACGAGTCCGAGGTGGTCTACCACCAGATCCGTGAGGACCTGGAGCAGCAGGGCGTCCTGTTCCTGGACACCGACACCGCGCTCAAGGAGCACCCGGAGCTCTTCAAGGAGTACTTCGGCACGGTCATCCCGGCCGGTGACAACAAGTTCGCCTCGCTGAACACCGCGGTGTGGTCGGGCGGCTCGTTCATCTACGTGCCCCCGGGCGTGCACGTCGACATTCCGCTCCAGGCCTACTTCCGGATCAACACCGAGAACATGGGCCAGTTCGAGCGGACGCTGATCATCGTCGACGAGAACGCCTACGTCCACTACGTCGAGGGCTGCACGGCGCCGATCTACAAGTCCGACTCGCTGCACTCCGCGGTCGTCGAGATCATCGTGAAGAAGGGCGGCCGCTGCCGCTACACGACGATCCAGAACTGGTCGAACAACGTCTACAACCTGGTCACCAAGCGCGCCGTCGCCTACGAGGGCGCGACCATGGAGTGGGTCGACGGCAACATCGGCTCCAAGGTGACGATGAAGTACCCGGCCGTCTACCTGATGGGCGAGCACGCCAAGGGCGAGACCCTGTCCATCGCCTTCGCCGGCGAGGGCCAGCACCAGGACGCGGGCGCCAAGATGGTCCACATGGCCCCGCACACCTCGTCCAACATCGTCTCCAAGTCGGTGGCGCGTGGCGGCGGCCGCACCTCCTACCGCGGTCTGATCGAGATCGGCGAGGGCGCGGAGGGCTCCAAGTCCAACGTGCTCTGTGACGCCCTGCTCGTCGACACGATCTCGCGCTCGGACACCTACCCGTACGTGGACGTCCGCGAGGACGACGTGACCATGGGCCACGAGGCGACCGTCTCCAAGGTCAGCGACGACCAGCTCTTCTACCTGATGGCGCGCGGCCTGTCCGAGGACGAGGCGATGGCGATGATCGTGCGCGGCTTCGTCGAGCCGATCGCCCGCGAGCTGCCCATGGAGTACGCGCTGGAGCTGAACCGGCTGATCGAGCTGCAGATGGAAGGCGCGGTCGGCTGACGGCCGCAGCGAGCAGCGACTGATTCTCAACGAGGAAGAGAGCACGACGACAGCCATGGCTGAGGCTCAGACAATTCCGGCGGGTTCCACGACCACCGGTTCGATCGCGGTGGCCGCCGAGTCCACCGTCGCCACCCGGATGAGCGCCCCGCCGTCCTACGACGTGGCGGACTTCCCGGTGCCGCACGGCCGCGAGGAGGAGTGGCGCTTCACGCCCCTCGCGCGCCTCAAGGGCCTGCACGACGGCACCGCCGTCGCCTCGGGCGCCGACCTGAAGGTGGACATCACGGCGCCCGAGGGCGTCACCCACGAACTGGTCGAGCGCGACGACCCGCGCGTCGGCAAGGCCGGCAAGCCCGTCGACCGGATCGCCGCCCAGGCGTACAGCTCCTTCGAGAAGGCGTCCGTGATCACGGTGCCCAAGGAGACGGTGCTCACCGAGCCGATCCGCATCGCCGTGCACGGCGAGGGCGGCACCGCCTTCGGCCACCAGGTCATCGAGCTGGGCGCGTTCGCCGAGGCCGTCGTCGTGATGGACCACACCGGCGACGCCACGCTCGCCGCCAACGTCGACTACCTCATCGGCGACGGCGCCAAGCTGACCGTCGTCTCGGTGCAGGACTGGGACGACACCGCCGTCCACGTCGCCCAGCACAACGCGCTGGTCGGCCGGGACGCCGGCTTCAAGTCCGTGGTCGTCACCTTCGGCGGCGACGTGGTCCGGCTGCACCCGCGCGTCACGTACGCGGCGCCCGGCGGTGAGGCCGAGTTCTACGGTCTGTACTTCACCGACAACGGCCAGCACCAGGAGCACCGCCTCTTCGTCGACCACGAGGCGCAGAACTGCCGCTCCAACGTCGTCTACAAGGGCGCCCTCCAGGGCCAGGACGCGCACGCCGTCTGGATCGGTGACGTGCTCATCCGCGCCGCCGCCACCGGCACGGACACCTACGAGCTCAACCGCAACCTGGTGCTGACCGACGGCGCCCGGGTCGACTCGGTGCCCAACCTGGAGATCGAGACCGGCGAGATCGTCGGCGCAGGGCACGCCAGCGCCACCGGTCGCTTCGACGACGAGCAGCTGTTCTACCTGATGGCCCGCGGCATCCCGGCCGACGAGGCCCGCCGCCTGGTCGTCCGCGGCTTCTTCGCCGAGCTCGTCCAGCAGATCGGTCTGCCGGACGTCGAGGAGCGCCTGATCGCCAAGATCGAGGCCGAGCTGGAAGCGTCCGTGGCATGAGCCCGGCCTACGTACGCGCCTGCGGGCTGGCCGAGCTGGAGGAGGACAGCCCCAAGCGGGTCGAGATCGACGGCGTACCGGTCTCCCTCGTCCGTACCGAAGGGGAGGTGTTCGCGATCAACGACATCTGCTCGCACGCGAACGTCTCGCTGTCCGAGGGCGAGGTGGACGACTGCGCGATCGAGTGCTGGCTGCACGGCTCCAGCTTCGACCTGCGCACCGGCAAGCCGTCCGGCCTCCCCGCCACGCAGCCCGTCCCCGTATACCCCGTAAAGATCGAAGGAGAGGGCCCGGACGCTTCCGTGCTCGTCTCCGTCACCCAGGAGTCCTGAGTCCCCATGGCAACGCTTGAGATCCACGACCTGCACGTCTCCGTCGAAGCCGAGAACGGCTCGCGCGAGATCCTGAAGGGCGTCGACCTGACCGTGAAGCAGGGCGAGACGCACGCCATCATGGGCCCCAACGGCTCCGGCAAGTCCACCCTCGCCTACTCGCTGGCGGGTCACCCCAAGTACACGATCACCGGCGGCACCGTCACCCTCGACGGCGAGGACGTCCTGGAGATGTCCGTCGACGAGCGCGCCCGCGCCGGCGTCTTCCTCGCCATGCAGTACCCGGTCGAGGTCCCCGGCGTCTCGGTCTCCAACTTCCTGCGTACCTCGGCCACCGCCATCCGCGGCGAGGCCCCGAAGCTGCGTACGTGGGTCAAGGAGGTCAAGGAGGCCATGGAGCGGCTGTCCATGGACCCGGCCTTCGCCGAGCGCAACGTCAACGAGGGCTTCTCCGGCGGTGAGAAGAAGCGCCACGAGATCCTCCAGCTGGAGCTGCTCAAGCCGAAGATCGCGATCCTCGACGAGACCGACTCCGGCCTGGACGTCGACGCGCTGCGGATCGTCTCCGAGGGCGTCAACCGCGTCCGTGAGTCCGGTGACGTGGGCACCCTGCTGATCACCCACTACACCCGGATCCTCCGGTACATCAAGCCCGACCACGTGCATGTCTTCGCCAACGGCCGGATCGCCGAGTCCGGCGGCCCGGAGCTGGCGGACAAGCTGGAGGCCGAGGGCTACGAGGCGTACGTGAAGGGTGGCGCAACCGCGTGACAAAGCTGCCGGGCCTCCTCGACACAGAGGCGATCCGCAAGGACTTCCCCATCCTGGACCGACAGATCCACGACGGGAAGAAGGTCGTGTATCTGGACAACGCGGCGACCTCGCAGAAGCCCCGCCAGGTGCTCGACGCGCTGAACGCGTACTACGAGCGCTACAACGCCAACGTCCACCGCGGCGTGCACGTGCTCGCCGAGGAGGCCACGGCGCTGTACGAGGGCGCGCGCGACAAGGTCGCCGCCTTCATCAACGCGCCGAGCCGCGACGAGGTGATCTTCACCAAGAACGCCTCGGAGTCGCTCAACCTCGTCGCGAACATGCTCGGCTGGGCCGACGAGCCGTACCGCGTCGACCAGGACACCGAGATCGTCATCACGGAGATGGAGCACCACTCCAACATCGTGCCGTGGCAGCTGCTCTCGCAGCGCACCGGCGCGAAGCTGAAGTGGTTCGGGCTGACCGACGACGGCCGGCTCGACCTGGACACGATCGACGAGGTCATCACCGACCGCACGAAGATCGTCTCCTTCACGCTGGTCTCCAACCTGATGGGCACCGTCAACCCGGTCGAGGCGATCATCCGCCGCGCCCAGGAGGTCGGCGCGCTGGTCTGCATCGACGCCTCGCAGGCGGCGCCGCACATGCCGCTGGACGTCCAGGCGCTCCAGGCGGACTTCGTGGCCTTCACCGGCCACAAGATGTGCGGCCCGACCGGCATCGGCGTCCTGTGGGGCCGCCAGGAGCTGCTGGAGGACCTCCCGCCGTTCCTCGGCGGCGGCGAGATGATCGAGACGGTGTCCATGCACTCCTCGACCTACGCCCCCGCGCCCCACAAGTTCGAGGCCGGTACGCCCCCGATCGCCCAGGCCGTCGGCCTCGGCGCGGCCGTGGACTACCTCACCTCGATCGGCATGGAGAACATCGCCGCGCACGAGCACGCGATGACCGAGTACGCCGTCAAGCGGCTGCTGGAGGTCCCTGACCTCCGCATCATCGGTCCCTCCACGGCCGAGGACCGCGGCGCGACGATCTCCTTCACGCTCGGCGACATCCACCCGCACGACGTGGGCCAGGTGCTGGACGAGCAGGGCATCGCGGTCCGGGTCGGCCACCACTGCGCGCGGCCGGTCTGCCTGCGGTACGGAATTCCCGCGACCACGCGAGCGTCTTTCTACCTGTACTCCACTCCGGCCGAGGTCGACGCCCTCGTCGAGGGGCTGGAGCACGTCCGCAACTTCTTCGGATGAGGACGAGGACTGACTGAGCCGTGAAGCTGGATTCCATGTACCAGGACGTCATCCTGGACCACTACAAGCACCCCCACGGGCGCGGTCTTCGGGACGGCGACGCCGAGGTGCACCACGTCAACCCGACCTGCGGTGACGAGATCACCCTGCGCGTACGGCTCAACGGTGCGACCGTGGAAGACGTGTCGTACGAGGGCCAGGGCTGCTCCATCAGCCAGGCCAGCGCGTCCGTGCTCAACGACCTGCTGGTCGGCAAGGAGCTGGGCGAGGCGCAGAAGATCCAGGAGACCTTCCTGGAACTGATGCAGTCGCGCGGTCAGCTGGAGCCGGACGACGCGATGGAGGAGGTGCTGGAGGACGCCGTCGCGTTCGCCGGTGTCTCGAAGTACCCGGCACGCGTGAAGTGCGCGCTGCTGAGCTGGATGGCCTGGAAAGACGCCACGGCCAAGGCTTTGTCCGAGGAGGCGAAGACCGCATGACCGACGCAGTATCCACGAAGCCGGCCTCGGAGGAAGAGGTCCGCGAGGCCCTGTACGACGTCGTCGACCCCGAGCTGGGCATCGACGTGGTCAACCTGGGCCTGATCTACGGCATCCACGTCGACGACGCCAACATCGCCACCATCGACATGACGCTCACCTCGGCGGCCTGCCCGCTGACCGACGTCATCGAGGACCAGGCGAAGTCCGCCACGGACGGCATCGTCAACGAGCTGAAGATCAACTGGGTCTGGATGCCGCCGTGGGGTCCGGACAAGATCACGGATGATGGGCGTGAGCAGCTGCGGGCGCTCGGGTTCAACGTCTGATCTTTTCTGATCCCGCAGGGATTGTTTTCGGCTGTGCCCGCCGGGTTTTGCCCGGCGGGCACAGCCGTTTTCGTGTCTTCGTGCTTACTTGACCGCCGCGCGGAACACGTCGGTCATCTGCATTGCGGTGGTGAGGTTGATACGGCCGGTGTCGATGAGGTGCGTAGGAGCACCGAGCCCGGCGACCGGATGCGGGTCCAGCCGCAGGCTGGGGAACTGCACGCCGACGGCGCGTGCGGCCTCGCCGAGGTCGCACATGATTTCGCGGGCGGTTTCGGCGGGGGAGAGGTTTTCGAAGCGGGGGGTCATGTGGTGTGCCTCCGTGGGGGCGGGTTGGTTCTTTCCGCTTACAGAGTGGAGTTTCATGAGTACGCTCGCCAGCAGACACGGAGTGACAAAACGTGGGTCACGCAAGGGAGTTGCCCGTATGGCCGGTGAGCGCATTCCAAAGTCCCGTACGGCTTATGGAGAGGAGTTGAAAGCGCAGCGGGAGGCCGCCGGCCTCACCCAGGAAAAGTTGAGTGAGATGGTCATCATGTCCCGCACCCACATCGCTCACATCGAGGCAGGGCGCCGTAGGCCTTCGATGGACGATGCGCGGCGTCTGGACCAAGTGCTGAGCACGGGTGGCGTTCTCGCCCGGTTTCTGCCGACGCTTGACGGGAAGCTCATGGCCGATCATTTCGAGCAGGTGGCGCTGTTCGAGCAGCAGACCACGATGATTCGTGAGTACGCGGCCACATTGGTGCCCGGCCTGCTCCAGACCGAGGCGTACGCGCGTGCGGTTTTCGGGTCGTTCTTTCCGCCGAAGAACACCGAGCAATGTGACAGCGCGGTCGTCACTCGGCTGGAGCGCGCCAAAATCCTCGATGCCCCGGACCCACCCGTACTGTGGGTGCTCCTTGACGAAGCGGTGTTGCGCCGACCCGTCGGGGGGCCGGCTGTCATGGCTGCCCAACTGCGTCACATTGCGGAGTTGGGCGAACGTGAGCGTGTCCGCTTGCATGTTCTCCCCTTCTCGGCTGGCGCGCACCCGTTGATGGAAAGCGGTCTCATGCTCCTGTGCTTCGATGACGCGCCATCCATCGCCTATGTGGAGGGGCTGTATACCGGTGCCCTGTACGACGATCCGGCAATAGTGCGCAACGGACAGACCGCCTACGCTCTTGCCCTGAGTGATGCCATGTCGCACACGGACTCGCTGGTCCTGATCAAGGCTGTTGCAGAGGAGTACGAACATGAAGAGCGATAGGCGCGTTGTCTCGGACGCATGGCGCAAGTCCAGTTACAGCGGGGGCAGCGCGGCCAACTGCCTCGAAGTGGCGGATGGGGCGACAGGGACGGTCCTGGTGCGGGACTCCAAGAATCCGGACGGTCCGGCGCTCATCTTCTCCGCCGCGGCCTTCGCGTCGTTCGTCGGGGCTGTCCGGCTGTCCTGACCCCCTGACACGACCATGCCCGCCCGGCACACTGGCGGGCATGGTCGTTTCCCTGTATCAACTCGCTGTCGATGTCCATGATCTGAAGGGGCTCGCCACCTTCTGGGCCCGCGTCCTGGACTGGCGCATCATCTACGAGGACGCGGAAGAGGTGATCATCGCGGCGGACGAGAACGCGCTGCCGGGGATCACGTTCCTCGCCGTACCCGAGGCCAAGGCGGGGAAGAACCGGCTGCACCTCGACCTCGCGCCGGACGACCAGGCGGTCGAGGTCGAGCGGATCATCGGGCTCGGGGCGCGCCGGGTGGACGTGGGGCAGGGGAGCGACGTGACCTGGGTGGTGCTGGCGGACCCGGAGGGGAACGAGTTCTGCGTGCTGCGGCCGAAGAAGTCGCTGCTGGACTGACCGACGTCAGTTACCTGCCGGAGGCGGTTCTCTCGACCAGCGGCGTGAGGACGGACCGGGCATGTGTCCACAGCAGTGCCCCGCCGGTTCCCGGCACGACATGACGGCGTGCGCCGGGTATACGGGCAGCGAGCAGGGCCCCGTTGTCGGGCGAATGGCTGGTGTCCTGCTCGCCGTACCAGACGTCGACCGGGACGCGGATCTCGTCGAGGGCGATGGGCCACCGTCCCATCGCCAGGACCGTATCGCGGGCGTAACCGGCGGCGCCTTGGGCGAATGCCTCGTCCAAGGCCCTGCGGTAACCGGCCGCGAACTCGGGATCCTGGTACACGGCGAGGTCGCACGGCGGGCTTCCGGCCATGACCATGTTCCACATCGCGTCCGCGGTGAAGCTCGCGAACAGCTCTTCGGCGCCGGCCGGATCGCGCGCGGTCCGCTCGACGAGACCACGTAGGCCCGGGTCCAGAACGGAAGCGAAGTGCGGCGCGGCGACCTCGTCCGCACCGGAGACGACGGCCAGTGCCGAGGCGACCCCCGCCGCGGCACAGGCGAGAGCGAACGGGGCGCCTTGCGAGTTCCCGACCACGGCAGGGTGCCCCAGTCCGCGCAGCAGGCAGAGGTGCCGCAGGTCGTCGGCGAACGCGGAGAACGTACGCCCGGGGGCGGGCGTCGAGGCGCCGAGCCCCGGACGGTCCACGGAGACGAGGCGCACTCCGAGCGCGTCGACAACGTCCGCGCCGAAGCCGAGCCACCGGCTCGTAGCCGCACCCGGACACAACAGAACGGGCACGCCGTCCGGCGGCCCCCACTCGGCCCAGCCGAGCAACCGCCCGTCAGGCAGAACGCTCTCGCCCAGCCGATCAGGTGCATCCACATATTCCGACACGATCGACATCATGGCCAGGAGCAGGGTGCCCCGCACCCGACTTTCCGCGGGTGTGCGCCCGTACGCGTCGCTGTGTACGTCCGTACGCATCGTTGTGTACGCTCGTACGCATGGTGTACCTGACGCTTACCGGAGCGATCGTCTCCGAGATCCTCGCGACGACCGCGATGAAGTACAGCGACGGCTTCAGCAAGCTGTGGCCCTCACTGGGGACCGTGCTGGGCTACATCGTCGCGTTCACGCTGCTCGCCAAGACGCTGAAGTCGATGGACGTCGGCACGGCGTACGCGATCTGGGCCGGGGCCGGGACGGCGGTGGTCGCCGCGATCGGGATGGTGTTCCTGGGGGAAGCGGCGAGCGCCGCGCGGATCATCGGGCTGCTGCTGGTGATCGCGGGGGTCGTCGTGCTGAATCTGGGCGGGGCGCACTGATGCCGCGCCGTTACGACCCGGACCGGCGGCAGCGGATCATCGACGCGGCGATCCGCGTGGTGGGCGGGCGGGGCATCGCCGGGCTCAGCCACCGCGCGGTGGCGGCCGAGGCGGACGTACCGCTGGGATCCACGACGTACCACTTCGCCTCGCTGGACGATCTGCTGGTGGCGGCGTTGCGGCAGTCCAACGCGGAGTGGCTGGCCGGGATCGAGGCGTGGGAGCGGGGGGTGGACCCCTCGGTTCCGCTCGCGGACGAGCTGACGAGGCTGGTCGAGGAGCTGCTGGGCGACGATCGGGCGCAGGTGGAGCTGGAGTACGAGCTGTATCTCGCGGCGCTGCGGCACGAGGTGGTGCGTCCGCTCGCGGCCGAGTGCATCGACGACATGGTCGCGCTGCTGCGGCGGCGGACCGGCGACGAAGGCACCGCGCGGGCGCTGGTGGGGCTGATCGACGGGCTGGTGCTCCAGTACTTGCTGACGGGGCGGGAGTTCGACCGGGTGGAGGTGCGGGACTCGGTGGCGAAGGTGATCGGCTGACGCGGTTCTCGGTGGTCGTGCGAGCTGTCGCTCCGGTGCTGGTTCAGCAGTCAACTTGTGGTGTCTGCCCGTCCCCGTGTAGATCTTGTTCGTTAATGATCATTCGGGGGGTTCGTACGGCGTTTCGTGACCGTCGCCGCCCGGCGGTACGAGGCGAGAGAACCACACGTGAAGAGCAGGGCCCCGGGCGCGGGCGGGCAGACGGACGGCGCGGACGGCACGGACGGCACCGAGAACTGGTACACCGGGCCGGCCTGGCGGGACCGGGACGGGCGGACCGCGCGGCGGCGCAAGCGGATACGTATCGGCGCCGGGGTGGCCGTCGCGGCCGGAGTGGCGGTGCTGGTCCTGAACCCGGGCGACGTACGGTCGAAGCTCCCGTGGCGGCCGGGCGGCGACGCGCAGGCCGAAGCGGCGTCCCCCGCCGCTCCCGTCGCCACCCTCGAAGCCCCCTTCGCGGGCTCGCCCGCCGTGCAGTACGCGGACGGCGCGGCGGGCATCGTCCCCCCGGAGGCAAAGCCCGTCGGCCGGCTGTCGAAGGACGAGGTGGCGGACGTACTGCGGAAGGTCAAGGCGCTCCTCACCGACGCCAACCTGAACCCGCGTACGCTGCGTGGCGACCGCCCCACGGCGGCGCTGGACCTCATCGACCCGCTCCAGCCGCAGCTGCGGCAGGACCTGGAGACCGGGCTGGCGAAACCGGACCGCGCACACGACCCGTTGCAGCTGTTCACCCGGTTCGACCCGCACGAGGTGCGGCTGGTCGGTGACGTCGTCAAGACGCGGGGGCGGATGACGTTCAAGGAGGGCCAGGACGGCGCACTGGCCGTACACACCGATCACACCTTCGTCTACCCGGTCGTGCAAGCCGCGCAGGGCGCCTCCGAGGTGACCCGTACGGTGGTCCGCCGGGTGGTGGACTTCCGGATCGACGACCCCGGGCACTTCGAGATGACGCCGGGCAAGCTGTCCCTGTCCGGCTACGCGTACGAGGCCGGCAACCACACCTGCGACGTGTACGACGGGTTCCTGCACCCGCGGTTCACGGACGGCCGTCCCGGACCCATGACGTCGGGGCCGGCCACCGACCCGTACGACCGCAGCAAGGACCTGAGCGCGGATCTCGGCAAGGATTCCGGCGAGGACCCCCGCGAGGACCCCAGCAAGGGCCCCAGCGAGGACCTCAGCGAGGGCCGCCCCAGCAAGGGCCGCGCCAGCGAGGACAAGGGGGCCGGCTGTGGCACCGTGAGCCGCATCTGAAGGCCGGAGGGCCGGGGGCCGGGCGGCGGGCCCGGCCCTGCCTCGGGTCGGCGTCCTGCCACCCGCCTCCCGGCCCCGTGTCCGGCCGGCGTCCCGCCTCCCGGACCGGTTCGCCTCGGCAGCCCTCTCCCGGTTAAGTTTTCGACATGACCGATGCTGCTACCTCCACCTCCTCCCGTACGACTGGCGCCGTCGCCGCCGGACTGGCGACCGTCACCACCGACGGCACCGTCCTCGACACCTGGTTCCCCGCGCCCGAGCTGGTGGCCGACGCCGGCCCCGCCGGTACCGAGCGGCTGACCGACGAGCGCGCCGTCGAGCTGCTCGGCGAGGCCGCGCCGAAGGCGGTCGGGCCCGACCCGCGCCGTGGTGTCGAGGTCGTGGCCGTCCGTACGGTCATCTCCTCGCTGGACGACAAGCCGCTGGACGCGCACGACGTGTACCTGCGTCTGCACCTGCTCAGCCACCGGCTGGTCAAGCCGCACGGCCAGAGCCTGGAGGGCATGTTCGGTCTGCTGGCCAACGTCGCCTGGACCTCGATCGGCCCGGTGCCCGTCGACCAGGTGGAGACGGCGCGCCTGAACGCCCGCGCCGAGGGCCTGCACATGGCGGTCACCAGTGTCGACAAGTTCCCGCGGATGACGGACTACGTCACCCCGGCGGGCGTACGGATCGCCGACGCGGACCGCGTCCGGCTCGGCGCGCACCTCGCCGCCGGCACCACCGTCATGCACGAGGGGTTCGTCAACTTCAACGCGGGCACCCTCGGCACCTCGATGGTCGAGGGCCGCATCTCCGCGGGCGTCGTCATCGGCGACGGCTCGGACATCGGCGGCGGCGCCTCCACCATGGGCACCCTGTCCGGCGGCGGCAAGCAGATCATCTCCATCGGTGAGCGCTGCCTGCTCGGCGCGGAGTCCGGCATCGGCATCGCGCTGGGCGACGAGTGCGTGGTCGAGGCCGGCCTGTACGTGACCGCGGGCACCCGCGTCACCATGCCCGACGGCCAGATCGTCAAGGCCGCCGAACTCTCCGGCGCCGACAACATCCTCTTCCGCCGCAACTCCACCACCGGCACCGTCGAAGCCCGCCCCAACAAGGCCAACTGGGGCGGCCTGAACGACGTACTGCACAGCCACAACTGATCACCCCGCGGCGGCCGGCCCACCCGCGGCCGCCTGAGTGCCCTTCCACCGCTCCAGAGCGGCCCGGGAGGGCACTCGTGCGTCAGGGGAGATCTGCGGGTGATCCGCCGTGTGATCCGCCGTGTGATCCGCCGTGTGATCAGGGAAAAGCGCCCTAGGATGAACGGCGTACGATCAACGCGGCTTGACGGTGCCGGACGGACAGTACAACGGGGAGACAATGACCAGCCCGACCCAGGCCCCAGAACAGACAAAGGCCCATGAACCCCACCCCTACATCGGTGGACGCAATGCCGCGCTGAGCGCGCTCGCCGCGTGGCGGATGGAGTGGCCGGGCGCCCCTCGGGTCGTCATCCTGACCGGGAGCCCCGGCACCGGGTGCTCGCGGCTGCTCACGGGGTTCTTGATGCTCTGCGACCCGGAGCACCGCAAGGGGCTCGAACTGGACGCGCTCGATCCGGCGACCGTGCCTCCGGACCTGCCCGCGCCCGCGGTGCCGAGCGTCGCCGGGCTGACGGCGGCGCAGACCCTGTGGCTGCTCGCCGATCACTACGGGCTGGCCGCGCGCCGCACTGCCGACATCGTTCCCGAACTTGGTCAACTCCGGTCGTCCGGGCAGCCGGTGACGATCGTGGTGCCGGATGTGGACCGGGCCGGTCCGGTACGGGGGACGGGTGAGCCCGCGCGCGTGGTGCGGGACGTGCTGAAGCCCCTCGCCGCCCTCGATTCCGTACGGCTGCTCGCCGACGTACCCCGGGAGCTCGCCGCCGGGTTCGCCGAGAGCCTGCCGCCCGGCGTGGCCCAGATCATCGACCTGGACGCACCCGAGTGGGCCGACCCCGAAGGGCTGGCGCTACAGGCCGAGACGCTGCTCGATCCGCATTTCGGCGCCCCGGAACTGCCCTTCACGATCGACCTTGACGCTCGGCGCGCGCTCGCCGAGGCGATCGCCCGGCGCGCGGGAGACGGCGCGGGCAGCCGCCTGACCGTACAGCTCGCCGTGCAGTCGATCCTGATGCACCCGGAGGGGTTCGACCCGGCGGATGCGGACCACCTGCCCGGCAGCGTCGACGAAGCGCTCGACCTGCACGCCCGGCGACTCGGCGCCCACCCCCGCATCCTGCGGCAGATCCTCGCGCCCCTCGCCCTTGCCGAGGGCGACGGCCTGCCCGTGCACCTGCTGACCCCGCTCGCTTCCGCGGTCGCCGAGCGGGACCTGAGCGAGGACATGGCGCGGGGCATGCTGCTCGCCGCCCCCTTCATCCGGCCGGTCGGGAGGGCCGGCGAAGGCGTCCCCGAGGACGAGCGGACCCTCCTCGGATTGCAGCACCCGGGCATCGGCGAGGCCGTTCGGGCGGGCATTGCGGATGTTCCGGGCGCTCAGGCGCGTATCGCCATCGCGTTGCTGGAGGCCGTACCCGATCAGGACTGGGCGAAGGCAGGGACGTACGTCCGCGATCACATCGCGGGACACACCTTGGAGGCCGGCCTGCTTCCCCAGCTCCTCACCGACCCCGGTCTGTTCGCCCACGCCGATCCGGTGCGGTTGCGCGCCGCGGTGGAGGCCGTACCGCCGGAGCAGTTGGACGCTCCGGCACGCACCTATCTGCGTACGGCCCCGCTGCTCACCCGTACCCAGGCACCCGCCACCCTTCGGGCGGCGCTCCTGGAGACCGCGTTCGTCGAAGACGGACTGCCGGAGTACGCGGCGGTGCTGCGCCGCATCGTGCCCGCGCTTCCCTGGCACACCCTGTGGAGCGTGCCGGTCGCCGGGGCTGATGCCGTGACCGTCGGCACACTGTCCCCGTCCGTGGACCCGGCCCCGTCCGTGGACCCGGCCCCGTCCCCGTCCCCGTCCGTGGACCCGGCCCCGTCCCCGTCCCCGTCCGTGGACCCGGCCCCGGCCCCGTCCCCGTCCGTGGACCCGGCCCCGGCCCCGTCCCCGTCCGTGGACCCGGCCCCGGCCCCGCCCGCGGCCGTGTCGGACGGCGCCGCGCAGGCGGTCGCCGTGAGCGTGGTGCCGTACGGCACTCCGGGGGCGAGCCCGTTGCGGGCCGACGACCCCACGGCCGCTGCCGTGCTGGTGCAGGACCTCGCCACCGGCGCCGTCATCGATGCCGACCCGGCCCGGATCCAGCGCCCTTCGCACGGCGAGCGCGCCACCGGAGCGCTCGGATTCAGCCGCGGCGCCGATTACGTACGCGTCTGGCGTCGTGGCGAACAGCAGGGCGACGAGGAGATCGTCACGGTCCTGATCTCCGCCACGCCCTTCACGGGAACCGATCTCTCTCCCGACGGCATCCTCCTTGTCGCCACGGAAAGCAGTGTCAAAGCGCTGCAGATCCGCCCGGCGCAGCCTGGTGCTCACCCGGCCCCCTGACACCCACCGCAGACCGCTAGCCTCAAAGCCGAACGCCGAGGCACCCAAGCACCCAAGCGCCGAAGCCTTGCGAAGGCGCCCGTATCAGACCGCCTGCACTCAGGCCCACTCGGACGAGGGCCGCGGAGTCCGCCCGGCACCGACCCCGGCTGCACCGGGCCCGACCCCGACTGCACCGGCACCGACCCCGGCCGCACCGGCCTCGTCCGCCCGAAGATTTCGAAGGGAGTTCCCGTGATCAGCCAGGAGCAGGCGCTCGCGACCGCCGAGGGGTGGCTCAACCCCGAGGGACAGGAGCGCCGTGAGGTGCGGATGCAGGAGTTCGATCTGGGCTGGGTGGTGTGGGCCGCGGCCCCGCCGGCCGAGCGTGACCCGGTCACGGGCAAGCGCCGGCCGCCGGCCACGATCGGCCACTCCTGCGGCGTGGTCGACCGCCGCACCGGCGAGCTGAGCACCTGGCCGTCCGTGCCGGTCGAGGAGGTCGTACGGATGTACCAGCAGAAGCACGGCGGCGGCCAGGAGGCCGCGCCGCCCGCGCAGCCGCCGGTCACCGGCCCCGGCAACACCACGGTCGTCACCTACGTCGACCCGCGCACCGGAGAGGAGAAGAACCTCTCCATGAACTCCGCCCCCGGCCTGCCGCACTCCGAGTACCAGGCCCTGGCGGAGATCCAGGACCTCGACGTCCCCGCGGAGAACGTGGTCGCGATCCACACCGACCTCAGCTCCAGCCTGCTCCCCGGCGGGTACCCGGGCCGGCTGATCAGCCGTGCCTACCCCAACGTCCGGTTCTCCTGCGTGCAGGAATACGGCCTGCGGGGCGAGGAGCGCGCCGAGGCGGTCGCCGGGCTGCTCCAGCACGTCGAGATGATGCACCAGATCGCGGGGCAGCAGCCACCGCCCCGGCCGCACCGCGTGCCGGTACGCACCGATGTCGAGCCGGCCGAGCCGCTCCGCGACGTCGCCCTGGGCCGCGAGCTGACGGAGGCCTTCGGCGCTGACGAGGTACATCGCTACGACGCCGACGACGTGGCGGGCACCCCGCTCCCCGAGGCCGCCAAGGCCACGCTGATATGGGCCGGGCTTCCGGCCGACGTCCCGTTCTTCTTCACGGCCGACAGCCCGGAAGCGGAGATTCCGGGCGGCCTGTTCGGCAATGCCGCCGCGTATCTGCGCCGGGTCGGCACCCAGGCGAGCGACGACACCCTCGCGTTCCTGGAGGGGCACGTCAGGATCGGCACCGACGGGGTCGCGCTGATCACCGTCCAGTGCACGGGGTCGGACCTGGAGGGTGAGCCGGTCGGCCAGCTCTGGGCCGTCACTCCGGAAAACGGCGCGGGCCGCCGCGTCAACGCCTCGGTGGCCGCCTTCGTCCGCTCCCTCGCGCTCCTGGAGACCACCCGCGAGCGGATGACCGGGCTCGACCCGGTCATGGCGGGCCGGGCCGTCGCCGACTTCCAGGACCAGCTCTTCGCCATCGACGCGTCGGCCCTGGACGACCCGAGGAACTGGTGGTCGGTGATCGTCGAGCAGATGTGGCACGGACTGTTCTGATCCGCCCCGATCGCCGTGGAGGCGCGACGCGTTGCTGATGACGCGCCGCGCCTCTTCGCGTACGTACGGGTTTTCCGTGCGTACGGTTTCTCCGTACGCACGCCTGCCTCTGCGGCTGATCGGCGTCACGTGTTGTGGAGTACGTACGCCCAGGCGGGCTGCTCACCGCCCGTCTCATCGACCTCGGCCAGTGCTCCCAGGACCCAATAGGTGATCTGATCTCGTTCGGAACCGCCCGGGGGCAGGACATTCCGGCTACGCAGTCCGGTGACGCACAGCGTGACCATGGTGAGAAAATCTTCGAGGCTGTGCGCGGCGGGGAGAGCGGCGAGGTGCTCCTGGCCCGGCTTCGTGGGAACGCGCAGGACGTGTCCGGTGGGCCCGTCGACCACGAGCTTGCCGCCCATCCACTTACCGATCTGGAAGAAGGGCCCGGTTTCGGGGACGGGCTCGATTCCTTCGGGCCAGGAGGGCAGTTCGTCGAGAATGCCCATCTCCCAGTTGCCGTACGGGAACAGCCCCATGCCTCCCTCGTTCATGACCGGCAGCCCGAATTCCAGGAGGAGTTCGCGGGTCGCCGCGTGAGTGAGCCGATCAGGGAAATCCTCGACCTCGATGGGATAGATCGCGTCCTCGCCGAACAGGATGCTGACGTCCTCGTGGCTCGGAGCCGGTGCGCCGCTCGGACAGCTCGGGCCCGCATCGGCGTAATCCCAGCTCAGGGGCTGCTGCCGGGCGCCGAAGCCGGAGATGTCGACACCGTCCATACCGCCCGCACCGTCCGCAGGCCGGATGGCGATCAGCCCCGAGTCGCCCGCGAAAATGACGACGTCACCCACGGCCAATGGAGTGCAGGGCAGGACAAAAGCCTGCTTGCTTCGCCGGGGGGAGGACGAGGCGAACAGTTCCCGGACGAGAGCGGGCGAAGCGGAGTGGCCCGTGGCTGACGCGGGCCAGGTGAGATCCGCACGATGCTCCTGCGGAATCTCGTCGTACTCCCAAGGGCCCGCGACACGGTCTCCGGTCTCCGCGTCCCAGATCGAGACATACGGCTGCTGTTCTTCTTCCACCGTCCGCTGCTGCAAACCGGCAATGGCGGGTCGCCCCTGCCAGCGCACCTCCGCCAGCGCGGCGAACCTCCCGGCCCGCAGATAGTGCGCATGGAAGCCACCCGGCGGCCGCCAGTGGGCCCACTTGGCCTGCCAGGGCAGTGCCACACGAGAGGAGGCGACCGCCGACGCGAATTCGAGATCGCCGCGTGAAAGCGCCATCAGGTGCAGCCACGAAGCCCATTCCGCCTGATGCCGCGGAGTGACCCACCAACCCCACAGATGAATCGCGTCGGCGGCGGCCGTGTTTCCGGGAACGAAGTACGTGCTGCTGCGTGCCGCGTCCATGAGCGCCGTCTGCGGCAGGTTGGCGACGACACGCCCGTCCCGGAGGAGTTCGTCGTACGTGCCCGCTTGTACGGCGTGCATGGCGAGCCCCGTGGCCGCATACAGACCGACGGCACTGCGCCTGGACCACCCCTCGGGGTGGGTGAAATCCGGAGCCGAGCGCGTCAGCCAAGCCACCATATGCCCGCTGACCCGGGACAGTTCGACAGATTCGGTCTCCCGGCGCAAGGCCTCGGCCAGACCTTCGTCGACAAAGGAAACCCCGAGCGGGCCGAGCCGAAGAATTCCGGACCTTTCCCTCGCCAACTCAGCGAGTTCGTCCTCGGACGCCGCTTCACCGGTCAGCGCGGTGACCAGTTGGGCCCAGACAGGAACGGGTACGAAACGGGGCTCGGCCAGTGCCAACGCCCGCACGGCAATGGACTCCGTCACCGCCGGCGGGACCTCGACGGCTGCCGCGGACAGCCGGAACACCGCCCCAGGATCATCGTCAGCCGGCAGCAACTCGGGCACCACATGGACCAGCACGGCCAACTTGCCACGCGCCAGCCACGGAAGGGTCCGGGTCACCAACCGCTCCGGCTCGTACGACCGCCGTGTCGGCCCGGCCCGATGGGCGTTGACGACCAGCAGCAACCGCTCCTCGGGCCACGCGCCGAGCGCGAAATGCCAGTCGTCCCGCTCGTCCGCGGACAGGTCGACTCCCAGCGCCGTGAGGGCCTGGTGCATGACCTGCTCGGCGGTCAGACCGGTGGCGTCGACGACAACACTGCCGGGCACGCACTCGTGCGCCTCCCGCACAACGGCCGAAACGTCCTGACCACCCGCAGAAACCAGAAAGGCCACACGGCCACCGAGCCCACCCGCACGCCACCACGCGCCGACGCGACCGGCGACCTGTTCCTCGGGGATTCCGGCGGTGCGGGGGGTGCCGGGGGTGGGCTCGGGCATGGTCCTCCTCAGTTGCGCGGTGATGCGACCCTACGTGTGGCTGGGTACGAATAGTCAGGCCGGGGCAGCGGTGACGCGGCGCAGGAGCACGGTCCAGCCGTCCTCGCTCGGCCAGCCGGTCAACTCGGCGAGCTGCCAGGTCTCGTCGTTCACGGGGAAGGTTTCGCCGATGCGAAGGATGTGACTCTGCTCCTCGGTGGCGAAGCTCACGAGCCGAACCCTGATCGAGGCGTCGGACTCCCTGTAGATATCGCCCACTACGAACCTCGCGTTCTCGGACTTTCGCTGGATCCCGTGCCAGAGCTGAATCGTGTCAACGCTCACGTCTCATCCTCCGAAAGGTCGCGTGGCTGAGCCCGGGTCATCGCTGTCGCATGACCCGGGTGGAGCGGTGGCGATTCAGGCCGGGGCAGCGGTGACCCGGTGCAGGAGCACGGTCCAGCCGTCCTCGCTCGGCCAGCCGGTCAACTCGGCGAGCTGCCACGTCTCGTCGTTCACGGGAAAGGTTTCGCCAACGCGGAGGGTGTAATAGTGCTCTTCGGTGGTGACGATCCCTAGCTTGACCCTGATCGAGGCGTCGGACTCCCTGTAGATGTCCATCACGGCGAAGCTCGCCTTCTCGGCGTTTCGCTGAATTCCGTGCCAGAGCTGAATGGTGTCGCGGCTCACTTCTCGTCCTCCAAAGACGTGTACTGGTCGCTGCAGTATTTCATGAATTCCTTGATGGACAGCGGCTGAGGATGCCTCTTGTTGTGCGGGTTGCGCAAGTGAATCATGCCCTTGTCGTCAACTGATACGATCTCGTAGACGTGGGAGCTCAAGAGATTCTTCTCCATTTTATTCTCCACGCCCGTGCCCTTGGAGCGGGTGCCGATAACGACCGGCCTACCACTTTCCGTGAGCTCCCGCAGGTGGGCCAGGAGTTGTTTTTCCGGGCTGCGGCCGTGCATATCGTACTGTGTCGGGAATTCGTGGTTCTCCGACGTACGCCCAGTCAGTTGGGCGAGCAACTCGGCACGGTCACCCGATGTGGAACCCCGGCCGATACGGGAGTAACCCGTCAGCAGGTTGCCGTCGAAGTCCGTGTTGCGGGGGAACTGTGACTCGTGCTCGCGCTTCTTGTCGTCCCAGAACTGGTCCAGACCCGCAATGGCCTTCTCCATGATCACCGGCCAGGCCACGCCCGTGTCGTTGGCGTTGGCGTAGACGGTGATGTTGGGGAAGTCGCTGTACACGGGCACCTCGGGAGTGACGCGCATGGTCAGGATCCGGCCGGTCGGAGTCTGGTTGCCGTACTTGTTGCGCCGCACCTCGTGGAAACGGACCTCGTAATTGCCGTCCTCGGTCTCCCGGATCATGTCCTGGAGGAGATCCGGGTACCTGCTCGCGACGGCTCCCATGGTGGCGATCATGCCGCAGTCACCGATTTCACCCTGCTGCGTCTGCTCGCGCGACGGAGGTCCGTCGAACAGCGGCACGCGTGTCCCGTCGGGGCGATCCAGCGGGGTGCCGTAACGGTCGGGCTGGTGCTCCGGCAACTTCTCGTGGTTGCCGAAGCGCGGCTGGTCCACCTCGGTGGTGAGCTCGGTGGGCTCGGTCGGGCCTGAGTGGGTGATGGACTGCCACATCTGCTTCAGCCGGCCTGGCTTTTTCGGCTGGTTCTCCGAGGCGGGGGAGCCCTCGCGAGTCTCGTCGGCGGACGGTGCCGGGGCGCCGGCCTGCTCGGCAGATCCTGTGGTGGCGGCGGTGGTGGGGCGCGGGGTCTCTCCCGTGCCCGCGATGGTGGTCTCCGTCTGCGGAACGTGGCGGTCTGCCGAAGGCGTGCGCTTGCTGTCGGCCGGGTCGGTGGTCGGTGTTCCGGCGGGGTCGGTGGTCGGTGTTCCGGTCGGGTCGGTGGTCGGCGTGCCGGCGGGGGCCGCCGGGGCGCGGCGGTCTGTGCCTGCCGGGTTGGACGGGGATGTGCGGTCGGGGTCCGTGGTGGGATGGGACGGGCCGGACTGAGGCGCCTGGGTGGGGGGTGTGTTCTGGTCGTGTGTGGGGGCCGGCGGTGGGTTCTGGCCCGGGTTCGCCAGCGTTTGCGCCAGGTCGTTGACGAATTTCAGGTGCTGCTGAATTTCCCGGTCCTGGAGCTGCTGGCTCGGTGTGCGGTACTTGTTGAGCGCAGCCTTGATCTGCGACTCGGTCTTGCCTTCCGCGCGCAGCCTGTCCCGCTCGGCCGCCTTGAGATTTTTGAGGTCCGGGTCCGCTCGGTAGGTCGTGCTGTAGTAGACGGGCACGCCGTCCATCGCCCGGGAATCGTTGATGGTTTTGGAGCAGTTGGCGTGGCCGGTGGGATGCCCGGATGGAGTGTTGGGCAGGCCGCAGGGCTCGCGTTCGGTGTAGAGGCCCTTGACCTCGACTTTTTTTAGATTCTGGGCTTCGCGGTTCTTGTTGAGCTGGTCGATCCAATTGAGAATGTGGGATTCGGAGTGCATCGGGTCGGCGCCGTCCACGGCAGGCGGAACCGACGAATCGACGATGTAGTGGCTTTCCCCGGTGTCCGGGTCGAGAACTTCCACGACCGCGTAGTTCTTGCCGGAGAAGTCGGGAGAATTGCTCTCCGTCTCCTCAACCAGTTGCTTGAGGTCCTCCACGTCCCGGAGGATCGTCCCGTCCGGGTGCGAGGCGAGTTCACGTCGCCAGGGAGCCGCTGATTCGTGGAACTTCCCGTTGCCGTACACGTCGTTGTGCGCGGCCGGATCCGGGCTCGCGCCGACGGCGTTGTTGGCGTGGAAGGACTGGCTGATGCGGGCCAGCGCGGCGATCGCGGTGTACCGCTGGCCGTCGTTCATCCGCGACCACGCCGGATCGAGATGCTGCCGCAGATCACTGTCGGTGAAGTTCGTTGACGGCATCGGAACAGCCCGGTGCGCCGCCATCGCGGACTTGTGGGCGGCCTCAGCCAGGGGGAGAGCCTGCTGGGCATGGGCGAGCCGCTGCTCCGCCGCCGCCCGCTTGGCCTGAGCCGCCTGCTTCGCGTCCTCGGTCTTGGCCTTCCGCTCCGCGGTCGCCGCCCTGGTCCGCTCCGCCTTGGCGTCGGCGGCTTCCTTCAGCGCCCGGTCGTAGTCCTGCCGGGCCGCACGTACCAGCTTCGCCGACTCCGCGTGCGCTTGGCGGCGAACGATGGATTCCCGCAGCACGTCGGCCAACGGCACCCGGGGCGGGTCGCCCTGGGGCTGGGCCCACTGCCGCATCTGCGTCTGAACCGGATTCAGGCCGATCCGATGGACGTTGCGCTTGTCCCGAAGGTCGCCCTGCGCTTTGTCCGGAGGAAGGCCCGCATGCGCATCGGTCCGTGCTTCCGGGTCGGGAAGGCTCTGGTTGCGCCGCTTGCGAGTGGCTTCCGCGCTGGGGTCGGACTCAGAAGGCGTACCGGCCGGGCGCTCGGGGGCGGCGTGGGCGGTATCGGCAGGTGTGGTCCCGTTCTGGTGCTGCGTGGTGGGCCGGCTGGTGGTGTCGATGGGGCGGCGGTTGGCGTCCAACGGGATCGCGAAGACGCCGTTGTCGCCGCTGTGGAGCGGGGTGGTGCTGTGCCGGCCCGTCTGCGGGTCGGCGTAGACGATCTGACCGTTGTGGTTGACCACGTTCCAGGCGTGGGCGCGGCCGTCGGCGTTCTGGGTGATGATCACGGCCTGGGCGCCGTGGCCCTCGCTGAGGAGGGTGGACTCCAGGTTGTTGTACGCGTCGCGGCCGTCACCGAAGTCGTCGAACTCGGCGCCCAGCGCGTTCTCGATACGGTCGCGGCCGTTGGGCTCGGGCGTGTCGGCGGGGGTGCCGTCCTCATTCGGGCTGCGGCGGGCGGCGACCGTGGGGTTGCCCGCGTACGACTCGACGAACGCCAGCGACGCGTCCGGGCAGTTGACGTCGCGGCCGGACTCGTCCGGGTTCTGGCCGCGCAGATCGTCGACCCAGGTGCCCTCGCGCGGGTCAGGGGCCTGCTGGAACGAGCCGTCCTCGTTGCGCGGGAACCTCTCCCGCTGCGCGCGGTTGTCGGCGTCGCTCGGGTCGTCGTAACCATCCGGCGGACCGGAGGGGCGCGTGGCGGTGGCCGGGAAGACCGGTTCCCTCGACTCCGATTGGTGGTCGGTGTCGGGAGGGGTTGGGGTGTCGTGGGCGTCCTGGGGGGTGTGGGCCTCCTGGGTGTCCTGGGTGGCGTTGTCCTGGGTGGCGTGGGTGTCCTGCTGGTCCTGTGTGCTGTCGGGCTGTGGGCTGTCCTGGGCCGGCGCGTCCGAGTCCTGGGGCGTTTCCGCGTCCCGGTCCGGGGTGGGGTCCGTGTCCGGGGTGGTCTCGGACGCCTGGTCCGGCTTGGGCTCCTGGTTCGGCTTGGGTTCCTGCTCCGGCTCGGGATCCTGGGGCGGCGTCGTTTCGGGAGTCGGCGTCGTCTCCGGCGTTGTGGAGGACTCCGGGGGCGTCGACGGGTCGGAGCCCGAGCTGTTGTTGGTGTTCGGAGTGTTCTGAGTGTTCGAGGTGTTCGGGGTGCTCGGGGTGTTCTGAGTGGACGGCTGAGGCGTCGACGGGGTCAGGAAGTACGGAGTGATCGGCTTCCGATTGGCGTCCAGCGGGGTGTAGAAGACCTCTTGGGCGCCCAGGTGGATCGGATTCTCGCTGACGACGCCGGTTTGCGCGTCGACGAACAGGACCTGGCCGTTGTGGTTGACCGCGGCGAAGGCGTGGCCGCCACCGCCGGGCCAGTTGACGCCGATCACGGCTGCCGAGCCATGCCCGGCCTGCGACAGCTCGTAGGCGATACGTGCGTACGGGTTGGGATGGTCGTTGCCCGCGTACGTGGCAGGTGCGCCGGCCCAACGCTCCTGGTTGGCGACCGAGTCGCGCTCCGCGGAGAAGGTGTTCAGGGTGCCGTCCGTGTTGAGGTCCAAGGTGCGCGGGGCGGACACCGTCGGGCGGCCGAACCATGTTTCGAGGAACGAGCGGGTGCAGTCGGCGCAGTTGTTGGACCGGCCGGGCACCCCCACGCCGCCGTCGTTCTGCAGACCGGCCCAGTTTCCCTGCCGCGGGTCCGCGTACACCTGCGGGGTGCCGTCGGGGTTCTTCGGGTGGGCGTTTTCGAGGTCCTGCTGATGGGCGGGGTCGGGTGTGGTCAGGCCCTCGAACGGGATGTTCAGGTTGTCGCGAATGTCCGAAAGGCTGTCCGCCTGGGGCGGCGGCGGAGGCGCCGTGGGGTGCTTGGGCGCGCTGCCGTCAGTGGGCGGCTGGTGCTGGTCGGGCGTCTGGTTGGTGGCGTCCGGCTGCTGAGGGTGTGGCTGTTGGTTGTTCGGTGCCGGCATCCCCTGGTCGTTCGGCGTGGGGGTGGGGTTGGGGGACGAGGCCGGTGACTGCTGGTCCGTCGGACGGTTGGCCGGTCGGTTCGCCGGCTGCTCGCCGCGGGGCGGCGTGGCCGGGCGCCCAGGCGTATCGGTGCGCGGCGTCTGGGTGCGCGGCGTCTCGGTGCGCAGCGACGACGCGGGACGGTTCTGCTGGGTGTCCCGCGAAGGCGTCGTGGGCTTGGTGCTCGGCCGTTCCGTACGCGGCGTCGTGGCGCTGGGCCTGGTGGCCCGTGGTGTGCTCGTGGGGTTGCCTGCTGCCGGCGCCTGTGTCGGGATGGGGCCGGCCGCCGGTGGTGGCATGGCTCCCGGGGGCGGCGTCGAGGGCGTAGCGGACGGCGAGGGCCCCTGCTGCGGGATGCCCGCGTCACCAGGCTGCGTACCGGAAGCCGGGGGCGCCATGGTGGCGACGTTGCCCATGAGGTCGAGGCTGTCGTCGTCCGGGTGGTGCGGCGTCGGTGACGACGGTGTCGGCGCGTGGCCCTGACCAGGGCTGGGGCTGGCGGTGGACACGTTGCCGGGCATGGCGGCGCTCGGCATGGAGACGCGGCCGCTGCCCTGGTTCTGGTTGCCGTTGTTGTTGCCGTCGCTTGAGTCGCCCGGCGTGGGGCCCTGGGCTGCTGCGGGCGTGGTGGTGCCCGAATCGCGGTCGACCTGGTGCACGCCGGGTTCGGAGCGGGAGTTGTCGGGAGCCGGGGTCGGTGCGGCCTCGGGGCGGTCCGTCTCCGGCGGCGGGGACGGCATGGGCGCGGGCTCGGCGTTGCGCGCGTCCGGGATCGACGCGCCCCGCTCCGGGGAGCCGTCGGCACTCGGCGTGGTGCCCGGGCTCTCGATGGGCGAGGAGTTGGAAGGCGTGGACGGCTCGGTGCCCGGTGCCGTGCGCGGCGGGGCGTCCGGTGTGCTGTCCGGGCGGCTGGAGTCAGAGGTGGACGCGTCGTCGCCCGGAGGACGGCTGATGCTCTCGTTGTAGGCCTGGGTGCCCACGTCGAAGGGACTGGGCGAGTCGGACCCACGGCTCGGCGAGGGCGCGAACGACGAGGGGCTCGACGAGTCCGGGCTGCCGGTGCTGTCCGTACTGCTGTTGGACGGCGTACTCGGGGAAGAGGAGGGCGCACTGGCAGCCGACGGGCCGTCGGACGACGAGGACGGGCTCGACGACGGAGACGGGCTCGACGACGAGCTGTCCGAACCGCTCGTCGGAGTAGCGGACGAGGACGACGGCGAGGACGACGGACCACCGATATCCGGCGCCCTCCGCCCGGAGTCACCGCTGCTCGAACTCGGCGAACCGCTGTTACTCGGGGAGTCGCTGGACGAACTGCTGCCGTTCGAAGAACTGCTGTCGCTCGACGACGAGGTGGATGCGCTGGGCGAGTTCGAAGAATTGGAGGAACGGGAGGAGCTGTTGGACGGACTGCTGTCGTTGGACGACGAGGAATTGCTCGACGGCGAGGTGCTGCTCGACGGCGACGAATTGTTTGACGCATTGTTCGACGACGAGGAATCATTCGACGACGACGAAGAATTGCTCGACGGCGCATCGTTGGATTTCGGCGAACTGTCATTGCCGGAGTCCGATGAGCCGCTGTTGCTGTTGCCGCCGCCGTCGCCACCGCCGTCGTTCCCCCCGTGGGTCAGTCCATGGCGGGCGCCATGCCCCGCGCGGGAGCCGGCGCCGTCGCGCAGGGACTCGCCGAAGGTGGAGCCGGAGTTCTTCAGGGCCTCCTTGCCCTCTTCGTAACCCTTCTTGGCGGTGCGGCCCAGGTCGTAGCCCGACTGCTTGCCGAAGTTCTGCTCGACGGTCTGGGCCACCAGGTCGGAGACCATGGCTTCCAGAGCGGAGACAAAGGGTTCCTTGGCGGTCTCCAGCACCGCCTGCAATATCTGTTGGGCCACCTCTTTGAGGAGTTTGCGCAGAATCAGCCGCGTGGCGGCGGCCGCGCCCAGCGCGCCGAGCTCGGACAGACCCAGGGTGAAGGGGGCGGCGGCCTGAGCCGCGATGATCTCGACCGCCAGGATCACCAGCTGGGCGATCACCGCAACCTTCAGCCCGATGATGAGCATCGCCGCGGCGTCCAGGCAAATGGCGATCAGCTCGGCGCCCTGGCGGGCGTCGTCGAGGTAGCCCGAGCTGCCGGAGAACTTCTCCCAGGTCTTGCTGAAGCCCTCGATGGAGTCGCCGGCGTTCTCGGCGAGGATGTTGCCGGCGGCGGTCACGCCACGGGCCTGGAGACTCTGCACATCGGCGGCGAACTGGCGCCAGGTGTTGGCGCACTCCATCATCTTGTCTTCGTTGCCTGTGGGCCACTCGAAGCCACACATTTCGAGAACCCACTCAAGTGAGTTCGGCAGCATCAAAGCCATGACGAAGACCCCCGTTGTCGCCCATGTAATCCGTGTCGCCCCGGCCCTGTGGGCCGACCGACTCCTTCCGCCTCACCGCCGGCGGAAGGGCCCTGCTTCTCTGCTGCTGGAGGCGCCATTCGGCGCCTCGTGAGCACTTGAACCGTCCAGCCGTCCAGCCGTCAGGCGGCAGCCCTGGTCACAGCCCTGACCACAGCCCTGGTCACAGTCCTAGCCATGGGACCGCCGCATGCTGCGGTACAGCTCGATTGCGGAGTCCGGCGGAAAGTTAGGGACATAGGTGACGGCTCCGTCGATTTTGGAAATCACCATGTGACTGCCGCCCAACGGCGCCTGAGTGCCGGGCGGCGGCGGGGGCATGACCGCGTGGACGAGGAAGCCGATGTCGAACTCCGCCACGTGCAGGGGTGCCGGGTTTCCTTCCAGGTCCCGTACTTCGAACCGGGCGCGAGCGGCAGCCAGTGCCTCTTCGGCAGTGGCGGGGACGGGCTGTACGGGTTCCGGCGCGTCGGGATGCGACACGGACTTTCTCCTGTCGGTGAAGGGGCCCCTGCGGGGCAGGCGCGATCATGCGGGCGGACTCGAACTCGTATGCGGACTCGGTGCGGCGGTCCGTGTCACCTGCTGATGGACTTCAGTATCCGCACGTCGCCGCCGAACTGGTTCTCCGGCTTCTGCTCCTTGATCAGAGCGTGGGTGAAGTCCTCGTTCTCCGCATGGTTCTTCGCCATCCGCTCCAACGCCTTGCCGATTTCGTTGAGCTTGGTGGCAAGGTGCTCCATCGAGTCCGTCATGCCGTCGCGCAGGCCTTCGTAGACCACGCCGAACTTCTCGCCGAGCTCGTCGTCACCCCACGGAGGGGTGCCCTCCTTGTCGCTGAAGGTGGTCAGGCCCTTCCAGGCGTCCTGGGCGACGCTTGAGAACGTCGTCTCCTTCGGTGCTTCGCCTCCGCCGCCTCCACCGTCGCCCTGCGCGGCCAGGCCGTTCTTCAGCTTGACGGTCGCCTGGTAGAAGTCCCTGGCGATCTCGGAGAAGTTCTTCCCCTCGACCTTCAACATGTCCGAATTGCTCTTGAACCCGTCGCCCATGACTGTGCCCCCGTTCACCACCCGGCGCCGTCGAGTTGCCGGTTCACACCTGTTTCACGTCAAGGCCAGAGTATCCAGAGGCACTGACAAGCCCTCAACCCCTGGGGGTCACAGTGCTGTCCCAGAGAAGCGTGGCCAATACACCTTGCGAGACGAAGCGATTGCCGTGGTCGGGGTGGCCGATGTCGAACTCGCGTCCCCGCAACGGCATTCGGTGCCGGCGATGTCATAACACCCCCACTGAGCGCCGCGAGTCGCACGCGGCACATACGCGGCGGATGCTCTGGCCGGTATGTGGCCGTGCCAACCCGGCCTTCCCTGCGTCACCATTGACTCGAACGGACACGAATCGATCCGTACCGGGAGGCGTCGTGAGGTTGGGTAAAGCGCTTGCTGTCGGTGTCGCGGAGGACGTGGAGCGCGCGCAGGACGCGCCGGACGCGACGGGGACGGACGCGCAGGGCGCGGACGCAAAGGGGACAGGCGTAAAGGGAACAGGCGTAAAGGGGGCAGACGCCGAGTGGACGGACATAAAGGGCCCGGACGCGCATGAAGTGGTCGTCGAGGCGCCCCGGCAGGACCCGGTGCCGGCCGGGCGATGAGGCTGCGGCTGCCCGAGGAGCGGCCCGCCGGCCCGCCCGTCGGGTTCAAGCTCGCACATCCGGTGATCTCCCACGACGGGAAGCGGGCCGGGTTCGCCGGGGTGTCGCTCGGCGGCGCGCTGCCGTACGGGTTCGTGGATGAGGCGCGCTGTGTGTACGGGAGGCGTCATCGCTGCCCGGCGCTGCGCTGTGATTGCGGGTTCTACTGCTTGCACACGTTCGAGCAGGCGCTGGCCCTGGCGTGTTCGAGCGAGTACCGGAGGGCGGTGCTGCTGGAGGTCACCGTCCTCGGGGCGTACATCCGCTTCGAGCGGGGGATGCGGTACGCGCGGCAGCGGGTGCGGGTGGCGCGGGTCGGTGCGTGTGCGTGCGGCCGGATGCCGTCGGGGTTCGCGGACGCGGGGTGGGGGCGTACGGGCTGGCGCGTGTTGACGGCCGTGTGCGCGGAGTGCGCGGACCGGCGTGGGCGTACGGCGTTCGCGCCGTGGACGGCGGTGAGCTTCGAGGAGTTCGTACGGTGCGGGGGCGGGCCGCTGCGCATCGTGGCGGGTGGTGAGCCGGAGGCGGGGGAGGCGGACGTGAAGGAGGAGGCGGTGGCCGAGGTGCGGTCGGTGCCGGAGCTGGCCGCCGAGGCGTCGCTGATGCAGGCCCGGCTGGACTGGCTGCAGCGGCAGCTGGCCCGGTTCACGGGCGGGGGCCGGGTTCCGTAACCGTATCCGTACGATGCGGAGACGGGCGTCTGTCATGCGCCCGCTAGGCTGACGCGTATGCGCGATCTTGTGGCGGGAACGGGGTACCTGGGGAAGGGGCAGCGCTGGGTTGCCCGGCACGGCCGGTGGTGGGGGTTCGGGATGATTCCCGCGCTCATCGCGCTCGTGCTGTACGCGGGGGCACTGGTCGCGCTGGCCTTCTTCGCGGGTGACCTCGCGGCCTGGGCGACGCCCTTCGCCGACGGCTGGGGTTCGCCCTGGCAGGGGGCGCTGCGCGGGCTGTTCGTCGCGCTGCTCTTCGCGGGCGGGCTGCTGCTGTCCGTCCTGACCTTCACCGCCGTCACGCTGCTGATCGGCGACCCGTTCTACGAGTCGCTGTCGGGGAAGGTGGAGGAGAGCGAGGGTCACTGCCCGCCGGGGCCCGGCCTGCCGCTGTGGCGGGAGCTGTGGATCTCGCTCAAGGACAGTGTGCACGTGCTGGTGCGCGCGGCCGGTTTCGGGCTCCTCTTCTTCGTGCTGGGATTCGTGCCGGTCGTCGGGCAGACCGTGGTGCCCGCGATCGGTTTCTGCGTCTCGGGGTTCTTCCTCACGGTGGAGCTGACCTCGGTGGCGATGCAGCGGCGCGGCATCCCCGTGCGGGAGCGGCTGCGGATGCTGCGCGGCCGCAAGGGGCTCGCCGTCGGTTTCGGTACGCCGCTGGTGCTGCTGTTCCTGGTGCCGTTCGTTGCGGTGTTCCTGATGCCGGGCGCGGTGGCGGGGGCGACGCTGCTCGTCCGCGACCTGACGGGGGACAACGAAGCAGCGGGGGCAGCGGGGGCAGCTCCCCAGACGGAGGAAGCTACTGCTGCGCCGACTTCAGGGCCGCCGCCAGCTCGCTGGTGATCTCCGGGCCCGCCGCCAGGAGGGGCGCGCGGACCGGCCCCGCGGGCAGTCCGAGGGCGTTCAGCAGGGCCTTCGCGGTGACCGCGCCGGGGTGCTCGGTGCCCATCATCGCCTCGATGAGCGGGGTGAGGCGGCGGTAGCGGCGCGTGGCCTCGGCCGGGTCGCCGGCGTCGTACGCGTCCAGGACGGCCCGTACCTCCCGTGGCGCGGCGTTGGCGACCGTACTGACGCAGCCGACGGCGCCGATGGCCCGGAGCGGGAGAGCCTGCTCGTCGCAGCCCGCGTAGTACGCGAGGCCGGTGGCCGCCAGCACCTTCGCGCTCTTCATGAGGTCGTACGCGCAGTCCTTGACCCCTTGGACGCGCGGGTGCTCCGCGAGCCGTTGCAGGGTGTCGGCGGCCAGTGCGGTGCCGGCGCCGGTACGTCCGGGGATGTCGTAGAGCATCACGGGCAGGCCGGTGGCGTCGGCGACCGTACGCAGGTGGTGGGCGATGGCTTCCTGGCCGGGGCGCGAGTAGGCGGGGGCGGCGACGAGCAGGCCGTGCGCGCCGGCGCGTTCGGCGGTGTGGGCCAGTTCGACGGTGTGCCGGGTGTCGCTGGTGCCGACACCGGCGGTGATCCGCACCCGGTCGCCGGCCGCCTCGGCGACGGCCCGGATCAGGGCTTCCTTCTCGGCGTCGGTGGTCGTCGGGGACTCGCCGGTGGTGCCGCTGAGGACCAGACCGTCGCAGCCCTCGCCGACGAGGTGGGCGGCGAGGCGCTGCGCGCCGTCGAGGTCCAGGCCGCCGTCCGCGCGGAAGGGCGTGATCATGGCGGCGACGGTGCGGCCGAAGGGCGGCGGGGTGCTGGTACGGCCGAAGGGCGACGAGGACGGAACGGCGCTCGTTGTGGTCATGGAGCGGAGTCTGGCCCCGCCGCGGCCTTCAGGTCTACTTAGTTGTGCTGGCAGGAAGGTTAAGGAGCGCTACGGCTTCAGGCGCAGCACCTGCGGGTCGTGATCGCTCGACTGGTCGGCGTACTCCGCGTTGATGTGCACGATGTCGTAGTCCACGCGACGCAGGTGGCGGCTGGTGAGCATGTGGTCCAGCACCTGCGAGTTGCCCTGGTAGACGTACCCGTAGCGCTCGCCGCGCGGCAGGCGGTCGACGAGGTCGGTCAGGACGCCGCCGGCGGTCAGGGCCTTGAGGGTGGGCGAGAACTGGTAGTCGTTGAGGTCGCCGGCCACGATGACGTCGGCCTTCGGGTCGACCCGCAGCACGTCCTCGACGAAGGAGTGCACGGCCTTCGCCTGCTGGACGCGCTGGGTCTCCGACGTACGGGCCGGAGGCTGGAAGCGGCTGTCGAGGCCCTGGTCGCCGCCCTTGGAGTTGAAGTGGTTGGCGACGACGAAGACCGGGCGGCCCCGGAAGCAGAACTGGCCGGCCAGCGGCTTGCGGCTGTTGGCCCAGGCCGCGTTGCCGGGGTCGATGCGGCCCGGCGAGGCGGACAGGCGGGGCTTGCCGGAGGAGCCGGTGACTTTGACGGGCGTGGTGGCGTCGCCGCCGGCGATGTCCGTGAAGGTCACCCGGGCGGGGTTGTAGAGGAACGCGGTGCGGATGTTGCCGCCGGGCTGGCCGCCGTCCTGGTTGTTCGCCGGGTCGATCTGCCGCCAGGCGTAGGAGGGGCCGCCGGCCGCCTTGACGGCGTCGGTGAGCTGCTTGAGGGTGGCGTTCGCGGAAACGGTTCCGTCATCCGTGGTGCCGTTGTCGTCCTGCACCTCCTCCAGGGCCACGATGTCCGGCGACGCGAGGTTCTTCACCAGCGCCTCGGCCAGCCGCGCGAACTTGGCGGGCGGCGTCTTCGGGGAGAGGTTCTCGACGTTGTACGTGGCCACGGCCAGCTCGTCGGCGCGCTGCTTGCGCGTGGTCTCGCGGGCCGGGCCGCGGTCGGTGAGCGCGCCCAGTTCGGTGGCGGCGATCCCGTACCCGCCGAAGTTGTCGTAGTCCAGCGGGCCCGCGGTGGTGCCGGTCAGGAGGTCGCCGGTGTCGGCGACGGGGAAGGGGCGCTGGGTGAAGGGGATCAGCGAGGTGATCTTCACGCGGCCGGCGTTGGGGTCCTGGTACGAGCCGTAGAGCGCGCCGCCGCGCACGGTGCGGTTGTGGCGGGGCTCGGCGGTGGCCCACAGCTCGTTGTGCGTGTTCGTCGGGCCGACGACGGACGCGTCGGTGACGGAGACCCGCATGCCCTCCAGCGACTCGTACCGGTCCAGCGCGTACGAGCGGGGGCGCAGCGGCAGGCCCTCGATGCTCTTGCCGCCCGCCGAGGGGGCGTAACGGTCCGGCACGCTCGCGGCGTTGAGCTGGAAGGCGGCCGGGAGCGGATTGCCGGAGGACGCCACGGTCCAGGCGGCGTCGGTGATCTCGGTGACGGACTGCAGGCCCGCCCGCTCGCCGCCGGGGTAGTACTCGCTGACCGTGCCGGAGACCCGTACGGAATCGCCGACGGCGACCTTCGGCGTCTGCTTGCCGGTGAAGACGAAGACCGCCTCGCTGGTGGCCGGGTCGCGGTCGGGCTCCGGGTCCTGCACCCAGAAGCCGCGCGCCGAGCCGAAGGCCCGTACCGCCGTGACCGTACCGGGCACCTCGGCGACCTGCCGGCCCGCGAACGGCGAGAGGCGGGTCGTGCCCTGGATGTCGTGGATCCGGGTGACCGCGGCCGAGGCGGTCTGCGGTACGGCGAGCAGCCCGCCGGCCAGCGCGGCGGCGACCAGCGCGGTCAGCGTGGCGGACCTGCGCAGGGCGCGGCGGCGGGGCGTACCGGACGGGGCGTGCGTCGATCCGTGCGTCGGTACACGGGCGGGTATGTGCGGCGGTGTCTGCGCGGACACGGAGGGCCTCCGGAAGGCGGGTGAGGGTGGGAACAGCGTGCGAGAAGGCGTGAACGCAGCGGAACGGAAACGGTCCGGCAGCCTCTACGCGCGTCAATCTCTTGTGTGCCCAGGGCAGTTGTCAAGGCTCGCCAGGTGTACGGGCACGGAAACCAAGGTGAACCGCCCGAGATGCACGGAATTCCGTCTACGCTGGGGCTTCGCACGAGCCGTAGTCCGCACGAGGAGCTGAGCCCGAGATGTCCGCAGACCGCCCCACCCTGCCGCCGGTGCGGCTGCACTCCGACGCGGAGCTGGCGCGGGACGCGCTGAGCGCGCCGCTCTTCGCCCGGGCCGCGCAGCTGGCCCGCTGGGCCGAGCCCGGCGTCCCCGTCGGCGTCGGCGGCGAACTCCTCCAGGAGCAGCTGGCCGGTGCCGTCGACCACCTCGGCCTGGCCGGGGACGAGGACGGCGCCGGGTACGCCGCCGAGGCCTGGCAGCTCGCGGTCGACACCGGGCTGGTGGAGATCGAGGAGGACGAGGAGAACGCGGCGGCCGACGGGGAGGACGCGGAGGGGCCCGGCGATGCCGTGGCCGGTACCGCCACCCCCGGCGAGGAGCTGTCGCTGCTGACCTCCGGCAGCCCGCAGGACATCCTGGACATCTGGCTCGGCGGCATGGAGACCGTGCTGGCCGACGCCGTGGCGCCGGACCTCTCCGACATCGCCGACCAGCTCGCCGAGGGCGGCGAGCTGGACCTGGACGCGATCGACTGGAACCCGGAGGAGGAGGCCGAGCTGCTGGACGGCATCCTCGGCAACCTCTACCTGCTCACCGCGCTGAACGAGGACCCCGAGCAGGCCGTGCCGCTGCCCGCCCTCGCCGCCTCCATGATCGTCCCGGACGACATGGACGAGCCGACCGACGACATCCTCGAAGAGGTCTCCGAGGCGATGATGCGGCTCGACGACCAGTTCCGGGTGCTGGAGCCGATCGGCCTGGTCGCGTACCGGCCGGTCGACGAGGCGCTCATCGAGGAGCTGGACGAGAACGGCGCGACCACGCGAGCTGCCGAGCCCCTGGAGGACGAGGACGTCTCCCGTTACGGCATGGTCCGGCTCACCCCGCTGGGCGTCTACGCCGTACGCGCCCGGATGCTGGACGCGGGCGTCGACGCCCCGGCCGTCGGCGACCTCACCGACAAGGGCGCCGACGTCCTGCTGGACGCGCTGCCCGGCTACCCGGAGCCGCTCGCGCAGGCCGAGTCCGAGCAGTGGCTCGCCGCCCGTACGCCCGTCGACGCCGCCCGCGACCTGCTCTCCGCCGCCCGCGGCGACGACGAGGACGGGCCGCTGCGCCGGCTGGCCTGCCAGCAGACGCTGTCGCTGGCCGGGCCGGAGGCCGAGCCCGCGCTGCGCGAGGTGCTGGACGACCGGCAGCTGGGCGGTCTGGCCCGGGTCTGGCTCGCCGAGCGCGGCGCCACCGCCGTCCCCGAGCCGTCCCAGGACATGATCTTCTGGCTGACCGTGGACACCATCGCGGCGCAGCTCGGCGCGGCCGAGGCCGCCGACGAGAGCGCGGACGAGCTGCGCGCCCTCGTCGAGGGGCTGGTCGGCCGGCACAACGGCTTCTTCGAGACGGCCTGGCGGGTGGACCACCCGGCGACCGCCGACGTGCTGGAGGCCATGGGCCGCCTCCACCCGGACAAGAAGACCGCGAAGGAGGCCCGCAAGGCGGCCTTCAAGGCGCGCTCGCGGCAGAAGGGCTGAGCACTCGTACGCCGCGGGTTTCCCCACCGCAGCCACCGGCGGGCGGCCGGAGCACCTCGGTGCTCCCGCCGCCCGCCGGCCTTTCCGGCGGAGGTGCGCCGTCAGCACATGATCAGCACACGAGCTGCGTCGTGTGGTTGAACGAGGTGGACTGGCCGTTGAACCCGTAGGTGCCGCGGTAGGACAGCGGGACCTGGAACTGGCCGATGATGGTGATCGTCGCGGCGCAGTTGCCGCCGGTGCCCGGCCGCTTGGCGTCGATCCGCAGCGAGCTGCCGATCGAGCCGCCGGTGATGTCCCACGGAGCGCCGCAGATGCCGGTGGTGATCCGGCCGCCCGTGACGACGTTGGTGTTCGGGTTGTAGCTGACCTCCATGTCGAAGGTGAGCGCCTGGTTGTGCAGCGCCATCTTCTGGGTGACCTGGAGGGCTTCGGCGGAGACGTCACGCTGTACGGCGAACGCCTCGTCGCGGGTCTTGACCTCGGAGCCCTGGGCGTTGACGAACTGGTGCTCGTGGCCCGGCCCCTTCTTCTTCGCTGCGCTTGTCATGGCTCTCCCTCGGGCTCGGTGGGTCAGGCCAGCTGCTCGGCGACCTCGACGCGCAGCAGCGTGCGGACGGTCTCGATGTGGTTGACGATGGTGACCGTCGACGAGCCCGCGAAGAGCAGACCGACCGCGACGTTGTCGAGCGAGGTGACCAGCGAACCGGAGTCGCCGCCCGCCGAGATGTTCGTGGTCATGATCTGGTCCTTGAAGCGCGCCGTGCCGGCCGTGCCGTAATTGACGTCGACCGTGGCGTCGGTGGAGACGATCCGCCCGAAGCTGATGTTGGTGGTCCGGCCGGTCTTCTTGACCAGGTCACCCACCGCCACCGCCGACTTGCGGCGCCATGCGCGCGGCGCGCCGCTGAAGTACTGCTGCCGGGTGGCGTCCTCGAACTCGATCTTCGCGAGCGCCGCGTCCACCACGTTGTTGTGCTGCGTCAGCGGGATCTGCGGGGCGAACTGGATCGAGATGAAGCGGTCCAGCGTGCCGATCCGGTCCGCGGGGTCCGTACCGCCGTCGAACTTGCCCGGCTGGAGTACGGAGCTGCCCAGCGGCGCCCGGTTGGAGTCCGCCAGGACGTGGTTGTTGCTCAGGATGTAGAACTTGCCGGGTACGCCGAGGCCGGGCGCCGGCGGGTTGGTCTGGGCCCCGGGCAGGAAGTCGTACACCACGCTGCCCAGCGTGCCCGCGGTGACCTGTACGTTGCCGACCGAGAAGCCGGCCGGGCAGGGGCGCATACGGCGCTTGAGGAGCTGCGGCTCCAGGGCGCTGCCGAGCTGGCTCAGCTCTTCGAGCAGTGGCTGGGCGAGCGCGCTCATCCGCTCGCCGTTGCTCCCGAGGCTCCGCTCCTGCGGCATCGAGCGGCTCTGGCCGCCCGGTACACGCTGCTGGGCCTGCGCGGAGATGTGGCCGACGGCCAGGACGTCGGTCGGGGTGCCGTCGTCCATCTCCCGGGGGATCACGTCCCGTTCGGGCAGCATCGACTCCGGGACCTTCTGCGTGACGAAGACCAGGACGGCTTCCTCGCCGGTGGGCTCGCCGTTGGTCCACTTCACGCCGTGCCCGAAGCCGACGACGTTCGCGGTCGGGTTCTGCGGGTGCATGAAGTCGGAAAGTGCCTGTTGGCGGGAGGTGTCGCTGACCTGACCTCCGGTGGGTCCGCGCATCATCTCGGGCTGGTTCACACCAGACCACCTCTTCCCCGGTGGGCGTCCCGCGCGGCTCTCAGCCGTGCGTCCGGGCCGTACGAGCGCCGAGCGCTCCGGCGCACGGACGGTGACGGCTGCGGGGCGGGACCGCGTTCGCTTCACGAGCCCGGGCCGCCCACGGCGGCGGGGGCTCTCAGGGGAGGACGGGAACCCGGCACGGAACAGCTCCCCGGGCAGCTCCGTACGACTCTGCGGGCGCTCCGCTCTCCCTACGGGTGATGCAGGTAGGGACTGTCTATTGCCGGGCCGGTCGGCGGTCAAGGAGGTACGCGATAAATCTTGCGCTTGCTGCGCGGATGCCGCTGATGACCTTGTTTGCCATGGTTTTCCGCGGTGGAGGGGCTCGCTTCGCGGACATCGCGGCGTCGTACCGGGTTCAACCGCAGTTCGCCGTGGCGCGCGAGGGTGTGCCGCACAGCGCACAGCACTCCCGCACCGGTCCCGCCCAGGAGATGACATGCCGCTCAGCCGCAGAGACTTCGCCAAGCGCTCCGCCGTCGCCGGTGCCGGGGTCGCACTGACCGGCAGCGTGGGCGTCCTGGCCACCGCGCCCGGCGCCATCGGGCAGGAGAACCCCGGACAGCGGCTTCCGCAAGCCGGTGCCCCCGCAACGGGCGCCGGCGCACGGGGGCGCGAGCCCGGTTACGGTCCGCTCATCGACGACCCGGCCGGCATCCTCGCCCTGCCCGCCGGATTCTCGTACCGGATCATCACCCGGGCCGGCGTCACCGAGCTGGAGAGCGGCGAGCCCACCCCCTCCCACCACGACGGCACCGCCACCTTCGAAGGCCCGCGCGGCGCCACCCTGCTCGTCAACAACCACGAGCTGAAGGGGCCGCGCGCGAAGTGGCCGCACCCCGTGCCGCTCGCCGAAGGGCTGGTCTACGACCCGGCGGCAGCCGGCGGCTGCACCGTCGTCGAGGTCTCCCGGGACGGCCGGCACGTCGCCGAGTGGGTCGGCATCGCCGGTACGTCCACCAACTGCGCCGGCGGCCGCACCCCCTGGGGCACCTGGCTGACCTGCGAGGAGACCGAGGACAAGGCCGGTCAGAACGGCATGACCAAGGACCACGGGTACGTCTTCGAAGTCGACCCGTACGACCCCCGCGCCGCCCGTGATCCGCGCCCCGTCAAGGCCCTCGGCCGCTACGCCCACGAAGCCGTCGTCGTCGATCCCCGGCGCGGCCACCTCTACCTCACCGAGGACGCCGACCGCCCCAACGGCCTCCTCTACCGCTGGACCCCGCCGCCCGGCTTCCGGCACGGCCGCGGCCGGTTGCGTACGCTCGCCGACGACGCGGGCGTACTGGCCGCGCCGCGCTGCTACGACTCCGGCGGCCGCTTCGTCGACGACCTCTCCCGCGCCACCAGGACCGGCACGGTCTACGGCGTCGACTGGATCGAGGTGCCCGAGCGCGACGCGCGCCGCACCCCCGTACGCAAGCAGTTCACCGACGGCATGATCACCCGCGCCCGCAAGCTGGAAGGCATGTGGTGGGCCGACGGCGGCGCGTACATCGTCTCCTCGTACGCCCGCGAGGAGAGCCCCGTCCACCACGACGGCCAGGTCTGGTTCTACGACCCGCGCCGCCGCACCCTGACCCTGAAGGTCCTGCTCGGCGTCAACCCCGCCCCGGACCAGGACGGCGCCCTCGACGGCCCCGACAACATCACCGTCTCCCCGTACGGCGGCCTGATCATCGCCGAGGACGGCGAAGGCGTCCAGCACCTCTTCGGCGCCACGGACGACGGCCGCACGTACCCGATCGCCCGCAACGACCTCGACATCGGCACCGCCGACGCACCCGCGTACAGCGAATTCACCGGCCCGGTCTTCTCGCCGGACGGCCGCACGCTGTTCGCCAACATCCAGGACCCGGGGATCATGCTGGCGATCCGGGGCCCTTGGCGGCGGCAGGGGTGACGGCCGGGCGGGCCGTGCCCGGCCCCGCGGCGGGGAATCACGGCCGGTTCCGTGCACGTTGCACCAGGTGTGAGCACGCGGAGCGGTACGACGAACCAGACACCCGGCGAGCCGGCCGGGACAGGGGGCCACCCGACCGACCGCGAGGCTCCCCGCCTCCGCACCCCGTTCTCCCTCCTCGACCGCTCCCGGACCCGCCAGGGCCGCCCGGAAGCCGAGGCGCTCCGCGAAACGATCGACCTCGCCCGGCACGCCGAAGCGCTCGGCTACCACCGCTTCTGGGTCTCCGAACACCACAGCGTGCCCGGCGTCGCGGGCTCCGCCCCGACCGTCCTGGCCGCCGCGGTCGCCTCCGCGACGTCCCGCATCCGGGTCGGCACGGGCGGTGTCATGCTGCCCAACCACCGCCCGCTGGTGGTCGCCGAACAGTTCGGCGTCCTGGAATCCCTCTTCCCCGGCCGCATCGACATGGGCCTCGGCCGGTCCGTCGGCTTCACCGACGGCATCCGCCGCGCCCTCGGCACCGACAAGGAAGCCGCCGACTCCTTCGCCGCCCAACTGTCCGAACTCACCGCGTACTTCACCGACGGACCGCGCCCCCACCCCCAGGTGCACGCCCGCCCGGCGGAGGGCCTGCGCGTCCCCGCGTTCGTCCTGGCCACCGGCGCGGGCGCGGACATCGCCGCCCGCGCGGGCCTGGCCCTGGTCATCGGCGACCTGCGCGGCCGCGACGCGATGCAGGCCGCCGTCGACCGGTACCGCGCCGCCTTCGAGCCCTCACCCCTGTGGCCCCACCCGTACGTCATCGTCTCCGGCACCGTGGCCGTGGCCGAAACCCCCGAAGCGGCCCGCCGCCTCCTGCTCCCCGAAGCCTGGTCGATGGCCTACTCCCGCACCCACGGTATCTTCCCGCCCCTCGAACCGGCCGAGACGATAGCCGCCCGCGAACCGGCCATGCCCCCGAAACAACGCGACTTCTACACCGCCGCCCTCACCGGCCACATCCACGGCACGGAGTCCCAGGTGGCCGCCGAACTGGACGAACTCCTGACACAGACGGCCGCCGACGAATTCCTGGTGACCACCAGCACGTACGACCGGGCGGCGTTGCTGGAGTCGTATGAGCGGCTGGCGAGGGTGGTGGGGCTGGGGGGCTAGCGGCGCCGGGTACGCTTTCCCTTCTCCGTCAGCCCCGGCTCCCTGCCTTGATAGGCAAGTTTCGACTTGCCTATGCGTCTGGTCGTTTCACGGCGTCAGGGCCGCTACAAGTTCCACGATCTGAACACCGAGCCCCTGAAGCGCCTCGTGACCCGATGGCGCAGGCCCGACCCACCGGAGAACACCCCATGAAGATCTACGTGACCAGCGTCTTCGTCGACGACCAGGAAAAGGCTCTGCGCTTCTACACCGATGTGCTGGGCTTCGTGAAGAAGCACGACGTCCCGCTGGGCGGAGAGGCCCGATGGCTGACCGTGGTCTCGCCGGAGGACCCCGACGGGACCGAACTGCTGCTGGAACCCTCCGGCCACCCCGCGGTGCAGCCGTACAAGACGGCGCTGGTCCAGGACGGCATCCCGGCCACCTCGTTCGCCGTGGACGACGTCCGGGCCGAGTTCGAACGGCTGCGCGGGCTCGGGGTGCTCTTCACCCAGGAGCCGCTGGAAATGGGCGACGTCACCACCGCTGTTCTGGACGACACCTGCGGCAATCTGATCCAGATCATGCAGACCAAGTAAGGCATGGGGCAGTACCTGCACCGACCGCCGTGTCATCGGCGCGACGATCGCGGCGGCGGGCGACGGGTTGCGCGGCCAACCGGACGGCGTGCGGAGTCACGGCCGTCGCCGATGCGAGGCGGCGGTGGCCAACGGCGTGTGGATCGCTCCTCACCGTGCAGCCGCGAACGCAGGGGTCCGGCAGACTCAACTGCCTCTAGGGTGCGTGTGTGATCGAAGCGGTGGTGTTCGACGTGGGGGAGACACTGGTCTGTGATGACCGGTACTGGCACAGCTGGGCAGACTGGCTGAGCGTCCCCCGGCATACGCTCTCCGCCTTGGTAGGGGCAGTGGTCGCCCAAGGGCGCGACAATGCGGATGCCGTTCGTCTGCTGCGGCCCGGCACGGATCTCGCCGCAGAGTACCGTGCACGCGAAGCGGCTGGGCAGGGCGAGTGCCTTGGTGAGGCGGACTTGTATCCGGATGCGCGGCCCGCATTGGCAGCGCTGCGCGCGGCCGGAGTCAGGGTCCTGATCGCAGGAAATCAGACTTCCCGTGCCGGCGCGCTGCTCCGCGGCTTGGACCTGCCTGCCGACGCCATTGCGACATCAGGTGAGTGGGGAGTCGCCAAGCCTCGGCCCGAATTCTTCGAGAAGGTCATCGCTTTCGCCGGTACTGCCCCGGAGCGCATCCTGTACGTCGGCGATCACCCCGCCAATGACATCGTCCCCGCCCGCGCGGCCGGCCTGCGGACTGCACACATACGCCGCGGCCCGTACGGGTTCTTGTGGGGTTCGAGTCCGGAAGCCGATCTGGCTGACTGGCGTGTCAACGGCTTGGAGGAGTTGCTGGGCATTGTGGCGGGCTGATGGCCCGACAAGGGCCTGCTTGTGGGTGGCTTTTGGAAGAAGGCACTCGAGCCGCGGTACACCAATCGCGTTACAGTGTGTATTGCAGCCCGAACGGAGTGCCACATGTGTGCTGATGCCTCGGCCGGTACGGGAAAGCGGATCGCGTATCAGCGTCGGCTGGCCCGCCTCACGCAGCAGGAACTCGCTTCTGCGGCAGGTGTCGCCCTAGGAACCGTGCGAAAGATCGAGTTAGGGGAGCGAGGTGTCGGCGAGGCAGTCCTGGACTCCATCGCCGCAGCTCTCGGGATTGACATCGCTCGCCTGCTGCCCCGACCTGACCGCGCTGATGACCGAGTGCACCGGGCCATGCCCAAGCTGTCCGCAGCTCTCGCCACCTATGACATGCCTGGGGATGGCCCCACGCGTCCATTGAGCGAACTCCGGAAGGAGGTGGCCGAAACCGTCACCTGGCGACTCGCAGCACAATACGTTCGTATCGCATGTCGTGCGCCGGAGCTTTTCGTCGAACTTGGTCGTGCCTTCCACAGCACGCCCGTAAGGTACCGCACCGAGATCGCCGAGTTGCTTGTCGCTGCATACCGGGCTGCCGACGCGATGGCGTTCAAGTGCGGCGCCTATGACCTGTCCGCCCGCTTGGTCGACCTCATGAGGTGGGCCGCGCCGCAGGCGGAGAATCCGCTGCTCGAAGCCGCGGTTGCCTATACACGGGCCGAGACGTATTTCGCCGCCGAAGCCCATGCGGCCGGCCTGCGTGCCTTGGAACGCGCGTTGGGTGCGGCGGCCTCGCGCCATTCGGCCGGCCCGGCAGCCGTTGCGACACGTGGAGCTCTGCATATGCGGGCCGCTGTCATGGCCGGTCGTGCCGGAGATGCGCACGTTGCCGCTGCTCATCTCTCCGACGCTCGTTCTCTCGCCGCACATGTCCCGGAAGCCGTCTATCAAGGGACCGAGTTCGGCCCGGACACCGTACGCATCCACGAACTGTCCGTCGCTGTCAGCTTGGGGGGCGCTCTCGTGCGGCGCGTCCTCGACACAGTCGGTGCCTGGGTTCCGCCAGCTGGCCTTGCTGCGGAACGCCGATCGGGTTTCTACATCGAGCTGGCGCGTGCGCAACTCTGGTCGGGTCGGTCGGAACAGGCTTTTGTCTCTTTGCAGACCGCACGGCACATCGCTCCCCAGCACACCCGTGAACACAAGTGGGTACGTGAGGACGCTGCGACACTGCGCAGGTTGAAGCGTGGTGACGCTGAGAGCCTGTCGAAATTCGCGGAATGGTGCCGCGCGGGCGAGTGACCGGGCTACCCCGTGCAGGGGTACTTGTGCCGTCCGCGGCAGGTCAGCATCTCCTTGTCCGAACGACAGGAGCTCGTGATGATCATGCCCGATGCGTTGACCGGCGCAGTTGGCCAACGTCCACCGGTGGGTACTGCCTGCCTGCCGCCCGGCACCCTGCCCGCCTGGATCCCACGCGGAGCCGGCCTGCGCGTCGTGCGTGACGTGGCGGGGCTCGGCGTGGATGTGGTGTGGCTGGCGTTGCCTGTAGGAGAGGAGGTGCTTGGGGAGTTGGGGGCGCGGTCCGGGGCTGTGATCGAAGACCGTCGGCCCGCCGCCGGGATGTGCTGGATGGTGCCGGCCTGGACGGCCGGTGGGATGCGGCTTCCGCTGTGGGAGGACGCGAGCATGGGGGCGGCCCTGTACGTGCCGGGGTTGGAGATGCGTAACGAGCGGCTGCGGTGGCGGGTGCGGCCGGATGCCGGTGCGTTGGTGACGAACCCGGTGACGCTGCGGGCGGCGGTCATCGCGGTGGGGGACGTACAGTGATCGGCTGCGCGGACTGCGGCACGGTACGGGGCGTGACTGTGATCGGTACGGTGCACGCGGCCAGTGGGGGCGGGACCGATGTCGGGCGGTGTGCCGGGTGTGCGGAGAAGCGGGAGAGACGGCGCAGGGGCGGCAACCGGTCCGCAGTACCGTCTTCAGGCAACGGAACGCCGCGTCACCCGGCTTGATCATGCCGGGCGACGCGGACGGGGAGTGGGGAAAACTGGGAAATCAGGCTTATGCTCCGCTGCTACGAACTGCAAGAAACTGCCGGAAGACGGCACTTGGCCGGTGGCGGCGGAGCGGAGGGCGAGAGGCAGGCGCCTTCGGGGCGGGGCCCGCCCAGCTGTGCCCCGCCAGCCCGTGTGACGGTGCCGGCCAGCCAGTTCCTACAGCGCCGCACCCCCCGGCTTGACCATCCCCCGGACCGTGCGGGAGTCGACGAATTCGCCCATGGCGGTCATTTCCCATTCGCCGGAGAACTGGCGGATGAGTTTGGCCATCATGACGCCGGTGCGTGGTTCGGAGTGGGTGAGGTCGAAGCGGACCAGTTCTTCGCCGGTCTGGGCGTCGACCAGGCGGCAGTAGGCCTTGGCGACGTCGGAGAATTTCTGGCCGGAGAAGGAGTTCACCGTGAAGACCAGGCCGGTGACCTGCGGGGGGATGCCGCCGAGGTGGACGGTGATGGCCTCGTCGTCGCCCGCGCCCTCGCCGGTGAGGTTGTCGCCGGAGTGCTGGATGGCGCCGTTGAGGATCTGGAGCTTGCCGAAGAAGCAGTTGTCGACCTTTTTGCGGTCCGGGCCGTAGGCGATCACGGACGCGTCCAGGTCGATGTCCTTGCCGCGGTAGGCGGGCTCCCAGCCGAGGCCCATGCGCACCGAGGACAGGAGCGGCTGACCGCCCTTGACCAGGGAGACGGTCTGGTTCTTCTGGAGGTTGACGCGGCCCTTGTCGAGGTTGATCTTGCCGGTGCCGGGCGCGGGGGCCGGGGCGGGAGCGGCTGTCGTGGGCGGCGGGGCCATGGGGGCGGGGGCGCCGGTGGGCGGGCCCCACTGGGCGGCGGGCGGAGCGGCAGGCGGAGCGGAAGGTGCCTGCGGCGCCGGAGACGGGGCGGCCGGAGGTGCGGCGGGAGTCTGTGCGGTCGGGGCGGCCGGGGCGGCGGGTTCCTCGACGGTGACGCCGAAGTCCGTGGCGATGCCGGCCAGGCCGTTCGCGTAGCCCTGGCCGACCGCGCGGACCTTCCAGGCGCCGTTGCGGCGGTAGATCTCGACGACCACGAGGGCCGTCTCGGGGCCGAGCTGCGGCGGGGTGAAGGAGGCGATGACGCTGCCGTCGTCGGCGTTGCGGACCGTGCCGGTCGGTTCGGTGCCGGCGAAGGTGGCGCCGGGCGCGTCCAGGCTGGCGGTGACGACGATCTTCTCGATGCCGGCGGGCACCGCGGCGGTGTCCACCGTGATCGTGTCGCCCGCGCCGGACGCGCCGGACGTGTGGGTCACGCCCGGGCCGGCCGGCTGGTTGTAGAACACGAAGTCGTCGTCGGAACGCACCTTGCCGTCGGCGGTGAGCAGCAGGCCCGACACATCGAGCCGCACGGGCGCGGTGACGTCCACCGCCACCCGCGAGGCGGTGAGCGGGAGGTTCGAGCCAGGAGTCATAGCGGTCATGCCGGGGATAACGAGTGGCCTTCCTTTGCGGTTCCATTACCGAGGGCCGGACGGGGCACCGGCGCCGGCAGGGTCAGCGGCGGTCGCGGCTGTTGCCGAAGAGCAGACGGTAGGCGATCAGCAGGACCAGGGAGCCGGCGATGGCGGCTATCCACATCGACGGGTCGTAGAAGTCCTTCGGGATCGGCTTGTCCAGGATCTTCGTGGAGAGCCAGCCGCCGATGAAGGAGCCGATGATGCCGATGAGGGTGGTGCCGACGAGTCCGCCCGGATCCCGTCCGGGCAGCAGGACCTTGGCGATGACGCCGGCGATCAGTCCCAGTACGAGCCAGCTGACGATACCCATGGTGCGTTCCTCGTTCCTGCGCAGTTGCGCAAATGATTGATACGTACACGAGGACGCGGGGAGGCGGGCGGGGGTTGCGCCGACCGGGCCGGCGTGGCCGAGGCCACGGTCACTCAGTACGGGTGGAGGGCGGGTCAGGCGGATCCATGGCCGTCCGCTCAGTACGGCCAGATGGGTGGATCCACGCAGAAGGAGCCGCCGAGGTGGGCGTGTTCGGGATTCGCGGGGTCGAGTTCGCCGTGCGCGGCGACGAGTTCGGCGGCGTACTGCTCGGAGTCGTCCTGCGGCACGTAGCCCAGTGAGCGGGCCGTGGTCAGGTCCCACCACAGGCGGGTGTTGGCGGAGGACCCGTAGACCACGGTGTGGCCGACCCCTTCGGCGGTGAGCGCGGCGTGCAGCAGGCGCGCGCAGTCGGCCGGGCTCAGCCAGATCGACAGCATCCGGACGGTGGTGGGGCGCGGGAAGCAGGAGCCGATGCGGACGGAGACCGTCTCGATGCCGTGCAGGTCCCAGTAAAGGGAGGCGAGGTCTTCGCCGAAGCTCTTGGAGAGGCCGTAGTACGTGTCGGGGCGGCGCGGGGTGTCCACCGGGATCGCGCCGGAGCCGTCGGCGGGACGCGGGGTGAAGCCGACGGCGTGGTTGGAGGAGGCGAAGACGACGCGGCGGACGCCTTCCTCGCGTGCCGCTTCGTAGAGGTTGTAGGTGCCCTCGATGTTGGCGCGCAGGATCTTCTCGAAGGGGGCTTCGAGAGAGATCCCGGCGAGGTGGACGATCGCGTCGACGCCGCGCACCGCCTCGCGGAGGCCTTCCTTGTCGGCCAGGTCGGCGGTGACGGCGTCCGGCGCGTCGTCGACGGGCCGCTGGTCGAGGAGGCGGAGGCGGTAGCCGTACGGGGGCAGCAGGTCGCGCATCAGGGTGCCGAGGCCGCCGGCGGCGCCGGTGAGCAGGACGGTGCGGGGGGCGGGCATGGGGGCCATGGGGACTCCTCCGGCCGGGCGCCGGGCGCCGGCGCGTACGGCCGCATCGGCGGATCGTGTTCAGATGGGTGGACGACCGGGGTCACGGTAGGAAGGTGTGCCGGACGGGGTCAAGGTGGCTGACGGATCGCTCAAATCCGGTTGTGCCGGGGAAACTTAGGGTTCCGGACGGGTGGGTGGGGTCCTTGACCGGCCCGGGAGTGCTGCCCTAGCGTGAGCGGGTTCAGGGATGTGTACAACAGTCAGCGACGTGCACGCGCGAGGACGTCATGGAGAGGTGCGCGCGTCCCGTACGAGCATGTCAGGGAGAGCCCGTGACCTCAGCCCCGCCGCTCGCCGAACGCCTCGACGGACTGCTGTTCTTCCCCGTGACGGCGTACGGCCCCGACGGCACCCTGGACCCGGCCGCCTTCCGCGCCCACGTACGCGCGGGCCTCGACGCCGGCGCGGCCGCCGTCTTCGCCTGCTGCGGTACGGGCGAGTTCCACGCGCTGACCCCGGAGGAGTTCCGGGACTGCGTGACCGCCGCCGTCCAGGAAGCGGCCGGGCGGGTTCCGGTCCTGGCCGGCGCCGGGTACGGGACCGCGCTCGCCGTGCGTTACGCCCGGCTCGCCGAGGAGGCGGGCGCCGTCGGGCTGCTGGCCATGCCGCCGTACCTCGTCACCGCCGACCAGGCGGGCCTGCTGCGCCACTACACGGACGTCGCCGCGGCCACCGCCCTGCCCGTCATCGTCTACCAGCGCGACAACGCCGTCTTCACCCCGGACACCGTCGTCGCCCTCGCGCGCACCCCCGGCATCATCGGCCTCAAGGACGGTCTCGGCGATCTCGATCTGCTGCAACGGATGATCAGCGCGGTGCGGAGTGAGGGGAGGGGGGAGGTACGGGAGAAGGCACGGGGAAAGGTGCGGGGGGAGCGTCAGGAGCGGAGACAGGGTCAGGAGTGGAGACAGCAGCAGGAGTTTCTGTACTTCAATGGGCTGCCGACCGCTGAGCTGACCGCCCTCGCCTACCGCGGGCTCGGCGTCCGCCGGTACTCGTCGGCCGTCTTCGCCTTCGCCCCGGAGATCGCCACCGCCTTCCACCGGGCGCTCGCCGACGGCGACGACGAGATGGTCACCCGGTTGCTGGACGGCTTCTACCGGCCGCTGGTCGAGCTGCGCAACCAAGGGCGTGGCTACGCGGTCTCGCTGGTCAAGGCGGGGGTACGGCTGCGCGGGACGGACGTGGGCCCGGTACGGCCGCCGCTGAGCGAACCGGCCCCCGAACACGTCAAGGCGCTGGCCGCGCTGATCGAACAGGGCCTGGCGCTGGTCGGCGCGCCGGCGGGCGGCCGCTGATGCGCGCTGCCGCGTTCCTGTATCCGTGGGACGTGGCCGGCGACCCGGCCGCCGCGCGCCGCGTCGCGGACCTCGGCGCCCAGCAGGTCACCCTGGCCGCCGCGTACCACTCCACCCGCGCGCTGACCCCACGTCACCCCCGCCACCGAGTCGTCACCGCCCGGCACGCGGCCGTCCTGTACCCGCCGGACGCCGAACGCTGGGCGGGCCGCGCCCTGCGCCCGTACCCGCAGGACTGGGTGGCGGACCCGGACCCTTTCGACGTGGCGGCGCGGACGCTGGCGGACGCGGGCCTGGAGGTGCACAGCTGGGTCGTACTGGCCCACAACACCCGCCTGGGCACCGAGCACCCCGCCATCGCCGTACGCAACGCCTACGGCGACCGCTACCCGTGGGCGCCCTGCATCGCCCGGCCCGAGGTACGCGCCTACCTGCGCGACCTGGCCGCGGAGGCGGCGGCACGGCCCGGCGCGCGCGGCACCGAGCTGGAGTCCTGCGGCTGGTACGGACTGGCGCACCCGCACGCGCACGACAAAATCGGCGGCGTCCCGCTCTCCGGCGCCGCCCAGTACCTGATGTCGCTGTGCTTCTGCGAGGTCTGCGAGGCGGGATATACGGGGCTGGGCGTGCGGGCGGAGGAGGTGCGGGGCGCGGTGGTACGGGCGCTGGAGCCGGTGTGGGCGGGCGCCGAGGGCAGGGGCAAGGGGGAGACGGGCGGGGGCCGGGCGGGGGAGTGGCGCGGTGTGGAGGAGATGCTGGGCGGCGAACTGTCGGTGCTCGTACGGCGCTGGCGAGACGATGCCGCGCGCACGCTCCAGCGGGAGGTGGTCGCGGCCGTACGAGGCGCCGCGCGCGACGGGTTCCGCGTACTGCTGCACGCCGATCCGGCCGCGCACCGCTGCGGCGCGAACGCGGGCGTCGACCCGGCGGACGTCCTGGCGCACGCCGACGGGGTGGTGGTGCCGTGCACGGGCGACGACGCGGACCGTACGGATGCGCTGCTGCCGTTCGTGGAGGCGCGGGCGGTGGCCGGGGTGGGCTTCGACACGCCTCCGGGTTCCCTTCCGGGCTCCGTCTCGGGCTCCCTCCCGGACGCGCCGTCCGTCCCGGTGGTCGCCGCCAACCTCACCGTCGTCGCCGCCATGGGCGGTCGCCCCGGCGCCCTCGCCGCCGATGCCGCGCACGCAGCCGCCCTGGGCGCCGGTGAGCTGCGGCTCTATCACGCGGGCCTGGCGGGGAACGGCGATCTGGCGGCCGTACGGCGCGGGCTGGTGGCCGTACGGCGTGCCTCGGCGACCGTACGGTGAGAGCGGCCCACGACCGCCGGCAGACCCTGGGTAGTAGTCCCCTGGAAAGCCCCCCGAAGGCCCTCGGGGCGTCCCTGAAGGCCCTCGGGAAACCCCTGCCCCTGCCCCTGCCCCTGCCCCTGGAAAGACCTTGGGAAGAACCTCGGGAATCTCGGGAACCCCCTGTGGAAGGAACGTCATGACACAGCGCATCCTCGACCTCGACCGGGAGGAACTGGCGTCGCTTCGGGGCCGGGAGCTGACCGAAGCGGTCGCCGCCGCCGAGGGCCGCACGATGGTCGCCGAAGTCTTCGCCGAGCGCGCGGCGCTCTCCCCGTACCCCGACGGCCGCGCGGGCGTGCACAACATCGAGCTGGTCTCCGCCTTCGGCGCGGACATCGTGATCCTCAACCTCATCGAGCGGGCCTGGGACGGGGAGTCCCTGCGGCTGCCCGGGCTGGGGACGTTCGCCGGCTTCGCCGACCTGGCCTCGTACGTGGGCCGCCCGATCGGCGTCAATCTCGAACCGGGCGACGTGCCGGAGATCCGCCGGGCCGGTCCCGAGCAGGCCCGCCGCCTGGTCGACATGGGCGCCGCACTGCTCTGCCTGACCGCCAATCCGGGCACCGGCGGCAGTTTCGACGGGCTGGCTCGCGTCACCGACGAGCTGCGCCGCGGTCTCGGCGACGACGTGGCGCTGTGGTCCGGCAAGATGCACCACGCGGGCCACCCCGAGCGGATCACCGCCGAGCGGCTGACCGCGCTGGTGGACGCGGGCGCCGACGGCATCGTGCTGCCGTTGCCCGGCACCATGCCCGGTCTGACCAAGGAGCGGGCCGCCGAGGCGGTCGCCGCTGTCCAGGACGCGGGGGCGGTGGTGATGGGCGCGATCGGTACGAGCCAGGAGGGCGCGCACGCCGACGTCGTCCCCCAACTGGCTGTGACGGCGAAGGAGATCGGGGTGGACGCGCACCACTTCGGGGACGCGTTCCTGCCGGGCATGTGTGATCCGGAGGTGCTCTACGCCTACTCCGTTGCGGTCCGCGGCCGGCGGCACACCTGGAACCGGATGGCGCTCAACGGGCGCGGCAACCGCGTTCCGGGCTGAGGGGGGGGACGGCCCGGGGGACGCGCGGGGCGGAGGTCGCGCAGGGCGTCCGCCGGGTGCGTCAGCCGGCGCTGCGGTGCGGGGCCGGTTCCCGCTTCGTGCCGGTCAGGTGGGCGAAGACCACCACGTTGCCCAGGTACTCCTGCCGGGCCTTGTTGAAGCCACCGCCGCAGGTGATCAGCCGCAGTTCGGGGCGGGAGGCCGGTTCGTAGACCTTCTTGTCCGGGAAGTCGGCGCCGTCGTAGACCTCGACGGCGTCGACGGAGAAGACCGCGGTGCGGCCGTCCGCGCGGACGATCTCGACCTGGTGGTTCTTCTTCAGGGAGCCGAGGTTGTAGAAGACCGCGGGCCCGGAACGGTTGTCTACGTGGCCCGCCACCAGTGAAGTGCCGGTGGTGCCGGGGGTGTTGCCGTCCTCGTACCAGCCGGCGAGGTTCTTGTCCTCCTGCGGCGGGGTCGCCAGGCCGCCGCTCTCGTCGAGACCGAGGCGCATCAGCGGCGCGTCCACGCCGACCGACGGGATACGGACCCGCAGGGGCCGGGAGGCCGGCATCGGCGGGGGCGGCGGGGTGGGGGCCGCGGACGGGCGGCCGCCGTGTGCGCCGGCGGCGAACCCCTGGTCGGCGGAGGGCTGCGGCGGCGCCTGGGCCCGGGCGCCGTGGCCGATCAGCCAGATGCCGGTGCACATGGCGGCGGCGGTGAGCAGGGCTATGAGGCCTTGGTCGCCGCGGCGGCGACGGGGGTGTCCCATGGCTGTCGTGCCTCCGGGTCTGCTGCGGGCGGGCCGTCGGAGCGCGGTCCGCAGGGTGCGGGGTGCGGGGTGCGGGGTGCGCATGACGGGTTACGGGACGTGGCCTGGGCCCGGGTGCGACCCCGGCCTCCCGGGTACGGCGGACGTGACCGGGAGGCGGGGACGCGGACCGGCGGACCGGACCGGCGGACTGGGCGATGCCCGTGCCGTCCGGCGCTTGTGGCCGCTTGTGGCCGCTCCGAAGGTTCAGGCCGAGTCGTCCGCGCGACGGCGGCGCACCATCCACGCGCCACCGGCGGCGGCCGCCAGCAGTACGCCCGCACCCGCGACGATCTGCGTGGTGCCGGAGCTCTCACTGGTGGTGCCGACGCCGGTCCTGGTCGGGCCGTGCGGGGTGCCGCGGGAGGTGACCCGTACCGTGGCGGAGAGCGCCGTGCCGTTGGAGCACTTGCCGCTGATGCCGTAGTTGCCCGGCTTGGTGCTCGTCGGCACCCGCAGGGAGCCCTGGACGTTTTCGGTGTGCGTCTGGCCCTTCGAAGACAGCTTTATCCTGTCGGCGCCCAGGGTGCTGGCGTCCACGGTGGCCGAACCGTCCTTGCCGCAGGCACTGCTGTTGAGGTTGACCGTCTTGCCGGCCTGGACGGGGTTCGGTGTCACCTCCAGGTTGCCGGTGGCGGCGAACGCCGCGGAGGTGGACAGGCCGAGGGCGGCGACGGACAGTGCGGCCCCGGTGAGAACGCGAGTGGAACGCATGTGACGAACCTCCACGAGGCACGGACCGCAGCACACGACTGCGCCGCGAGAGGAAGTTGGGGGATTCCGAGCCTCCTGCAATCGAGGTAAGCGGCCGGGCGCGCCGGGAGCCTGTTGACGCGCTGTCAGAACTCCCGTGCCCGGTCGGCGTGTCGCGCATGATCGAGCACGTTTGTGCACGTCAGGGGCGCGGTGCCGGTGACGTTCGGTGATGTTGCGCATTGGGATGAACGGGTGACGGATATTTCCCGCGGAATGTGGTAGTGGCGCTGGGTAATCGGGTGTTACGGAGGGTGGTCGTGAGGCGGTCGCGAGGCGGTCGTGGGGTGGCCGCAGGGGGCGCGGGGGTGTGTGGACGTCTTCGAGTCCGGTCCGCCAGGAGGTTCCCGGCCCTCACCCCGGCTGGACGAACCCGCTCTCGTACGCCGCGATCACGGCCTGCGTCCGGTCCCGTACGCCCAGCTTGGCCAGTACGCCCGCGACATGCGTCTTGACCGTCGCGGGGCCCACCGCCAGCCGGTCCGCGATCTCCGCGTTCGTCAGGCCCTTGGTCATCAGCCGCAGCACGTCCGCCTCACGGTCGGACAGGCGCGCCCGCAGCGCCCGCGCCGTCTCGCGCGCGGTCCGCGCCCCCGCGTACCGGGCGGCCAGCTCCCGTACCGCCGCCGGGAACAGCAGCGAGTCGCTGCGCGCCACCATCCGTACCGCCTGCACCAGATCCTCCACACCGGCCCGCTTCAGCAGGAAGCCGCTGGCGCCGGCGCGCAGCGCGTCGTACACGTACGCGTCGTTCTCGAAGGTCGTCACCACGATGACGCGCGGCGGCTCCGCCATGCCCGCCAGCACCTGTTCGGTCGCGCGGATGCCGTCGATCTCCGGCATCCGGACGTCCATCAGCACGATGTCCGGACGCAGTTCGCGGATCAGCGGCACCGCCTCGGCGCCGGTGGCCGCCTCGCCGACGACCTCCATGTCCGGCTCCGCGCCGAGGATCGCGCGCAGCGCCGTACGCACCATCCGCTCGTCGTCGGCGAGGACGATGCGGAGCGGGGGAGCGGTGGTGCTGGGGGTGTCGGAGGTGCCGGAGGTGTCGGAGACGGTGGCAGGGGTATCGGTGCCGGTGGTCTCCGTGGAGCTTGTACGGGCGCCAGGGCGGCCCTCGTCCGGGGCGCTCACCGGGCCGTCTCCAGCGGGAGCCGTACGGTCAGCAGCCATACGCCGTCCTGGCCGGCGGCCCGTGCCTCGCCGCCCAGCAGGCGGGCGCGCTCGGCGATGCCGTGCAGGCCGCGGCCGCCACCGGGACGGGGCACAGGCCCGGCCGTATCGCGTGGTGTGTCTGCCTTCGGGCTCTTCATCGCGTCCCCCATCGTGTTTTTCACCGGATCCCTCACCGGATCCCCCGTCGGATTCTCCACCGTGATCCTCAGCTCGCCCGGATCCAAGGCGACCCGCAGCCGCACCGGTACGGCACCGGCGTGTCGCAGCGCGTTGCTGAGGCCTTCCTGCACCATCCGGTACGCCTCCCGCGAGACCAGCGGCGGCAGTCCCCCGCACCTGCCGTCGATGTCCGCATCGATCCGCAGCCCGGCGGCGCGGCTGCGGTCCAGCAAGCCGTCCAGGGCGTCCAGCGTCGGCGCGGGCGCCGGCGCGCCGGGGCGGTTGTCCCCCTCCTCGCGCAGCAGGCCCAGTACGGTGTCGAGTTCGGCGACCGCGTCGCGGGTGGTCTCCTCGATGGCGGTGAGCGCCTGCCGTGCGAACTCAGGGTCGGAGTCCAGCACCCGGCGGGCCGCGCCGGCCTGGAGGGTGACCGCGCTGAGCGCGTGGCCCACGGAGTCGTGCAGTTCGCGGGCGAGCCGGTTGCGGGAGGCGAGGTCGGCGGCCCGGCGTTCGGCGGCGGCCAGCCGGTCGGCGGGGGTACGGCCCAGCGCTACGGGCGCCAGGCGGGCCAGCAGCGTCCCGGCCCCCCAGGAGGTGCCTGCCACCAGGGCGAGCAGCCCGAGGCCGAGCAGCGGGCCGAGCACACTGCCCTCCAGAGCGGGCCAGCCCAGCTCCTCGTGCCGCAGCGGGTCCGTGACCGGCAGGAGGACCAGCATCACGGCGGCGGGTGGCGCCGACAGGGTCATGCCGCTGACGATGCCGCCGGCGGCCAGGTGCGCCACGAACCACAGGGCCGTACGCCGCCGGGCCGCCCACGAGTCGGCGGGCTCCTCGGCCAGTTCGGCCGCCACGTCCGCGGGCAGGCCGCACAGCGACCGCGCCGCGGTCGACTCCAGCGTGCGCAGCAGCGGGAAGAGCAGCGCGCTGAGGGCGGCGAGCGGCAGGGCCGCACCGAACGCGGCGAACTGCCACGGGAAGTCGGAGAACGGGTTGACGCTGGGGAAGAACAGCGGTGTGAGGACCGTGACCAGCAGGAAGTACGGCATCAGCAAGGCGCCGCCGAGGATGAGATGCACCCAGCGGCGGAAGGTCACCCGCATCGCGCGGCCTCCGAAGCGGCCCGCGTGGTGGCGTGCCGCTCGGCGAGGAAATGGGCGCCGGTGACGGCGACGAGCATCCCGACGATCATCTGCACAGCGTAAGTCAGGCTCATCACCGGTGTGGGCAGACGGGGGTCGGCCGCCGTCGCCGTCAGCGTGGTGAGCGTCATCCAGCCGCCCCAGCAGGCCAGCGCCGCCGAACCCGTCCAGGCCGCGGCCAGCGGCAGCAGCAGGGGCGTCCGGCCGCCGCGCCGGAAGCCGACCGCCAGTACGCCCACGGCGGTGAACAGGGCGAACAGCACGTACGCCGCGTCGTTGAGGCGGGCGTCGAAATCCTGGCCGGCCAGCCGCGCGGCGCTCAGCCCGACGCCCTGACCGGACGCCCACAGGCCGTGTACGGCGGCGGGGAGCGCGGCCGCCACGGCGGCGGCGACCGCGGCAGACTGCCGCGCGGGCAGCGTCGGGGTGACCGGCAGTCCACCGGTGCGGCCGCGCCACAGGTGACCCCAGCGGTCCCGCGCGTACAGCACGAACAGGGTGCCCAGCGCCAGGCCCTGCACGATGAACCCGCCGTAGACCAGACCCCACACCCACGGCGCCAGCAGGCCGTCCGGCCCGCCCGCCGCCGAACCCGTACCGTCCGCGGCGGCCCCGCGCACCAGGGCGAACAGCGTCTGTACGGGGAAGACCACGATGATCGGGGCGAGCAGGCCGGTGGCGCACCACATGGGGAGGGCCATCAGCCAGGACGGCACCCGGCGGCCCCAGGGGCGGGTCAGCAGGAACGCCAGCACGATCACGGCCGCGTCCATCAGGACGGTCAGGGCGTTCAGCGTCATCAGGGAGTTGCCGTCCCGGCGCAGGGCGCTGCCCGCGGGAATGCCGACGCGGCTGCCCGAGAGCCAGGCGAGTTTGAGGGAGAGGTACGGGACGCAGGCCGCCAGGGTGACCGTCCGCAGCGCGGCGCGTGTGCGGTTCCCGCGGACCGTCGGCGTCCCCGCTGGTGAGGAGTTCATGCCAGCAGGTTCCCGGATCCGGACCCGCCGGGCCTCGGCCCTGGCGACGATCTGCTTCCGCCGTGCGGCGGAGGGGCGGCGCCGAGGGGAGGAGCCGCCCGCCCCCTCAAAGCCGCCGCGTAGCCAGAGCCAGCCGGTCCCGCGCGTCGAACAGCGCGTCCTTGATCAGCTGCTCGTGCGCCGGGGTCAGCCGGGCCACCGGCACCGAGCAGCTGACCGCGTCCCGCGCCGGGGTGCGGTACGGAACCGCGACGCCGAAGCAGCGCAGGCCGAGCGTGTTCTCCTCGCGGTCGACGGCGTACCCCTGCTCGCGCACCAGGCGCAGCTCCTCGATGAGCTGCTCGCGGTCGGTGACGGTGTGCTCGGTCAGGGCGTCGAGCCTTTCCGGGAGGAGCGCCCGTACCTGGTCGTCGGTGTACGTGGCGAGCAGCGCCTTGCCCAGGGACGTGGAGTGGGCGGGCAGCCGGCGGCCGACACGGGTGAAGGGGCGCAGGTAGTGCTGGGACTGGCGGGTGGCGAGGTAGACGACGTTGGTGCCGTCCAGCCGGGCCAGGTGGATGGTCTCGGTCGTGTCGTCGGCGAGCCGGTCCAGGGTGGGGCGGGCGGCGGCCACCACCTCGTCCCCGTCGATGTACGAGGTGCCGACCAGCAGCGCGCGGACGCCGATGCCGTACCGCGTGCCGGTGGCGTCGGTCTCCACCCAGCCCAGGTCGACGAGGGTGCGCAGCAGCATGTAGAGGCTGGACTTCGGGTAGCCGACGGCTTCCTGGACGGCGGCGAGGCTGTGCATTCCGGGGCGGCCCGCGAAGTACTCCAGCAACTCCACCGTGCGCACTGCGGACTTGACCTGCGCTCCGGTGGTCTCGGCAGCGGACATCGGCCTTGACCCCTCAGTTCGGACAGCCATAGAGTCCCGGCGGACGGTCACATTCACCATCTGGGACGGCGTTCAGCATACCGAACGGCGTCCTGGGTGCGGCAAGAGTTCGCTGGGAGGAATGCGCGGTGGCAGCAGCACCAGTCTGGAGTGCCGACCCCCGTACCGGGAAGCGGCGCGAGCAGGTTGCGGTGGAGGCCACGGCGGCCGAGGTCGACGCCGCCGTACGGGCCGCGCACGAGGCCCGGGACGCGCTGGCGGACCGCGGCATCCGGGCCGCCCTGCTGCGCCGCGCCGCCGACCTGCTCGACGGCGCCGGCGAACGGATCGTCGAGGCCGCCGACGCGGAGACCGCGCTCGGGCCCGGCCGGCTCACCGGCGAACTGGCCCGCACCACCTACCAGTTGCGTGCCTTCGCCGACGTCGTCGACGAGGGCGCCTTCCTCGACGTACTGATCGACCACGCCGACCCCGCGCTCACCCCGCCCCGCCCCGACCTGCGCCGCTACAAAATTCCGCTCGGTGTCGTCGCCGTCTACGCGGCCAGCAACTTCCCGCTCGCCTTCTCCGTGCCCGGCGGCGACACCGCCAGCGCGCTCGCCGCCGGCTGCCCCGTCGTGGTCAAGGCCCACCCCGACCACCCGGCCACCTCCGAACTGTGCGCCGCCCTGCTGCGCCGCGCCGCGGCCGAAGTCGGCCTGCCCGAGGGCGTGATCGGCCTGGTGCACGGCTTCGAGGCGGGCATCGAGCTGGTCCGGCACCCGCTGGTCGCCGCCGCCGGCTTCACCGGATCGGTACGCGGCGGACGCGCCCTGTACGACGCGGCCGCCGCCCGCCCGCACCCGATCCCCTTCCACGGCGAACTCGGCAGCCTCAACCCGGTCGTGGTCACCGAGGCCGCCGCCGAGGAGCGCGCCGAGCAGATCGGCACCGGCCTGGCCGGCTCGATGACCCTCGGCACCGGCCAGTTCTGCGTCAAGCCCGGACTCGTCCTCGCGCCGCACGGCCCGGCCGGCGACCGCCTGGAGCGCTCCCTCACGGAGGCCGTCAGCAACACCGAGGCCGGGGTGCTCCTGGACCACCGGATGCGCGACGCGTTCCTCGACGGCGTACGGGAACGCGCCGCGCTGCCGGACGTCGAAGCCCCCGTGACACCCGGCGCGGGCGGCGAGCACACCGTCAGCGCGGGCTTCCTCACCGTCCCGGCGGCCCGGCTCGCCGCGGACGGCGGCGGCCACGACCTCCTCCTGGAGGAGTGCTTCGGGCCGGTCACCGTCCTCGCGCGCTACACCGACGACGCCGAGATCAGCGCCGTACTGGCCCGGCTGCCCGGCAACCTCACCGCCACGCTCCAGCTGGGGGCGGCGGAGTGCGCGGGGGAGGACGGGGTGCCGGACGCGGCGGTGGCTGGAGCCGGGGACGGAGCCGAAGCCGGGGACGGGAGCGGAAGCGGGGACGGTACCGGACGCGTCGCCTCCGCCGGCGGTACGGGGCGCGGCGCGCGGCTGCTGGCCGCGCTCACCCCGCTGGCCGGCCGGGTGCTCGTCAACGGCTGGCCGACCGGTGTCGCCGTGGCCCCCGCCCAGCACCACGGCGGCCCGTACCCGGCCACCACCTCGACCGCCACCTCCGTCGGCGGCACGGCGATCGAACGCTGGCTGCGGCCGGTCGTCTACCAGGACACCCCGCCCGCCCTGCTCCCGCCGGAACTGCGCGAGGACAACCCGCTGAAGCTGCCCCGCCGCGTCGACGGCCGGGCCGAAAGGTGACGTACGCACCCATGACGCACGCCCCCACGCCCGGCGCACCGCACGCCCCCACGCCCGGCGCACCGCACGCCGCCACGTCCGGTACACCGCACGTCTCCACGTCCGGTACACCGCACGCCGCCACGCCCGGCGCACCGGAAGCCCCCGCGCCGGGCGCGCCGCACGCCGCCACGCCGGGCGCGCCGCACGCCCCCGGCCCCACCGTCCGCCACGCCACGACCGCCGACCTCGACGCCATGGTCGACCTGCACTCCCGCGCCCGCGCGACGTACTACCGCGGCCGTATCCCCGACGCCCTGCTCGACGCCCCGGCCGAGCGCGAGCGGTGGCGTGCGGGCTGGCAGCGTGGACTGGAACGCCCGGACGCCACCGTGCTGTGCGCGGAACGGGACGGCGCGATCGTCGGCATCGCCTCCTACCGCCGTGAGGACGGCGCGCCCGCGGACACCGTCAAGCTCTTCCAGTTCCACGTCGACCCCGACCACTGGCGCGCCGGCATCGGCACCGTGCTGCACCGCGCCTGCGTGGCCGACTGGCAGGCGGCCGGCACCGCCACCGCCCACCTGGAGGTCTACTGGCACAACCAGCGCGCCCGCGCCTTCTACACCCGGCACGGCTGGCAACCCGACACGTCCCGGCGCCCCGCCCCGGACGCCACCCACCTGGACCTGATCCTGCCCCTCAGCCCTGCCGCCGCCCGATGAGCTGAAGCCGCTCGGCGGTGTGCCCCTCCAGCGTCTCGACCGTGTCCGTGCGCTCGGCCTCCACCGCGAAGCCGTGCGCCCGGAGCAGTCCGCGCAGGTGGTCCGGCTCGTGGTGCCGGAACACACCGCCGTCGGGCGTCTCGAACACCCCGTACGTCCCGTACCGGTCCGCGTACGCCTCGTACCGCTCCAGGTTCCGCCGGTCGCTCTGCAACGGCATGTCACTGACGTACAGCACGCCGCCCGGCCGTACCAGCCGCCCCAGCTCCGCGACGATCTCCCGCTGCTCCCCGGAGCCGGGCACACAGGTCAGTACGGCGAACAGCAGCGCGGCCCCGAAGCTCCCGCCCTCGAACGGCAGCGGCAGCCCGGGACAATGCTCGACCCGAACCCCCGGATGCTCCCGCCGGCCCCGCTCCACCAGCGCCCGCGACACGTCCACCCCGCACACGTCCCCGTACCCGGCCGCCACCAGCTCGGCGGTCAGCCGCCCGTACCCGCATCCGTAGTCCAGCACCGCCACGTCGCGCGGCACGTAAGCGTCGAGCAGCCCGTGGTCCAACGGGTGGGTGAACGTCTTGCCCGCCCCGGCCCGCTCCCAGAACCCCCGCGCTTCCTGCCGCATCTCCATGGGCGGACGCTACCCCGGAAGCGACGGGAGGCCGCTCATTTCGGCGATGACGGCGGAGTTTCCGCTCAGTGAGCCGGAGTCGCTGACGCGCCACCCACGCTCACTGCCCTGCCTTGCCGACGGGCACGGAGAAGGCGTTGACGGGTTCTTCCGTGTGCTTCTTGTACTCCGTGTGCCCGGTCTCGTCCGCGTGGGCGCGAATCCATGTGTGCAATGGCGTGGGAGTGTCCCAAACGCTGGAGCGAACGCCGCATTCCATGCCACCGGATTCAGTGACGCAAACGGCGACGTGCTTCCGGATGCCGGTGATCTGGATTTCCATGCGTGTCGGGGCAGAGGCGGGGGTTGTCATGGACTTGCCTTCAGGTCGCGGGGGGACGAGGGCAGCATCACTGCTGCCACTGGTGCGCATGTGGAGCACGCCTTCATGCCCGTGCGAGCGCATGAGGCGGGCGAAGTGTGTCCGGCCGGGGCTGGTAGCCGGGGGAAGGCGATTCGGCAGGTCGTTCGGCATGGGGAGCTGAGCCCTTCATCCGGTGCGTGACTGTCTGCTCACAGACTGCCGCTTCAGGCGTAGGCTCAATAGGCCTGAAAGGTTTCCAAGGCACTTGGAAAAACCGGGAGTTGCACACATGAGCGAAAAGTTCCTCGCGGCACAACCCGAACCGCGCAACGGTCTTGAGTGGTTCGGGCGAGAGCTGGAGGAAGCCCTTCGTCATCGGGGCGTGACCCAGCAGGAGCTGGCAGACGCGACAGGTTACAAGGCGCCGTACGTGACGAAGGTGAAGCAGGGTAAAGCTCTTGCCAGCCTGCATTTCGCCGAAGGGTGCGACCAGTTTTTCCGCACCTCCGGCTACTTCGCCCGTATGCGGACCCGGATCTCGCAGCACGGGCACCCTGAGTGGTTCGTGCCGTACCTGCTGCTGGAGGAGAAGGCGGCGCAATTCTCGACTTCTCGCCCTTCCTGGTCATGGGAATCCTGCAGACCTTCGCCTACGCCGAAGCGCTGTACCGTGCGGCGAACCCGCGCTACTCGGACGACGTGATCAAGGAGAAGGTCGCGTGGCGCCTCCAGCGACGGGATGTCTTGGAGCGCCCCGAGCCGCCACTGTTGTGGGTCGTGCTGGACGAGTCGTGTCTGCGCCGGCAGGTGGGAGGACGCCCCGTGATGCGTGGCCAGATGGAGCACCTGTCGCAAGTGGCTGAGACGCCGAACGTCACTGTCCAAGTACTGCCGTTCGACTCCGGTGCTCCTCCGGCGGCAGAGCCGTTTACGCTGCTGACGTTCGACGATGGCTCGGCACCAGTGCTCTACTCGGAAGCTCAGGGACTGGGACGCGTCATCGATTCGGCGTCCGTGGTGGCCACAGGCACGAGCAGGTACGAACGGCTGCGCGCGGACGCGTTGTCCCCCGAGAAATCACTCCGCGCACTGCGCGAAGCGATCAAGGAGTACGCGCGATGAAGACAGGAAAGCCCGTCCGTTGGGTGAAGAGCACCAACAGCAGCGGGGACGGCGGCCAGTGCGTCGAGTGGGCGCCGGAGCATGCGGTGGCTACGGGGGAGTATCTGGTCCGGGACAGTGCGTTTCCGGATGGGCCGTGTTTGAGGCTTAATGGCGAGGCATTTGCCGGGCTTGTTCGGTTTGCTCAGCGGGCTGCTGTCTGACTTCGGCCGAGCGAGCCGCCGGCCCCGCTCCCTCTAGCCTTGCGGAGGAATGCACCAGATGACCAGCACTCCAGGCCTCGTACGCCCCACCCGGTGGGCCAAGAGCAGTTACAGCGGCGGTGAAGGTGGCCAGTGCGTCGAGTGGGCGCCGGAGTATGCGGTGGCTACGGGGGAGTATCTGGTTCGGGACAGTGCGTTTCCGGATGGGCCGTGCTTGAGGCTTACTGGTGGGGCGTTTGCTGGGCTCGTGCAGTTCGCTCGGCGGGCTGTTGTCTGATCTTGTCGAGCGGGTTATCGGTCCCGCCTTCCCGTGATGGGGCGGCGGGGCTTCTTGCTCCGGTGTCTGTGGTGGTGTGTGACGCCGCGTACCCGTATGCGTTACCGCGTCGGGGAATAGGTACCGCCTTCGGAAGGTTGTCCGCCACTGTCTGTATTCGTACTGGTCATCTGAGGACATACCTGACATGCGCGTCGAGATCTGGGCGGACATCGCCTGCCCCTGGTGCTACATCGGCAAGGCCCGTTTCGAGAAGGGGCTGGCCGGGTTCGCGCATCGGGGGGCGGTGGAGGTGGTGCACCGGTCGTTCGAGTTGGATCCGGAGGCGGCGCCGGCGGGGGGCGTGCCGGTGCTGGAGATGCTCGCGGGCAAGTACGGGGTGTCGCGGGAGCAGGCTGAGGCCATGGAGGCTCGGGTGGCTGAGGCGGCGGCTGGGGAAGGGCTCGGGTACCGGTCGGACCGGATGCACGGGAACACCTTTGACCTGCACCGGCTGCTGCACCTGGCCAAGGCGCGGGGCGTCCAGGACGCGCTGCTCGGCGCGCTGTACCGGGCCAACTTCGCGGAGGCGCTGCCGCTGGGGGACGCGGACGTGCTGACCGGGGTCGCGGTGGCCGCGGGGCTGGACGAGGAGGACGTGCGCCGGGTGCTGGCGGACGGGACCGCCTACGCGGAGGCGGTGCGCGCCGATGAGCGGGAGGCGGCGGAGCTGGGGGCGCGGAGCGTGCCGTTCTTCGTCATCGACCGGCGGTACGGGATCTCCGGCGGGCAGCCCGCCGAGGTGTTCCGGCAGGCGCTGGAGCAGGCGTGGGGGGAGGGGGAGGCGCCCGTGCTGGGGGACGGCGAGGGCGCGCCGGGGTGTGAAGGGGAGGTGTGCCGGCCCGGCACGGGTAAGTGATCGCGGCGGGGGTCGGTGCAGTGGCAGGGCGCTGAGCTGCGGGGATAAGGGGTGCTTGGTGCCGTTGCAAAGGAATTCTTGATGGACGGCGGGCGGCGGGGCGGTCACAGTGGGGGGCATGCAGCGCATTGAGCCACTTGGTGGGGACGAGTTCGCGCCCCTGACGACGTACCTGAACACCGCCTCCAGCGGCCTGCTCCCGGCCCGTGCGGCTGCCGCCCTGCGCGCGGCCGTCGAGGAGTCCGTCTCGTACGGGACCATGGGCCGGGACTACTTCGGGCCGGCGGAGGCCGCGCGGGCCGCGTTCGCCCAGCTGATGCACGTAGCGCCGGATCGGGTCGCGATCGGCGGCGCCGTCGCGGTGCATGCCGCGCTGATCGCCGGGTCGCTCCCGAACGGGGCCGAAGTGCTGGTTCCCGAGGGGGAGTTCAGTTCGCTGGTCAATCCGTTCGCGGCCCGGTCCGGGATCAAGCTGCGTACCGCGCCGCTCGCGGAGCTGGCCGATGCCGTCCGGCCGGGCACGGCGCTCGTCGCGGTGAGCGCGGTCCAGGCCCTGGACGGACGGATCGCCGGCCTGGAGGCGGTACGGGCCGCCGCCCGCGCCCACGGCGCACGCACCCTGGTGGACGCCACGCAGGCCGCCGGGTGGCTGCCGCTGCGGGGCGGCGACTTCGATTACGTGGTGTGCGGGGCGTTCAAGTGGCTGCTGTGCCCGCGCGGCACCTCCTTCCTGGTGTGTGGCGACGACGGGCTGGAGGCGCTGCACGCCGGGTGGGTGGCCGGCGCGGACCCGTTCGAGTCCAATTACGGGCCGATCCGGGAGCTCGCGGCGGGCGCGCGCCGCTACGACGAGCCGCACGCCCATTACTCGTACACCGCCGCCGCGCAGTCCCTCGCCCTGCTGAACGAGATCGGCGTCGAGACCGTCCACGCGCACGACACCGCGCTCGCCGACCGGTACCGCGCGGGGATCACGGCGCTCGGCCACACCCCGCTGCCCGCGCCCGGTTCGGCGATCGTGTCCGTGCCGGGGCTCGCGGACGCGGCGGGCCGGCTGGAGGCGGCGGGGGTACGGGTCGCCGCGCGCGCCGGCAGCCTCCGCGCCGCCTTCCATCTGTACAACTCGTCGGATGATGTGGATCGGTTGCTGGAGCTGTTGGGGTAGCTGAGGAGGTGTGCGGGGGCTCCCGGCGCCGGCCAGGCTCCGGCCCGGCTCCGGTCCTGGCCCCCTGCCTCAGATCTCCCCGCGCACCATCCGGATCAGGCGCCCCAGCACCGCGCCGTCGCTGACCCGCAGCCCGTCGTGCTCCCACTCGTTGGTCACCCAGGTCCGCAGCCCGCGGATCTCCCGCGCGGTCTCCAGGGAGTGGGTGACGTCGACGTACATGTCGTCCGCGTACACGGCGGCCGCGGCCGGGACCTCGTTGGCCGCGAGGCGGTCGGCGTCGTACAGATCGGGCCAGTCGGCGCGCTCGGCCAGTGCCTGTGCGGTCTCCTTGAGGGGGCGCAGCGACGGGTCGGTGTCGAAGAGCCAGGGGTAGACCATCTCGCCGGTGAAGTGGACCGGCCGCCCGCCTTCCAGCGCCGTGTCCACGTCGAACGCGGGGAACTCGGCGCGTACCTGCTGGGCGGCCCAGCCGGTGCTCTTGGAGGCCACCGACCGCTGGGCGTAGATCGCTTCGTGCAGGACGGCGTACAGCGGGGTGGCGGCGTAGGAGAGATGGCCCTGTACGGCCTGGAGGAAGGAATCCGCCAGTTCGGGCCCCGCGGGGCCGGTCACCCACGCGTCCTCGATCAGGTAGTGCAGGACGTACGAGCCGGTGCCGGTGCCCAGCAGCAGGCCCAGCGCCTGGAACGCCTCAGCGGTCAGCTGCCCGCCGCCGGGCAGCCGGGCCGGGTGTTCGCGCAGGTGCGCGGCGATCCGGCGGACGCGCTCGACGTCCTGCGGATAGCGCGCGTAGTGCGCGGCGTTCTTGCGGGCCACCCTCGGGTACGCGGCCCGGTAGACGTCCTCCGCGGTGGCCCGCAGCCCCGGCAGGCCGCCCGTGATCATGACCTCGCGCAGCCCCTCGGGCGCGTACGAGAGATAGGTCGTGGCGCAGAAGCCGCCGAAGCTCTGCCCCAGGACGCTCCACCGCTCGCCGGGACCGGCCAGCTCACGCCGGAACAGCTCGGCGTCCCGCACGATCGCGTCGGCACGGAAATGCGCCAGGTACGCGGCCTGTTCGCGCGGGCCGCCGCGCAGCGCGAGGGTCTGCCGGTTGGCCGGCGCTGAGCGGCCGGTGCCCCGCTGGTCGAGCAGCAGCACCCGGTAGTGGTCCAGCGCGCGCACCAGCCAGGAGTCCCGGCCCAGCGGGCGCGGCGACGCGCAGCCTGGGCCGCCCTGGAGATAGACCAGCCACGGCAGCTTCTCGTGCTCCCGGCCGGGCGCCACGGCCTCGCGCCCGTAGACCGTCAGCCGCTCGCCGTCCGGCGCGGCGTGGTCCAGCGGCACCTCCAGGAAGTGGTCGGTCAGTACGACACCGGGCAGCCGGTCGGCACTCATGTACGCTCCTCGGTCCTCTTCGTCCCCGCGCCCCTCCGACGCCCTCCGGATCGTGCGACACCCGCCGGGCGCCGCGCAATTCGGCCGGGCGGACGGCTATCGCGGAGGAGGGCGAAAGGCTAGGAATGTCACCACACACTCACGAGGTGGTGCCGGTGGACGGGACAACCAGGTACCCGCCGCGCGACCGGGAGCTGCACCGGCGGCTGGTGTACGGGGACGAATCCGCGCTGGGTGAGGCGTACGACGCCTACAGCGCGCTGGTCAGGACGGTGGCCCGCCGGGTGACCGGCAGTACGGCGGTCGCCGACGAGGTGACGCACCGGGTCTTCATCGACCTGTGGACGTGCCCGTACGCCTTCGAGCCCGGCCACGGTTCGCTGCGCGCGTGGCTGAGCATCCGCGGGCACCACGGCGCGGTGGCCCGGACCCGGGAGACGGAGGCGGAGACGGAGCGCGCACCGGGCGGTACGGAAGCGGGGGCGGGGCACCAGTCCGTCGAGGAGGCCCGGCTGGCGCTGCACACCGCACTGACCGAACTGCCCCTGCCGGAACGGGAAGCACTGCACCTGGCGTGCTTCGCCGGACGTACGTACCGGCAGGTCGCGGTGGAACTGGGCATCCCGGAGGCGGCGGCCACCGCACGGCTGCGGAACGCCCTGGGCGGGCTGGCCGACCGGCTCGCCGGTCCGGTGGCCGGTCCCGGCAGCCCGGCCGACGAAGCACGGGACGAGTGCTGAATGCCGGGCGGCGACCGCGGGCAGCAAGGGAGACGACAGCTACGCGCGCGGGCAGGCCGGGCGGTGGAACAGCGGAAGGGGCGCGCGATGGGCGCGGGAGGCAGGAACGGGCGGGGTGGCGCGGGTGGGCCGGAGGGCCCAGGTGGTGCGGAGGGCCCGGGTGGCACGGGTGGTCCGCAGGGGGCGGGTGGTACCGGTGGCCCAGGGGGTGCGGGTGGTGTCGGCGGGCCCGGTGGTACGGGCGGGAGCGGTGGGCCGCAAGACCCGCATGACCCGCATGACCCCCACGACCCTCAAGCCCCGCAGGACCAGGACGGCCCGAACAACCCGGCCGTCCCCGACACCCCCACCGCGGCCCACGAGGAAGTCACCGCCCTGCTCGCCGCATGGGCGCTCGGTGCGGACATGCCGGGCGACGACGCGCGGGTCCGCGGCCACCTGAGCGACTGCGCGCCCTGCGCGGCCGAGGCGCGGCGGTTGCGGGAGACCGTACGGCTGCTGGACGAACCGGCGCCCGGCGGGACGGGCCGCGGGGCCGGACGCAAGGCGAACACGGGCCTGGCGCGCGGGCGGCTGATGGCCGCGGCCCGCGCCGCGCGGCCCGGGCAGGTGCCGCCGGCCGCGCACGCCGCTCCGTACGCGGGGGCGGTGGCCTGCCTGGACGCGCTGCTGCGGGAACTGGACCAGGCGCCGGCCCGCTGGGGTACCCCCGTCGTGCACGACTGGGACGTCCAGGGCACCGTCGCCCACCTGGTCGCGGCCGACGAAGTGCTGGCGGAACGGCTGGGGCTGGCGCCGGTGACGGAGGCGGGCACCGGACTGGGGCCGCTGCCCGGGGCGCGGCCGGAGGGGGGTTTCGGGGCGGACGCCGGTACGGATCCGGGCGCGCTGTCCGCGGGCCGGACGGCGGGCGCGGGCGCCCCCTGGGAGCTGCGCTGGGCGGCCCGTACGCAGGAGGTCGTGGCGTACGAGCACACCCGGCCGCCCGCCGAGACGCGGGAGGCGTGGCGGACCCAGGCACATGGGCTGCTCGCGCTGCCCGAGGCGGGTGACGAGCAGCTGGCCGCCATGGCCACGACGCTGATGGGCCTGCGGCTGCCGGTCGCCGACCACTATGTGATCCGCGCGTTCGAGACGTGGGTGCACACCCGCGACATCGGGCGGGCGCTGGGCCGTACCGTACCGCCGCCGCTGCCGGTGCACCTGCAACGCTTCCTGGGGCTGGCGGTACGCATCCTGGACCTGGCGCTGGGCCCGGAGGCGCAGCCGGTGCTGCTGTCGGTGGAGGGCGAGGCGGGCGGCGACTGGGTGCTCGGCTCGGACGCCGAGCCGATCGCCGCCGAACTGGTCCTGGAGGCCACCGACTTCCTCCTGCTCATCGGCGGGCGGCAGGACCCCGAGGAGATCGCGCGCGGCCAGGCGGGCGACGCGGCCGCCTCGCAGCGGCTGCTGGAGACGGCCACGTCGCTGGCCTGGCTGTGATGCCGTGCCGTGGTGCCCCGCCGGCACCGTACGGCGTAGGTGTCACTTCACGGGAGTGAAGTCACGCGCGCCGATGTACTCCGGGCGCCGGACCGGTGCCGCGAAGGGCTCCACCGCGGTGTTCTCGACGCTGTTGAACACGATGAAGACGTTGCTGCGCGGGTACGGCGTGATGTTGTCGCCGGAACCGTGCATGCAGTTGCAGTCGAACCAGGTGGCCGAACCGGCCTTGCCGGTGAACAGCTTGATGCCGTGCGCGTCGGCCAGCTTCGTCAGCGCCTCGTCCGAGGGCGTGCCCGCGTCCTGCATCTGCAGCGACTTCTTGTAGTTGTCGCGCGGCGTCTCACCGGCGCACCCGAGGAAGTGCCGGTGCGAACCCGGCATGATCATCAGGCCGCCGTTGGTGTCGTAGTTCTCCGTCAGCGCGATCGAGACCGACACGGTCCGCATGTTCGGCAGGCCGTCCTCGGCGTGCCAGGTCTCGAAGTCGGAGTGCCAGTAGAACCCGGAAGCACCGAAGCCCGGCTTGACGTTGATCCTGGACTGGTGGACGTACACGTCCGAGCCGAGGATCTGACGGGCGCGGCCCACCACGCGCGGGTCGGCGACCAGCTTGGCGAACACCTCGCTGATCTTGTGCACCTCGAAGACGGACCGGATCTCCTGGGACCGCGGCTCGACGATGGAGCGGTCGTCCGCCCGCATCGCCGGGTCGTTGACCAGCCGGTCCAGTTCGGCGCGGTACACCGCGACTTCCTCCGCCGTCAGCAGTTCACCGATGGCGAAGAAACCGTCGCGTTCGAACTCGCTCAGCTCGGCCGGCTGGAAAGGGCCCTCCGTGCCGGGCTGCGACCACACCACCGGGTCCTGCCGCGGGGTCATCACCTCGGTGGTCCCCCGGGTCGGGTACAGGTCGGCGGTGCGCTCGGGTGCGGTGGTCATGGTGTTGCCTTCCTCTCCTCTCGTACGAGCTTTCCTTCTCGCGCCTTCCTCAACTGCCGGACGGGGCAGGGGTACGCGCCGGGCGCGTCAGCCGGCCTGGCCGGCGGTCTCCGGCTCCGGCTCGGGCTCGGTGAGCAGCGGGTACACGCCGTTCTCGTCGTGGTCCTCGCGGCCCGTCACCGGCGGGTTGAAGACGCACACGCAGCGGAAGTCCTTCTTGATCCGCATGGTGTGCTTCTCGTGCCCGTCGAGCAGGTACATCGTGCCCGGGGTGATGGTGTACTTCTCACCGGTCTCGTCGTTGGTGAGCTCGGCCTCGCCCTCCACGCACAGCACGGCCTCGACGTGGTTGGCGTACCACATCGACGTCTCGGTGCCCGCGTACAGGATGGTCTCGTGCAGCGAGAAGCCGACGCGCTCCTTGGCGAGGATGATGCGCTTGCTCTCCCAGGTGCCCGACTTGGCCTTGACATGGCGGTCGGTGCCTTCGATGTCCTTGAAGGATCGGACGATCACGGTGTTCTCGTACCTTTCTGTGGTGCGGACAAGGAGTGGTGCGGTGCCGCGGTGCGCTCAGGCGCAGTCGCGGACCGCGCGGGCGAGGATGCGCAGACCCTCGTCCAGCTCCTCGGGGGTGGTCGTCAGCGCCGGCAGCAGCTTGACGACCTCGCTCTCCGGGCCGGAGGTCTCGATGAGCAGACCCAGCTCGAAGGCGCGCTTGGCGATCTTGTTGGCGAGCGGCTTGTCGGAGCACTCCAGGCCCCAGACCATGCCGCGGCCGCGGTACTCGGCGATGACGTCGGGGTGCTCCGCGACGATGGCGCGCAGGTGCGACTCGATGATCTCGCCGCGGGCCAGCGTCTGTTTCTCCATCTGGCCGTCGGCCCAGTACGTGTCCAGGGCCGCCGCGGCGGTGACGAAGGCGGGGTTGTTGCCGCGGAAGGTGCCGTTGTGCTCGCCCGGCTCCCACACGTCCAGCTCCGGCTTGAACAGGGTGAGCGCGAGCGGCAGGCCGTAGCCGCTGATGGACTTCGAGACGGTGACGATGTCCGGCACGATGCCCGCCTCCTCGAAGGAGAAGAACGCGCCGGTGCGGCCGCAGCCCATCTGGAT